>JAZULS010000086.1:0-42718 GCA_045603205.1 Eubacteriales bacterium | reverse complement strand
TAAAAGCCGCCCTGGAGGGCGGTGGATATGTTGCCGCTATCTGTGCCGCACCTATGATCCTTGGCAAGCGTGGATATCTTGAGGGCAGACGTGCAGTTTGCTATCCCGGCTTTGAGGAAACTCTGAGGGGTGCCGCTATCGCAGAAGGTTGCGATGTCGTTACAGACGGCAGATTCATTACGTCAAAATGCATGGGCACGGCGCTCCCCTTTGCACTTGAGATAGTTGAAAGACTTCGCGGGGCAGAGGCAAGAGTGGCTCTTGAGAACACTATCCGTGCCGTAAAAGACTGAGCTTTATTCCCCAAAGCTCAACGTTACCCATAAGAGAGGAGACTTATTATGAACTCTATAAAAAGAGAAAAGGACGAACTCAGAGAGACCTACCTGGCTCATCGCGCTCAGATGGACGAGGAAGTCAAAAAGCACCGTGACGAGAGTATATGTAAATACGCCGCAGGGCTTGTCAGCTTCAAATATGCGGAGTTCGTGCTTCTTTACGCCGAAACGGCTAACGAGATCGAAGTTACTCCCCTCGCTAATCTTGCGTGGGAGAATGGCAAAAAAGTAGCCTTCCCTCGTTGCGACAAGACCACTCACACAATGAAATATCACATCGTTTCCTCCCTTGAGGAGCTGACTGTAGATTCCTACGGTATCAGAGAGCCTTCTCCCGACGCCCCCGTTTACGATCCGACAGAGGAAAAGGGAAGTGCTGTGTGCTTCGTTCCCGGACTTCTCTACGATAAGCAGGGATTCAGACTTGGTTACGGCAAGGGCTTCTACGACAGATACCTTTCCGACTTTTCGGGAAGCAAGATCGGCGTGATCTACAGCGACTATATAGTCCCCACAGTCCCAAGAGGAAGATACGACGTGTCCTGTGACATTCTTTTGACCGAAAACGGGGTAAAAAGCGTCAAAAAGTAAAATGCCCCACGCTCTGATGAAAGGCAAAATAAACCTATGAAGAATAAACCAACCGTTTTGACCCCCATACTCCTTATTGCGGTCTTCGGACTGACTGCGGTGTTCAATCTGCTTCCTCCCGAAATTTTCGGTATGAATGACAACCCCTATCTGTCCGTAGTTATAATTCAGCTTATCGTTTTTGCTACTCCCACCCTTATTTTCTGCACTCTTAAGGGTACAGGCTATACTTCTTCCCTCAGACTCAGGCTGCCCTCCCCTCAGACCATACTTCTTATGCTGGCGGCGGTGGTCCTCATGGTCTGTGGCAGCGGAACTATCGACTATTTCATGAGCATGATAGCTCCTGCGGAGATGGCGGCGTCCTCGGCTTCGGAATATGCTGCCTTCGCTATGAATTCGGGAGTGTTCGACGGACTGTACCTTGTTCTCGCCTTTGCGCTTCTTCCTGCAATAATTGAAGAATTCCTCTTCCGTGGGGTTGTGCTTACAGAATATACAAGTCTTAACATCCCTTGCGCTGTGGTAATGAGCTCTTTGATGTTCGCAATGTGCCACTTCAGCGTGTACCGACTGCCCTCCTACTTCTTTTGCGGAGTAATCCTTTCAGTGGTGACATACGCGACTAAGTCCGTTACGGCTGCAATGCTTGTCCATACAGTGTACAATGTGATCGTGCTTTTCTTTGAAAATTACATTCTTTACCTTGCGGAAAAGCAGAATATCAGCGCTGTGCTTTTTGTGATAATCTTAGCGCTTGTAGCCCTTCTTTCAGCTGCTTTCCTTTCCTTTGAGTGTGCCGCTGTTTATAAAGGGTACGCCGCGGAAAATGCTCCTTCGGACTACCTGCCGAGGAAAAAAAGCAGATTCTTTTCATCCATGACCAAGTCACTGTTTTCACCGTCCTTCCTTTTCTTGGCGGTGATCTACATAATAATAACCGTCTTTCTTGTTTAAGCCTAAAAGACAGAATTGGAGATAAATATGGATAACAAAAATAACGGAGATATCCGTGAAGCAAGACTTCGCGAAGCCTCCCAAAATCCGACGAATAATCCTCAGAGACGTCCCACAGGTACACCTCCTCAGCAGAGGGTCCAACAGACACCTGCTCAAAGCCGTCCTATACAGAACCGTCCTGCATCTCCCCAAAACGGAACGTTTGCAAGAGCTCCCCAGAACGGTGGGACTTCGAGACAGCCTCAGAATCCGCAGATGAGAGTAGAGAGAGCAAACCTCGGTGGTACCGAGAGACCGAGAGTGGAGGGAGTGCCTGCAGGTCAGTCTCCCCGTCGTGTGCAGAGACCTATTGATGACGCCACGAGAATCAACAGCGTAACGTCCTCCGCTCCCGCGGATACCGACGCTACACGCGTCAACGACGTTGTTACACCGTCGGGGGATACCGATGCTACCCGTAAGATGGATGCGGCAAAGAAACCGGAAACTTCCGAAGAGAAAAAAGCTAAAAAAGAAAAGAAGCATCGTGACAAGTCGGGATATGGCGAGGGTGGAAACACCGTTGTCAGCCTTGTAAAGTGCATGGCATATATCACCGTTGTCCTTGTGGTGTCTATCATCATTTCAGCGGCGGTTATCCTTGGCGCAAACGATATCTACGGCTTCGTAAAGTCGGATAAGTTAGTCGAAATCACCATTCCCGAGAACGCAACCGTTGAGCAGGTGGCTGAAATTCTCCACGATAACAAGATCATCAACTACCAGTGGCTCTTCCTCGCAAAAGAGGGTGATTTCTCGGGTGAATTCGTTGCGGGAAAGCACACCCTTACCCCCATGACAAGCTACGACGATCTGCTTGAAGCACTTAGAGTTAAGCCGCCGAGCGGAATTTCTTGGGTAACCATTCCCGAGGGCTTTACGACCGACGAGATCATCGATCTTCTCGTTGAAACGGGCATAGGAACTCGTGAAAAATACGTTGAAGTCATCAACAACCATGAGTTCGACTATTGGTTCGTGGATGAGCTTGGAGAAGACTGGGACAAGGATGGCAGAATATACCGCCTGGACGGATATTTGTTCCCCGATACTTATCAGTTCTACAATGCCTCCAGCGAAGAGACCGTTGTAAACAAGCTTCTCAAGCGTTTCGAGCAGGTTTTCGTTGAAAGCTACGCGGAACGTGCGAAGGAACTCGGCTTTACGGTGGATGAGATCCTCATTCTTGCTTCCCTTATCGAGAAGGAGGGAGGAAGCGCGGCAGAGTACGGAAATATCTCCTCCGTTTTCCACAACAGACTCAAGGATCCTGCCAACTATCCCTATCTCGAGAGTGACGCAACCATAGCATATGCAATTCAGCATGAGACGGGCGTTCGTCCTGATTTAACGGGTGAGGATATTGACAATAACGACTCCCCTTACAACTCTTACAAGGAAAAGGGACTCGTGCCCGGACCTATCGCAAACCCCAGTAACAGTGCGATCCTGTCGGCGCTGAATCCCACAACAACCAATTATCACTATTTCGTATCTTCCGATACGGAAACTATCTTCAGCGAGACGCTCGACCAGCACAACGCGGCGATAAATCAGATCCTTCAGCAGAGGGAAAACAACGCCTCGACCAACGAATAAATTATGATAAAAGGCGAAGTTTTTTTGGATAAAATGCTTCGCCTTCTATTGTTTTTCTTGACAATTGTTAGTTTTTTTGTTATAATGACTACAGTGATATTTGCGTGGCAAATACAACAATTTTATTTTCACAAGGAGAACGTTATGAAAAAGTTTTTATCCCTGCTTCTTGCGTTCGTGATGATCATTTCTACACTTGCAATGTTCGTAAGTGCAGACTTTGACGAGAATCCGGACGGAACCAAGGTATGGAGACCTACTAAGTCTGATTGGTCTTCCGTAGAGAAGGGAAGCGACGTGCTTGCCCGTTTCGTTATCGGTGCGGACATCCACATGGACCACTACAATTCCTACAACAAGCTTCAGGCTACATACGATGCATCTGAGAAGATCGGTGGCGTTGACGCGCTGATGATCGCCGGTGACCTTACTCACTACGGCACAGACGCTGAGTATGCACCTCTCATGGAGAACATCAATAAGAATACGTCTGCAAACACCTTTGCTAACCCCAACGCAACCGGTAACAAGGTAGGAGCTACCATTCTTTCCATGGGTAACCATGACTTTGGTCACTCTACTAATAATAATGAGGTTGGCCCCGAGGACTTTAAGCGCAACACCGGTATGGACGCATGCGCTCTTTACTGGATAAACGGCACACCCGTTATCGCTCTCAGCCCCTATCCGGAGCGCGGTCCCACACAGGACGAGTCCAGAGAGATCGGTAATAACTACGACGGAAGAATTGCTTTCGTTCAGCAGGCTTATGCAGAGATCGATGCTAAGGGACATACAGGACCCATCCTCGTTATCGCTCACCACAGAACTCCCTCTAAGGACGTAGCCAAGATCATCAGCGGTGACAAGGACAGAAACGAATATTATCCTAACGAGATCCTTCAGGAGTTCCGTGACCACCCAAGCACCATTATCTTCACCGGACACAGCCACACATGGATCAATGACGTGGGTGAGTTCATTATCCAGAACAACAACGGATTTACACAGGTTCGTGCCGGCTCTCTCGGCAACAACTACGGTGACCAGAAAGGTAACATCAATGCTACCACAGGTGTTAGAGAAGACCCGGTTAAGGATTACGACAATGACCTTAACTGCTCTGCAGTTCTCGTTGACGTAATGGCAGACGGTACTGCTCAGCTTCGCGCTCTCGATATTGCGAAGGGTGAATACATCTTTGACGAAGTGTTCACCGTTGACCCTGACGACGTAGATTACTACAACACCTCCGCAAACAAGGCAGGTACATATTCTGAGGATTGTCAGGCTCCCTCCTTCCCCGCGGATGCGGCTTCTCAGATCACGGTAGAGGACCTTGGCAACAACTCCTCTGTTGTGATCACCTTCCCCGAAGCAACTCCCGCTACAAGCAGCGCGAAGGATTCCATTGACTTCTATTTCATTGAGCTTAAGGATGCAAACGGTAACATTGTAACCAACGGAAGCGACAGCGCTACGAAATATCCTTACGTTAAGGTTCCTAACTACCGCCATAGTTCCAAGGACGGCACTCCCTTTTCGGTAAAGGTCAACAACCTTGGTTGGGATACCGATTATACCCTTACGATCTGGGCTACTAACGGATACGGCGTAAAGAGTGAGCCGATCGTGTACAGCGGCACTATAAACGTTGGCCACGGCACACCCGCTTACCCCGCAAAGCCTGTATTTGACATCGACTTCTCCTATGGAAACAAGAAGGACGGTCAGGGCCACAAGATGATCCTTGACACCAACGTTCTCTCCAAGATAGAAGATGATGCCACCATCGGTCAGAAGGTGATGAACTACACTAAGTTCGGCACAACCGGTATCAGCTACGATTTCACTAGTACGGATTACAGAAGAATCCGGAACGGTTATACTATCGAGGCATATTTCTGTCTTTCCAATACAGTTTGGGAGCAGGCGATCTGCGGTGCTTGGACCGGTGCACGTTTCGGTCTTAAGGTGGAAGGCGGAAACCTCGTCGTTTACGCTCAGTATCTCAGCCGCAAGAGTGATGAGGCAGGCAGAACTATTATTACAGCTCCCGTACAGAGCAACGTTTGGTATCATGCTGTAGTAGTATACGACGGTATTACCACCACACTTTACCTTAATGCAGAGGGTAAGGACCAGAAGATCCTTTCCAATAATAAGTGTCAAGGCGGACTTGTAACCTCTTACTCCGAGGCCAGTGACGATCCTGAAGCAGAGGATGAAGCAGTAAAGGGCGAAAGAATCCTCTTTGGTGTAGGATCTATGGACTACTCTACTCCTAAGGACGGAGAAATGGCTCCCGTACAGACAGGTACCAAGATCAACAAGGTAGCTCTCTACGAGGGTATCATGGACGAGGATGACGTAAAGCTTGCATACAAGATAGCAAAGGAAAATCCCGGCTTTGTTGACGTATCCGATACATGGTATACCGACTCTGTTGAGTACGCAAGAGCGGCAGGCCTTATGAGCGGAACAAACTCCACAAAGACCACCTTTGAGCCTAACACCAAGACAACCCGTGCAATGATCGTACAGCTTCTGTACGCTCTCGAGGGCAGCCCTGAAGTAGAGTACAAGTCCACCTTCACAGACGTAAAGGCTAAGGATTGGTTTGCAAAGGCAGTAATCTGGGCAAACGAGAACGGAATCGCATCCGGAACAAGTGCTACAAAGTTTAATCCTAACGGATACGTAACAAGAGAGCAGGTAGCGGCGTTCCTTTACAGATACCTTAAGAATTATAAGGGACTTGAAATGGAAGCAGGCGCAGACCTCAGCACCTTCCCCGATGAAGGTACTATCAGCACCTACGGTGACCTTAGAGAAGCCATCGCATGGGCAAACGCTGCAGGCATCATCAACGGTAAGGCAAAGAACGGTCAGACATATCTTGCACCTCAGGATAAGGCAACCAGAGCCGAGACTGCTACTATGATCACAAACTTCCACAAGAAGTTCGCGTAAGTTAATATTTCTACAACCCCGTGTGAAATCCACACGGGGTTGTTTTTGTTGGTTCTATAATAAAAGTTGGAGTAAAACTTAACAGATGAGCCTTTTTGCACAATTTTTGTTTTACTCTCTCTGCTTCCTTGCCTCACAATACTTATTAAATTCCGCCCCGCAAAGAAGAATTATCATACAAAAATACAGCCACAGCATAAGGAGTATTATGGCGGTGAGGCTTCCGTAAATGTAGGACATCCTTGAAAAATACAAGGTATACAGGGAATAAAAGAAGGAGAAAAGTACCCATCCGCCCGCGGCCACGAAGGCTCCCGGGAGGTGGCTTTTCACACTTCCGTTTACAGCTTCTCCGTGCTTGCCTACTGTATGATAAAGTAAAGCGAAAAACAGCACGAGAACAGCGAAAATGATCCCCGTTCGGTATTTGAACAGCTCGTAAAATCTCATCACAACCGTGAATTTAGGAGAGAGAAGCCTGAACAGCTGGTCTCCGAAGAGAAGAAGTATGATAAGTGCGATAAGCAGGATGATGAAAATTGCCGTGTGCAGGAAAGACAAAAGAATTTTTCGGAAGAAATTTTTTTCCACTTGGGCGCGGTATACGGTAGCTACACCGTCTCTTATGGCGCGAATTCCTTTGGAGGCAGACCATAACGTAATGAGAGCGGTGACGGAAATCAGATTGATGGCAGGTCGCGCGTACATTTCGTCAAAGAGAGTGACAAACAGTGGCTTTAAACCGCCCGGCAAGGAGTCCCCGAAGGATAAAATAACGTCATATATCTTATCAGACAGAACGTATCTGCTGAGACTTAGCAGAAGCATGATCAGCGGCAGGGAGGAGATCACCATGAAAAACGACGCTTGGGCGGCGTATACCGGCACGCGGTCGCCGCTTATTATTGATATGACCTCTGAAAAGCGTTTTATTATGCTTCGGAGTGAAATCATGTATGAGCGTTTCACGTTAATCGGGTACCTCCTTTGTGATATGCAGGGCCTTTGTCTCTCTTAGGTGCATCTTGCTTTATTTTATTTAATTTGATATAATATATATTGACGGTTTTCGCTCTTGGACCCTAACATCAATATTATGTTTTGCAGAGAGCATATATTCATGAGTGGAAAGGATAAATTGAATGTTTTATATAGGATGTCACTTGTCTGTGGAGGGCGGTTACGCCGCTATGGGAAGGAGAGCTCTGGAGATCGGCGCAAATACCTTTCAGTTCTTTACTAAAAACCCGCGAGGTCGCAGTAATGGCAAAACTCCCTCACGCGAAGATGTAGCGGAGCTTTGTAAGATCATTAAGGAAAACGGAATGAGAGCGCCTTTGGCTCATGCTCCCTATACCTATAACCCCTGCTCGAAGGACGAGGCAATAAGGGAATATTCAGTCACTGCCATGGCTGAAGAGGTACGATTCCTTGAAGTGATCGACGGGGCTATGTACAACTTTCATCCCGGATGCCACGTGGGACAAGGTGCTGACCTTGGGATAAAATTCACCTCAGAGCTACTTAACCGCGTTCTGTGGCGTGGTATGCGCACAAAGGTGCTTATCGAAACAATGGCTGGCAAGGGAACTGAGATCGGCCGCAATTTTGAAGAGATATCGGCAATAATAAACGGAGTGGATGAAGACTTGAGGCAGTACGTGGGCGTATGTCTTGACACCTGTCACGTCCACGACGGCGGATATTCCATAGCAGAGGACGTCGACGGTGTGCTCGATGCGTTCGACCGTGTCGTTGGCATAGACAAGCTGTGGGCGATCCACCTGAACGACAGTAAAAATGTCAAAGGTGCCGCAAAGGACCGGCATGAGAGGCTTGGTATGGGGAACATTCCCCTTGACTCTATGTCGAGACTTATAAACCACCCTAAAACAAGGGATCTGCCTTTTTATCTTGAAACTCCAAATGAGCTTGAGGGCTACGCAGAGGAGATTTCGCTTCTGAAAACGCTTCGCGAGGTATAAATGAACAACACGGATTTTTTGAAAATTGTCGAAAATATTGCTGAAAGAGCGAAAGTCGGGCTTGATACGGACAAATTCAAACGTTTTGCTGAAATTGATGCGGAGGAATGGTTGTCCCGTTGCGGCGACGATGTGCTCTCTGCTGAAGCCGCACAGTTGCGTCTTTCAGGGGACGAAGACGGTGCCATAAATGGGATGAGACCCGTTAGACCTTCGGAAATTGCACGTGAGGCGGTGGAAAAATGAGCTATAACGTAACAAAGCTTACCGCGTGGGAGATCTCTCGTTTAGTGAGATCGGGTGAAATAAGCGCTGTCAGAGTTGCAAAGGCTTTTTTGGCAAGAGCAGAAGAAGACTCTTGCAACGCATATATCACCGTGATGCGAGACGAGGCATTGGAGGCCGCCAAAAAGGTGGATTCAGCCATCGCCGCAGGTGAGGGTGAGGGGCTTGCTCTGGCCGGTGTGCCTGTGTCAATTAAAGATAATATTTGTACCGCGGGAGTGAAGACCACCTGCGCCTCCCGTATGCTTGAAAATTTTGTGCCTTCCTACAGCGCAACAGCTTATAAAAAACTGCTGTCTGCAGGCGCGATCCCTATCGGAAAAGCTAATCTTGACGAGTTTGCCATTGGCTCCGACGGCGTCAGCTCCTGCTTTGGCAGAACCTATAATCCCTTTGGTGAAGAACTTATCCCCGGTGGCTCCTCTTCAGGTTCGGCAGTTTCACTTCTTGACCGTAGCAGCGTAGCTTCTCTGGGAAGTGATACGGGTGGCTCAGCGAGAGTGCCTGCTGCCCTTTGCGGAATATGCAGTCTGAAGCCGACCTACGGCAGCGTGTCAAGATTCGGTCTGGTTGGTATGGCTCCGTCTCTTGACCAGATATGCCCCATGACGAAAGATCTGCGGGACAACAAGCTTGTCTTTGACGTGATACGCGGCGTGGACGTGAGAGATATGACCACCGTGGATCATAGCGTGAAATGCGAGAAGTCACCCAAAAAGGCTGGTGTGTTCCTTCCCGCGGACACGAGAGGATATATTGCGGCGAATGTAGAAAAAGCAGTGAGAGTCCTCGAGAATGCAGGAGTTCAGGTGAAAGCGGTAACCATGCCGTACCTGGCGGATATTTCTTATATTTATTACACCCTTTCCTCCGCTGAGGCGGCGTCAAACCTTGCAAGATTTGATGGGGTGAGATTCGGACACACATCAAAGGATGGGGTTTTGGCAAGCCGCCGTGAAACCTTTGGGCCAAAGCTTTCGGAAAGAATTGCTGAGGGAGTGTTCGTAACTACTGTGGGCGGCGGAAAAATGTACGCCGACGCATTGGCACTGAGGCGTGAGATAACCGATGCCCTTGACGAGATGCTCGAGGACGTAGATCTTATCCTTTCTCCCGTTATCGACTGTGCCAGAGTCAAATGGGGACAGACGAAATTTATCGGAGATAGGTACACCGTGTACGCAAACATTACGGGACTGCCCGCGCTGGCTTTCCCCTTCGGAGAATACACCAGGGAATGCGGCACCGTAATCCCTTTGTCACTTCAGCTTATGGGACGACGTGGGGAAGAGGATCTTCTTTACAGCGTGGCGGGTAAGATCAGTGAGTCGGAGGTGAGAAAATGACCTACAAAGGTTATGAGGCTGTCATCGGACTTGAGATACACGTGGAGCTTCGCACAAGAGAAAAAGCCTTCTGCACCTGTTCGGCAGAATATGGAGCAGAGCCTGACACCAACTGTTGCCCCATATGCATGGGTTTTCCGGGGACGTTGCCAGCACTCAATCCCGAGGCGGTACGCCTTGCCACAGTGGCGGGACTGACTCTCGATTGCAGTATCGCAAAGGTGTCCCGTTTTGACAGAAAACACTATTTCTACCCTGACCTGCCTAAGGGATACCAGATAACTCAGTATTATACACCCCTCTGCACAGGCGGCGTGGTGAATATCCCCTCTGAAAAGGGCGTAAAAAGTATCCGTGTGGAGCGCATCCACCTTGAAGAGGACGCAGGAAAACTCTCTTATAAGGACGGCGTGGTAAAGATCGACCACAACCGATGCGGAGTCCCCCTTATTGAGATAGTTACCGCACCCGATATGAGAAGCGCTGATGAGGCTATGGCGTTTGTGGACGTGCTGAGACGTGAGCTTCTGTTTGCGGGAGTGTCCGACTGTAAAATGAACGAAGGGTCCCTCAGGTGCGACGTGAACATCTCCGTGCGACCCGTTGGAGAAGAGTCTTTCGGAACACGGTGTGAGATCAAGAATATCAACTCCGTTAATTTCATCGGACGGGCTATAGAAGCAGAGTTTAAAAGACAGGTAGACCTGATCCTCTCGGGCGGAGAAGTGGCGTTAGAGAGCCGCAGATTCAACGAAGAGACTATGTCCACGGAGTTCATGCGGCCCAAGGAAACTCCCCTGGACTACAGGTATATGAGAGAGCCGGATCTTCCGCCTGTCATCACGGACGAAGAGTACGTTTCATCTGTCAAAGGCGGGATGCCCGAGACTTACTCGAGAAGGGTCGAGAGGTTGATCTCCCAAGGTGTGACCTCTGACATGGCAAGTCTTATCTGCGACAGCGTTTCCACGGCTGACTATTTTGACGAGGTTTTGAGCCGCACGGGTAACGTCCGCCAGGCGGCAAATCTGTTCGCTTCGGAAATATATCCCGCTATGTCTCGTGGGGAAGCGGTATCAAGACCTGAAAATCTCGCCGACGCCTGCGATATGTACGTCTTGGGGGAAGTAAACATCGTTTCCGCTAAACAGATTTTGAAACTGTCCGTGTCAAGCGGTGCCTCAGCTCGTGAGTTAGCCGAAAAAAACGGACTTTTCATTCTTCGGGACAGAGTGGAACTGAAGCGTCTCGTCGACGAGGCGGTGAAGCAGTGCGAAGGAGCTGTCAGAGAGATCAGGCGTGGCAAACTAACGGCTAAAAAGGTAATCGTCGGATGCGTTATGAAGCTGACCAAAGGCAGAGCAGACCCCGTGATCTTAAACGAAGAAGTGGACCTATACTTTGAATAAACAAAGCATCTCTTTTGCTTCGTGCAAAGGAGATGCTTTTTTGTAAATAAGAGGGGGATAGAGAAATGTAGCAAAATTGAAGGCTGTATCGCAGATGGGGAATTTTTGTCGGGTGTCACAAAAGGAAATGACCGACTGCGGAATATTTCGTGAATTTGCCCCGTGAGTTGTCAGGTAATTGTTAGTTTGCTCACAATGTGGAAATAAATCACAAAAATAGGAAAAAAAGGATATTTGGGTGGGTTTTTATGTAGATTGTGGCGGAATAAGGGAAAAACTCGGAAAAAATGCGAAAAAAACCTAAAAAAATTTGGCTTTATATCTTGATATTTATAGCGAAGTGATATATAATTAAATACGAAGTGGAGCGAAATGCCACAAAATGCAACGAAAGGGAGGAATCAGCCATGCTGATGGGTAACTACACACATTCAATAGACTCAAAAAACAGGCTGATCATTCCTGCTAAACTGAAGGAGCAGCTTGGGGCAACCATTACCATTATCAAGGATGCGGACAAGTGTCTGTGCGTTTATTCCGAAGAGGAATGGGCAAACTACACACAGAAGCTCAGCGAGCTTCCCAAGAGCCGTGCTAAAGAAGTCACCCGTTTCCTTTACTCCAACGCGATCGAGGTTCAGCCTGACGGACAGGGAAGAGTGCTTCTCCCTCAGGGTATGATAGATTACGCAGGCATTACGAAGAACGTAGTGACCGTAGGTTGCGGTAAGTACGTTGAGATCTGGTCTGAGGAAAGATGGAACGAAATGAATCTCTCCGAAGAGCCTGAAAACTTCGCTGAAACTCTCGAGCTTCTCGGACTTTGATCCATCGGTGAGTGATGATGGAATTTAAACATAAATCGATTTTATTTGAAGAGTGTATGACCGCCCTTGATCCCTCACGGGGCGGCATATACGTTGACTGCACGGCAGGCGGCGGCGGTCACTCTCTCGGAATTGCCCAAAGGCTTCCCGAGGGATCAAGACTTATCTGTCTTGACCGGGATGACGATGCCCTTGCAGCCTGCAGGAAAAGACTCGCGGCGTATATGGACCGTGTAACTCTCGTAAAATGTGAGTTCTCGTCCATAGGCACGGCTCTCGATTCTCTCGGTATAGAGAAGATCGACGGAGTTATGTGGGACCTTGGAGTTTCATCCTATCAGCTTGACGAAGCTGAACGAGGTTTCTCATATATGGCCGATGCACCGTTAGATATGAGAATGGACCGCACGGCAACGCTTGATGCGGCGTTTGTTGTTAATAACTACTCTGAAGGTGAGCTGAGACGCATTATTACAGCCTACGGTGAAGAAAAGTTTGCGGGTAAGATAGCATCCCTTATCGTAAAGAAAAGAACTGATAAACCCATTGAGACGACTCTTGAGCTCTCTGAGATAATCAAGGCTGCGATGCCTGCCTCGGCTAAATATAAAGAGGCTCAGCATCCCGCCAAAAGAACGTTCCAGGCGATACGGATCGAAGTAAACCGCGAGCTTGACGTTATAAGACCCTCCATCGAGGAAGCCGTATCAAGACTTAATCCGGACGGAGTTGCTGCTGTGATCACGTTCCACTCTTTAGAGGACAGGATCACAAAGCAAACCTTTGCAGCTTTAGCGGAAGGATGTACCTGTCCGCCGGAGTTTCCCGTATGCGTGTGCGGCAACAAACCCAAGGTAAAAGTTTTAACGAAAAAACCGATTCTCCCCACGGATGAGGAGATAAAAGAAAACCCCAGAGCAAGAAGCGCAAAACTCAGAGTAGTAAAGAAGCTCTAAAAACAAGGAAAACAAAAAAGTAGGAAGGTGAAAGCTGTGACATATCAGGCGACCAGACCGATAAACTTCGGTCAGAGTGCTAACAGACAAAACGGCTTCGTGTCGGGTGCTCCCCATCGCGAAAACGTCGGATACCAAGGTCGAGCTATGTCCACAGACGGAAACCGTGTAAACAGAAATAATATGTCAGCCGCCGCACGTGCAGAGATTCGCCGCCGTCGTGAGGCTGAATACAGAGAAGCGACCCGCCGTGAAGCAGAAGAGGCAAGACGCCTTGAGATGCTGCTCCGTCGCCGCGAGGAACAGCTTGCCCGTATGAAGGAGAGAGAGGCGAGAGCCCGTGCTGAGATGCGTGCCTTCGAGAAGAGCAGAGCCAAGGCGGCAAGAGCAAAAGCAAAGGCGGAAGCCCGTCGTGCAGAAGCAGAACTCAGAGGTCGCGAGATAGCAGTTGAAAAGGTAAAGCTTCCTTTCTGGTTCATCTTCGGTGTTGTTATGTCCTTCGTTCTCCTCATGGGAGTGGTCTTCAGCTTCTCCTCCGTTACTGAGTCCAATGCAAAGCTTTCTTCACTGAAGAGCGAGATCGCATCCGTTGAGAATGAGTCAGGCAAACTCAGACTTGCACTGGCTGAGAAAAACGACCTCAACGTTATTGAGCAGCTTGCTACCCACGAGTACAATATGGTAAAAGAGGGTTCCGTTCAGAGAAAATACATATCGGTTTCAAGCGGAGACCGCATAGTTCTTGAGGATACCGAGACGGAAGGCGGCGAAAGCTTCTTCGGCGCGATGCTTTCATCAGCATCAAGTGCTTTCGACGGTATACTCGATTACTTCAGATAAATAAACGCTATGCCACAGCAACTAAGGATCGGCGCACTTTTCGGTGCGCCCCGATTTTAGTGAATATCTGTGGCATATTCGCAATATATATGGAAAAGGATATTACACGGTACAGGAGTTTTCAGGCGAAAACAGAGCCCGGGAGATAAATGTGAATAATACAGTAAAAAACAGAACGGACAGAAAAACCTATGGCAGACTTGCAGTGGCTTTCTGTCTGTTTGCGGCAATGGCGATGCTGATAATCGGCAGACTTGCAAAATATCAGCTTCAGGATTATGAATATTATCAGTCTCAGGTGCTTTCTCAACTTACCACGGAGACTCAGGTGAACCCCGAAAGAGGAGAGATCCTTGATTGCAACGGCGTAGTTCTTGCTACGAATAAAACCGTATACAATATTATTATTTCTCCTCACCACATTGCAAAGCGTAACGAGGAGATCGCTAAGCTGAAAGCTGACAGCAACCCCGACAACGATATAAAGTACGATTGGGTATCTGAGGACGGCAAGACCAGCTACAAAGGCGACCGCGCCGACGAGCTTATCGCTACATTCCTTTCTGCTACCCTTGAAGTAGAGTATTCGACTGTTACTGAAAAGATCGCTAAGACTCAAAGACAGTACGAGGTGGTCAAAAAGGACGTAGAAGAGTCCGTCAACGACGTAATTCAGGATTTTATCGCTGAGTACGATATGTATGACCAGATCTACGACAGAGAATCTTCAAAGAGGTACTATCCCTACGACAGCCTTGCCTCCCACGTGCTTGGATTTACAAACACGGAAGGCGTGGGAAGTGCGGGAATCGAGTCCTTCTACAACAATATTCTTGAAGGTAAGAGCGGAAAGTACGTTCTCGCACAGGACGCGCAGAACAACGATATGCCCTTTGAGTATGAGACATATATTTCCGAAGAGAACGGATACAATATAGTTACCACTATCGACAAATATATCCAGAGTGCTCTCGAGAATCAGCTTGAGATGACATATAACGATTCTGCGGCGGGTAACCGTGTAACGGGAATCGTAATGGACGTAAATACCGGCGGTATTCTCGGTATGGCGACCTATCCGAGCTTTGACCTAAATTCTCCTTATACTCTTGATGAGGACTCTCAGGCAGAGCTTGAAGAGTTTGAGGATGGAAGCGAAGAGCAGGATAAGAAATTCAGCGACCTGCTCTACACTATGTGGAAGAATAAGGCGATAACCGAGCTTTACGAGCCCGGCTCCACCTTCAAGATCATCACTACATCCATGGCTCTGGAAGAAGACCTTATCACCTTTGATACTCCCTTTAACTGCCCCGGATATTGGATGGTTGAGGGCTGGTCCAAACCTATCAACTGCCACTTCCACGAAGGTCACGGAACTCTCCCCTTCAGATACGGACTTCAGCAGTCTTGCAACCCTGCGCTGATGCAGGTAGCGGCGCTGATCGGAACCGAAAGATTCTACGATTATTACGAGGCTTACGGATACACCTCCACCACGGGAATCGACCTTCCCGCGGAAACGGGCGGTATCTACTTGCCCAAGAGTGAATTCGTTAAAGGGCAAGTCAGCCTTGCTGTATATTCCTTCGGTCAGACCTTTAAGACCACACCCATTCAGCAGATCACGGCAATTTCTACAGTTGCCAACGGAGGATACGTTGTAACTCCTCACGTGCTGAAGGAGATCGTTGACGATGACGGTGCCGTTATCAAGTCCTATGAGACCGAGACCAAGCGACAGGTTATCAGTACGGACGTGTGTGACTCCATAACCGTAGTCCTTGAGGACGGTGTATCCGGAGACGGTGGTGCAAAGAACGCCTACGTTAAGGGATATAAGGTTGCGGCAAAGACGGGAACATCCGAGAAGAGAGACACCCCCGACGAAAACGGTGAATATACTCTTAGAGTCGGCTCTTGTGTTGCTTATGCTCCTGCTGACGACCCTCAGATCGCGGCAATCATCGTGGTCGATGAGCCTATGAACGGCGCGGTATACGGAAGCGTTGTTGCTGCCCCCTACATTTCAAGCCTTCTCGAAACGATTCTGCCTTACCTTGGTGTTGAACAGCAGTATACCGAAGAGGACCTTGCATCTCTCGACGTGTCTATCTCTGATTACGTTGGCGGTTCTCCCGAGGCGGCACGTGAAGACCTGGCTCTGAGCGGTCTCCAGTGTGAGATCATCGGTGACGGCGACGTGATCACCGCTCAATTCCCCGTAGCAGGCAGCACAATGAGAGCCGAGAATGGTAAAGTGCTCATCTACTGCGGAGAAACAACCGAAAGACAGACCGTTGAGATCCCAAGTCTTATGGGACTTACTGCAGACGCGGCTAACGCGGTATTGCTGAATTCGGGACTCAACGTAAAGATCACGGGAGCTACCAACGGCTCCAGTGCAACGGTCATCAGCCAGTCCATCGAACCCGGTGCGACGGTTGAGATAGGTACTATCGTTGAAATCGAACTGAGACACCTTGACGTGACAGACTAACAAAGCACCGGAAGTTAAATTTTCAAACAATCTTTAACTTCCGGAGGCTATAATGAAGTTTTCAGACCTGCTTTACGGTGTTGACGTCAAAAAATGGGGTGGTGACCCCGAAACAGAAATAAGACAGGTATCCTCTGACTCAAGAGGAATACTGAAAGGCGGACTTTTCGTGTGCATAAAGGGCACGAAAAAGGATGGCCACGATTATATAAAGGATGCTGTGTCACGTGGCGCGGAAGCTTTCGTGGTAAGCGACACGGTGAACGTGCCCGACGGAGCTTGTTATGCACTTGTGGAAAACACAAGACTTGCAGAAGCCCATATATGGAACAACTGGTACGGCAGACCCACGGAAAATATGAAAACGGTAGCTGTGACGGGTACTAACGGAAAGACGTCAACCGCCTTTGTTTTGCGTGAGATATTTAGAACTGCGGGATACAAAACGGGGGTCATAACCACCGTCAAATGTATGGCAGGGGAGGAAACTCTCGGCAGTCTTAGCGGATCCTCAGTGCTTGACGCTGTTGGCGCCATGACCACACCCGACCCCGAGTATTTCTACGCTCTTGCATATTTGATGAAGCAAAAGGGAGTAACGGTGCTCATTTTTGAAGCCACCTCCCACGCTCTTGCACAGTACAAGATAGATCCCGTTAAAGTGGATGCCGCCCTGTTTACTAACCTTACAACCGATCATCTTGACTTCCACGGAAGTTTAGAAGAATATTTCAAAGCCAAAGCGAGACTTGCCCACCTTGCGAAAAACATCATTGTAAACGCAGATGACGAGTATATGCTGAGGCTTAAAAGTGAATTTGATTCCAAAACGATTACATGTTCGGCAAAAGCAGAAAAATCCAACGTCAGAGCTCTTAACGTAAGGCTTTGCGGTATGAACGGCGTTGAATACGTATATTTTTCCGAAAAAGCGGTGTTCAAAGTGGGATGTCCCCTTGCCGGAAGGTATACCGTTTACAATTCAATGCTTTCTGCTGCCGCGGCGATGAGCCTTGGTGTGCCTCCCGAAGATGTCCGTAGCGGATTATCAAACGTAAGACCTATCGACGGTCGCCTCGAGGAAGTGATGCTCCCCGATGAGCCGTTGCCGTTCAAAGTTTTCATAGATTTTGCCCATACCCCCGACGCTCTTGAGAATCTGCTCTTAACTGTAAGGGAAGCCGTGGGTAAAGCGGGAAAAATAACCGTACTTTTCGGTTGCGGCGGAGACCGTGACAGAAGCAAACGAAGCAAAATGGGTGAGATCGCTTCAAGCCTTGCCGATTTTGTGATAATCACCTCGGACAACAGCCGAAGTGAGGACCCGAGAGCGATAATTGAAGATATACTTGAGGGAATAAAGAGTAAGACTCCTCACGAGGTGATAGAAAGCAGACGAGAAGCAATACATTTTGCCATAGACCGTGCTACTACAGGGGAAACGGTACTCCTTGTTGGCAAGGGTCACGAAAAATATGAGATAACAAGAGAAGGGAAGCTCCCCTTTGATGAAATAGAAATAGCCCGTGAGGCTATGATAAAGCGCAGTGGAAAATTTACGGAACAATAAATCAGCCAGTCAGAAAGGCAGGACGGTAAAATGAGTATTCAACTGAAAATAAAGGCCCCCACTATCGCGGAGTTTTGCGATATAGTCGGCGGAAAACTTGAAATAATCGGTGATTTTTCTCCCGAGGCGGAGATCAAGTGTGTAACCACATCATCGGGCGGTGCTGAAGCAGGTGCACTGTTCTGTGCTATAAAAGGAACTCGCGTTGACGGGGCAGACTTTATCCCCGAGGCAGTTGGACTTGGTGCTGTTTGTGTGCTGACACAGTCTCTTCCCGAGGCGGCGCTGACTTGCGGTGCTTATTGCGCGGTGGTTGTTGATAACGTTATCCTCGCTCTCGGTAAGTTTGCCGAGTGGTACAGAGACCTTTCTAAGGCTGTTTTCGTAGCCGTTACGGGTAGCGTTGGTAAGACTACCACAAAGGAGTTCGTTGCCTCCGTTGCTTCCGTTAAATATAAGACTCACAAGACTCAGGGTAACTACAACAACGAGCTTGGTCTTCCTTTGACCCTCCTTGAGCTTGCTCCCGACGACGAGGTTTCCGTCCTTGAGCTTGGAATGAGTGACCTTGGTGAGATCGAGTATATGTCAAAGATCGCGAAACCTGACTTTGCCATCGTAACCAACATCGGTACTTCACACCTTGCTTCTCTCGGGACAAGAGAGAACATCTGCAAGGCAAAGCTTGAGATCGCCGCAGGTCTTAAAGAAGAGGGAACGCTGTTTATCAATGCCGATGAGCCGCTTCTTCTTGAGCAGTACGAAAAGCTCGGTAAGAAGACCGTTATGATGAGCGTCTACAACAGGATCGGCGACTACAGAGCAATGAATATCAGGATCGGCACCGAGGGTATCACCTTCGATATGATCTACGACAATAAACCCATCACCAACATTGATCTTCCTGTCCTCGGAAAGCACAACGTATACAACGCCCTCAGCGCATATGCTGTGGGAGTAATGCTGGGTATGACCGATGACGAGATCCGTCGCGGACTCATGAGCTTCGTTGGTGCTGAAATGAGACAGAGAATCTACGAGGTAGGTGCTCTCACAGTTATAGACGACTGTTATAACGCCAGCCCCGAGTCCATGCGTGCCGCCCTTGATGTTCTCGCTTCTGTTGCGGGAAAGAAGGGCAAGCGTCCTATCGCGCTCCTTGGAGATATGCTTGAGCTTGGTGATTATTCAAGACTCATGCACGACCAGCTTGGTCAGTATGCGGCACAGTCAAAGGTTGCAAAACTCTTCTGCTACGGTATGATGAGTGACGTGGTAGCGGAAGCCGCTATAAAGAAGGGTGTACGCGCAGAAAACGTATTCGTATGCCTTGACACGAGAGATCCTCAGACCATGGCTAATATGATCCTCGACGTAGTGGAAGACAGAGACGTGCTCCTCGTTAAGGCAAGCCGTGCAGTCCATGCAGAAAAGGTCATCGAGTGCCTTAAAAAGAAAATAGGTAAAACTAAGTTAATGAAGCCTGCCGCAGAATGATCGGCAGAGCTCAAGTCTTTAAATGAAAGGCAGTTTTAAATATGAACTATAAGATAATAGCTCTGGTTGCCCTTGCAGTGACCTTCATTTCTACCGTACTTATCTCCCGTTGGCTGATTCCCGTGCTGAAAAGCCGTAAAATGGGTCAGAAGATCCTTGACATCGGCCCCAGATGGCACAAAAGCAAGGAAGGCACACCTACAATGGGTGGAATTGCGTTTATCATCCCCTTTATGATCGTAGGCGGTGCTGTAGCGGCGTATCTTTGGATAGTGGACGGTGCAACCTCAGCTCTTCCGTTCATATTTACTCTGGGTCTCGGTCTTGCAGGCGGACTTATCGGTTGCATCGACGACTCCGCTAAGCTGAGAAACCGTCGCAACGAGGGACTTACAGCAGCTCAGAAATTCCTTCTTCAGCTTTTGGCTGCAGGACTTTACCTTTTCGGTATGGCTATGGTTTGTAAGACCGGTACTGCCATCTACATCCCCTTCGTTGACGTGACCCTTGAACTTGGAATCTTCTACTACATCATCTCCCTTCTCCTTATCTGCGGAATGATGAACAGCGTGAACCTTACCGACGGTATCGACGGTCTGGCGGCATCTGTTACCCTTGTTGTGGGTATGTTCTTTGTGGCAGCAGGACTCCTTACAGGAGATTCCGCTACAAACGGCAGCTCACTTTCCCTTGGTGCGATCATAGTGGGCGCATGTGCAGGTTTCCTTGTATACAACCTTAATCCCGCAAGAGTTTTCATGGGCGACACAGGCTCTCTCTTCCTCGGCGGAATTGTTGTGGGCGGCGCGTTCATGCTGAACAATCCCCTTATCATCGTCGTTTGCGGACTTATTTACATCATTGAGACCGCATCCGTTATGCTTCAGGTTATGTACTTCAAGCTGACTCACGGAAAGCGTCTGTTTAAGATGGCGCCTATCCACCACCACTTTGAAAAGTGCGGCTGGAGTGAAAATAAACTTGTGGTTGTGTTCAGCACAGTGACTCTTATCCTCAGCGCTGTGGCACTTCTCGGACTCAGTAGATAAAACTCAGGAAAATATCTTTAAAGGAGGCTGACTTGCATGAGAAACGAATATGAAAAGCAAAGACCCCGCGCGGCAAGACGGCCCGATTTTTCCGCCGCCGGTGCAGACAAGCAACAAAACGCGGGCAGACGCCCGAGAGCTGACCGTAACATGGAGCGAAATGCACATCAGACTCCAAGGGTTCAGGCGGATATAAACAGAGTAAGAAGACTTAGAAATACAGAAAACAGAGGCTTTTCTGCATCAAACTCGGAAAAAGAGCCCCATCGTAACACTCGTTCCGGCGTTCGCTCGGGAAGAGAATTAGTTTACACTAAAAAAGAACAAAGAGCCCTCGTTGCCGAGCAGAAAGAGATAAACTGGCAGAATGAGGTAGAGCGAGTTCGCGGTGGCTTTGACAAGATAATGCTTGTCATTGTCATACTTCTGCTGGCTCTCGGTGCCCTTATGGTATACAGTGCAAGCTATCCTACGGCGCTTAACAAGTTTGCCGACAGCTTCTACTACCTAAAGAAACATCTTATATATATGGCGATAGGCGGAGTTTTGATGCTTGTCGCTTCCTACGTGCCCTATACCTGGTTCAAAAAATGGGGTGCATTTGCGGCTTACGGCGTGGCTATCGTTCTGCTTTTGGCGGTTCTGGTCATCGGTACTGCAGAGGGTGAGGCTAAAAGATGGATATACATCGGAGGTTTTTCCATTCAGCCCACGGAGATCATGAAGGTCTCGCTGGTGCTGATCCTTGCATGGTACATCGACAAGTACCAAAAGAAGATGAAGGAAAGAATAAGCGTTTGGCATACTATAAAGTACAACACGTTTTATCCCCTTGTTTTCGTGGGCGTAGCATGTGCCCTTATTCTACTTGAAAAGCATCTTTCAGGAACATTTATTACAGGCGTTATCGGACTTGCGGTAATGCTGGTTGGCGGTTGCCACATGGGATATTCCCTCGGATTATCAGCAGGTGCCGGAGCCTTGGCTGCAGGAGCATTCATTGCCCTCAACCCCTACGCCCTTGCACGACTTACCACCTTTACTTCCGAAAACGTTGACACCCTTGACGAAGGATGGCAAACGGCACAGGGAATTTTGGCTATCGGCTCCGGCGGACTATTCGGCGTAGGCTTTTCAGAAAGCTATCAGAAGTACGGCTACGTGTCAATGGCACACAACGACTTCATCTATACCATCTGGTGTGAGGAGCTTGGCTTTGTGGGCGCTGTGTTCCTGATTCTATTGTTCCTTGCGTTTATGTGGAGAGGATATGTTATCGCCATGCGCGCACCCGACACCTTCTCCATGCTGACAGTATTCGGTATCACAACTCAGGTAGGGCTCCAGGCTCTCCTTAATATGATGGTCGTTTGCGATATTATCCCCAATACGGGAATTTCCCTGCCATTCTTCTCCTATGGAGGAAGCTCGCTTATCATGCTGATGGCGGAAATGGGAGTTATCCTTTCGATCTCACGACACTACTACAGAAAAAAGATTTAGGCGGACTTGATATTTCCTTGAATTTAAGGAAAACGTTCGGAAAACACCATAAATCAAAGAAAGGTGTAAACATATGAGAGTAATAATGACCGGTGGAGGAACCGGCGGCCACGTAAATCCCGCGCTGTCCATTGCGGAGACCATCAAGCGTCAGGAGCCGGATTCCGAGATAATATTTGTGGGAACTAAGCGAGGACTTGAAAACAAGCTGGTTCCCGCGGCAGGCTATGAACTGCACCATATCGACGTAAGGGGCATCAGACGTTCACTTTCCCCTGCTAACCTGAGAGCGTTTTGGCTGGCGCTTACTTCACCCATTGCGGCTAAGAAGCTGATCAAAAAGTTTAAACCCGACGTGGTCATCGGTACAGGCGGATACGTTTCATGGCCCGTTGTCAAAGCGGCGTCTCAGATGGGTATTCCTTGCGCTCTTCACGAGTCCAACGCTATTGCGGGAGTTGCCGTAAAGATGCTTCAGGATAAGGTGGATCGAATCTACCTTAACTTTGAGGCTACGGGTAAGACCCTCCGCGTAAAGGATAAGCTTCTCAGAGTTGGAAATCCCATTCCCGGAGACTTTTCGAGAATGTCCAGAGAAGAAGCAAGAGAGAAGCTTGGGCTTGAGGGTAAATATGAAAAGGTGATCCTCTCCTATGGCGGAAGCCTTGGTGCTGAAAAAGTCAACGAGGCGATGCTGGATCTGATGAAATCATATTCCGCAAAGCATCCCGAGGTGCTCCACATCCACGCGACGGGCTCTATTGAAAAAGATATTGCAAGAGCTGAGTTTGAAAAACTGGGGCTTGATAAGTACGAGAATCTGCAGCTCCTTGAGTATATCTACGATATGCCCGTGAGAATGGCGGCGGCGGATATTATAATTTGCCGTGCGGGAGCTCTCACAGTTTCGGAGCTTGCAGCATCCGGTAAATGCTCCATATTCATTCCGTCACCCAACGTTACGGATAACCACCAGTATAAGAACGCTAAGGTGCTGGCGGACGCAGGTGCGGCTTTCGTCTTCGAGGAGCGTCAGCTTGCGGAAAGCACCGCTTCTCTTATCGACGCTGTTTCGGGCCTCCTTTCTCCCGAGGGAACAGAGGAGAGAGAGGCAATGTCGGAAAACATCAAGCGCTTCGCTGTGACAGATTCCAACAGACTTATTTATAACGACATAGTAAAACTCATCGAGGAAAAGAAAAAACACTAACCTGAAAGAGGGGGGAACGTCTTGACACAAAACAGATACCAAAGACCGGCTGTTGGCAACGTCGGACGTTCTGCGCCCAAAAACTCTTCATACGCTGAAAACCCATTCAGCACACGACAGTTCAAGGCGGATTTCTATGAGTTTGACAGAGGTGCATATCAAGCCTCTGCACGAAACAACAGAAAGAAACGCCCCGAAGAGAACCTTTCGAATACGGGCAAGATAAGAAATCGCGGTAAGGCAGGTATCGGAGAAGCACGACGTGAGGCAGGCGAGAGAAGACGAAACGTTGAGAGACGAAGAGGACTTTTCTTCGGCTTTACGGTTCTTCTTATGTTCCTTGCTATCCTGTTTCTTATCTACAAGTTCGTTTTCGTGGTAAGGGATATTTCCGTTGAGGGGACGGACAAATACACCGTAGAAGAGATCATAGAGGCTTCAGGACTTTCCTCAGGCGTAAATCTGTATTCCTTCAGGGAAAGTACAGTGTCTAAGAAAGTGTCCCTTGAGTGCCCATACATAAGTGCCGTAGACGTGAAGCGTGATCTTCCGAGTAAGGTGACCCTGTGTGTCAGCGAGGACGTCCCTAAATATTACGCGGTGATCTTCGGTGAATATAAGATCCTCTCAGAGGGGCTTCGTGTTCTCGATACCGCAAAAGAAAAGGACGAGCTTCCTGCAGGACTTGTTCGTCTGAAGCTTCCTTCCGTAAGCTACTCAATAGAGGGAAGGGTGATCCGTTTTGCTTCGGCTCAGAGAGAACGAGGTATAAGAGATCTTCTTGAAGCCGTGTCAGCTTCCGACTTGTCACACAGGGTAACAACTATTGATACTTCCGACAGATTTGACATAAGCGTGGTGTGTGACTCCAAATTCAAGCTTGTTTTGGGAGATGCCGAAGGCGTTGAACTTCAGTTAAAGACTGCCGCATCTGTGCTTCAGGACGAAATGTTCACCACGGATAACAAGATAAGAGTAGATCTGACTACAGAGGGCAAAACAGGCGTGGTTATAGACAACCTTATGGAACTTGAATGAGTTAGGCAAGCGCAAAAATGCCGTTGCAAATGCCGATAATGCCAAAAACGGGCTTTTTTGACTCGAAAACGGGTAAATTTAGCAAAAAAATAGCCTCAATTTGAGGTTTTGCCTAAAATATTTTAAAAAATCTATTGCAAAAAATAAGATTTTGGTATATTATATATATTGGTATAGAAAAAATTCAGGAAGAAAAATAATATAAGGAGGCAGAAAAAATGCCATTTGAATTTGACGATAACACACAGAACAAGGTAAACATAAAAGTCATCGGTGTTGGTGGCGGCGGAAACAACGCAATCAACAGAATGGTCGTTACAAATGTACGCGGCGTTGACTTTATCTCCATCAACACAGATAATCAGTCTCTTCTTCACTCTAACGCAACCGTAAAGGTGCCGATCGGTGAGAAGATCACAAAGGGCCACGGTGCAGGTGCAAACCCCGAGATCGGCGCACGTGCAGCTGAAGAGAACCTTGAAGAGATCAAGAGCGCTCTCGTTGGCGCTGACATGGTATTCGTTACCGCTGGTATGGGCGGCGGAACCGGTACAGGTGCTGCTCCCGTTGTTGCACGTATTGCACGTGAAATGGGTATTCTTACCGTTGGTATCGTAACCAAGCCTTTTGCATTCGAAGGTAAGAAGAGAATGGTACAGGCTGAGAGCGGTATCGCAGAACTTAGCCAGTACGTTGACTCTCTCATCATCATCCCCAACGAAAAGCTCAAGGAGATCGGTGAGAAGATCACACTTATGAACGCTTTCCAGGTAGCTGACGACGTACTCCGTCACGGTGTACAGAGCATTTCCGAGCTCATCAGCGTACCTCAGTACCTCAACCTGGACTTTGCTGACGTAACCACCATCATGAAGGACGCAGGCTATGCTCATATGGGCGTAGGTGAGGGCGCAGGTAAGGAAAAGGCAGAGCAGGCGGCTATGAACGCTATCTCCAGCCCCCTCCTCGAGACAACAATTTCCGGTGCTATGGGTATCCTCGTTAGCATCACAGCTTCTCCCGACATCGAGCTTTCCGACATCGACACCGCTTCCTCTCTCATCGCTGACCAGGCAAGCGAGGACGCAACCGTTATCTGGGGTGTTGCATTCGATCCCGAGCTCGAGGATAAGATGAAGATCACAATCATCGCTACAGGTTTTGACAACAAGAACGCTAAGTTCCCCTCCAAGAAGGAAGAGGAAGTTGTTGCAGCTCCTGCAGTTTCCGAGGAAATGCCTGAGATCGGTGAGTCCAATATTTCTGATGAGGACATCTCCGAGATCATCAGCATGCTCAAGAAGAGCAAAGAGCTTTAATTAAATAAGTACAGCGGAAGGTTATCGCCTTCCGCTGTTTTTTATCTTTCTATAGTTTTTGAATAATAACAGAGTGAATATCCATAGACATTTTCGATTATTGTGACATCTCCAATTTGTCTGGTGCGATCGAAGCACCATTCATCAATTTCTTCAACGAATTGTCCAGGTTCAATTAGATAAAGTTGACCTCCCCCCTGATCAGAACCATACTTATCACAGATGCTAATAAATGAATCTTCATTAGCCGCTCCAGAAACCCACTCAGTATATATGCTTTCAGCAAACGTTTTCGCTTTTTTCCAAGAGTCAGCGGATTCGTAAATTTCTGGTATTATGGAGATTGTTCTAATGCCAACATAATAATTATCATATTCAATATAGGGATGTTGCTCAGAGTAAAAATCTTTAATGCTTTGACAAATGGTATTTGTCGAGTTGTACAAGTCAATTACAGTGGAAATTGGAATTGCGAGATTCATATTCTGGCCCTTGCTTACAGAGGCGGAAGTTACACCAATCACAACGCCATTATCATTTAACAACGCGCCACCACTACTGCCATTTGAAATGGGAGCAGTAAATTGTATGTACGTATTATTATCAATTTCTACGAAACCACTCAGAATTCCATTTGATATTGTATTATTGATTCCTAGAGGGCTGCCGATTGCAACAATTGTTTCGCCTTTTTGTGTCTCATCATCATTTAATAGTGTAAGAGGGGAATAACCACTAGCTGAATCAATCTTGAGAAGGGCAATATCATCGTCTTTATCATACGCTAATATATGTGTTACATAAGAAATATTTTTGTTCTCGTCAATAACAGAAATACGATACGCGTTTTCAATGACATGATAATTTGTAACTACAGTAGTAGTATCAAATGCAACAAATCCACTGCCAGTTCCGAACAAATCACCGTTTTTGTCGTAAATTTCAATGGTTAAGATTGACTCGGATGCTTTAGCTATTGCATCTGTATTTTCTGAAAAAGGTTTGTTATTACATGAACAAAGTAATATTAACAGAATACATAGTATGGAAAATCTGATATTTAGTCTCATTTTATCCTCCGAAATGATTTTTCTGTGTATACACCACTATTTTAGCAAATTTTATATCCAAAGTCAATATTATGACTATTGTTAGAAATGGTTGCTTCTATGGACTGATGCAAAATATCCTGTGAATGTTCAAACTAAAAAAGCCGAAGAAACTTCGGCTTTCATTATTTATTGTCTTACGCCTTGGGGATGAGCTTTTCCTTGCCGCCCATGTAGGGTCTGAGCGCTACGGGAATGTTTACGGACATATCTGCGTTAAGGTTGTTCTCGAGGAACGCGATAAGCATTCTCGGAGGAGCAACAACGGTGTTGTTCAGTGTGTGGGGGAGGTAACCCTTCTTGTCAGAACCCTTAACACGCATCTTGAGACGGCGTGCCTGAGCATCACCAAGGTTGGAGCAGGAGCAAACCTCAAAATACTTCTGCTGTCTGGGGCTCCATGCCTCAATGTCGCAAGACTTGATCTTCAGGTCTGCAAGGTCGCCGGAGCAGCACTCAAGCTGGCGTACGGGAATATCAAGAGAACGGAACAGCTCAACGGAGAGTCTCCACATCTTCTCATACCACTCCATAGAGTCCTCGGGCTTACAAACAACGATCATTTCCTGCTTCTCGAACTGGTGGATACGGTAAACGCGTCTTTCCTCGATACCGTGTGCACCCTTTTCCTTGCGGAAGCAGGGAGAATAAGAGGTGAGAGTCTGAGGAAGCTTCTCCTCAGGAATGATCTGGTCGATGTACTTACCGATCATAGAGTGCTCACTTGTACCGATAAGGTAAAGGTCCTCGCCCTCGATCTTGTACATCATCGCGTCCATCTCAGTCTGAGACATAACGCCCTCAACAACGTTGCGACGGATCATAAAGGGAGGAATGCAGTATGTGAAGCCCTTTTCGATCATGAAGTCACGAGCATAAGCGATGATACCCTCGTGGAGACGTGCGATGTCTCCCATGAGGTAGTAGAATCCGTTACCGGAAACGCGGCCTGCTGAGTCAAGGTCGATTCCGTCGAACTTTTCCATGATCTCGGTGTGGTAGGGCACGTCAAACTCGGGCACGGTAGCCTCACCGAATCTCTCAACCTCAACGTTTTCGCTGTCGTCCTTACCGATCGGCACGGAGGGGTCGATAATGTTGGGGATGACCATGAGGATCTCCTTGATTCTCTCAGCAAGGACGCCCTCACGAGCCTCAGCCTCAGCGAGACGTGCGGACTGCTCGCTTACCTGACGCTTAGCCTCTTCAGCCTCTTCGCGCTTGCCCTGTGCCATAAGACCGCCGATCATCTTGGAGATCTTGTTACGGTTTGCACGCATGTCGTCAGCAGCCTTCATAGTGGCTCTGTTTTCTGCGTCAAGGGCAATAAGCTCGTCAACTAAGGGAAGCTTTGCGTCCTGGAACTTATTTCTGATGTTCTGCTTTACAACATCGGGATTTTCTCTGATAAATTTAATATCAAGCATGGTGTAACTTCCTTTTTTATTAATTTCAGTTTCCTTTTTTCTGTCGTGCGACAGCTTTGAGTCTGAGTTCTGTATTCAGTATCTTCTTGCGGAGGCGGATAGTCTTGGGTGTAACCTCGATGAGCTCGTCGTCGGAGATAAACTCGATAGCCTGCTCCAGTGAGAAGATCTTCGGGGGTACAAGGCGGAGCGCCTCGTCTGCACCTGTGGAACGGATAGACGTGAGGTGCTTCTTCTTGCACACGTTCAGGGTGATGTCTTCCTGCTTGGGACACTCGCCAACGATCATGCCCTCGTAAACGGGAGTCTGTACGCCGATGAACATCGTGCCTCTGTCCTGGCTGTTGAATAGTCCGTAGGATGTGGATTCTCCGTCCTCAGAGGCTATCAGAGAGCCGGTGAATCTGGTAGTTACGTCACCCTTGTAGGGCTCGTAGCCTGCAAAAATGGAGTTTAAGATTCCCTCACCGCGGGTGTCCGTGAGAAATTCGTTTCTGTAGCCGAAGAGACAGCGTGCGGGGATGGAGTATTCGATTCTCATACGCTCGCCTGCAAGATTCATCTCAAGAAGCTCGCCGCGACGTGCGCTGAGCTTTTCTACAACGGTGCCAACGTACTCGCTGGGGACGTCCACAGAGACTCTTTCCATCGGCTCGCACTTTTCGCCGTCAATATCCTTGTAAAGCACACGGGGAGTGGAGCAGCAAAGCTCATATCCCTCGCGGCGCATGGTCTCGATAAGGATGGAAAGGTGCATTTCACCGCGGCCAGCTACCTTGAAGGAGTCGGTGGTCTCGCCGTCGGAAACGCGAAGGGACACGTCCTTGAGAGTTTCCTTGTAAAGACGGTCTCTGATCTGTCTTGTGGTAACGAACTTTCCTTCGCGGCCTGCAAAGGGGCTGTCGTTTACCGAGAAGGTCATCTCCATTGTAGGCTCGCTGACCTTGACAAACTCAAGGGGAGTAGGATCTGCAGGAGAGGTGATGGTGTCACCGATAGTGATGTCAGCGGCACCTGAGAAGCAGACGATGTCGCCAACCTTTGCCTCAGTTACCTCTTTTCTTGAAAGACCGTCGAACTCGTAGAGAGTTACGATCTTGGTCTTCTTCGGCGGAGCGTCGGGGGTATGGTAGTTGACGATAACTGCGTCTTCGCCAACCTTGGCACTACCGCGTTCGATTCTGCCGATACCGATCCTGCCAACGTACTCGTTATAGTCGATGGAGGAAACGAGAAGCTGAAGGGGCTCGTCGGCTTCACCCTCGGGGGAGGGCATATATTCGATGATAGTGTTGAACAGCGGATCGAGATTTTCGCCCTTTTCGTAGGGGGAAAGTGAAGCAGTACCCGCTCTGCCCGAGCAAAATATCATGGGAGAGTCAAGCTGTTCGTCGGTGGCGTTAAGCTCCAGAAGAAGCTCAAGGACCTCTTCTTCAACCTCTTCAAGTCGTGCGTCGGGCTTGTCAATCTTGTTGATAACAACGATGATCTTGTGACCAAGCTCCATTGCACGGCCGAGAACAAATCTGGTCTGGGGCATGGGACCCTCTGCAGCATCAACGAGGAGAAGAACGCCGTTTACCATTTTCAGTATACGTTCAACCTCACCGCCGAAGTCCGCGTGTCCGGGGGTGTCTACGATGTTTATTTTGATGCCGTCTCTTACGACGGAGGTGTTCTTTGCAAGAATCGTGATTCCGCGCTCACGCTCAAGGTCGCCCGAGTCCATAACGCGCTCACGAACGGTCTGGTTTTCGTGATATTCGCCGCACTGCTTCAGCATTTCGTCGACGAGGGTTGTCTTACCATGGTCAACGTGGGCGATGATAGCGATATTCCTGAGGTCTTCTCTTATCAATGTGTTTCGCCTCTTCCTTAGATTTTTAGGTTAGGTATAATGATACAAATAACATTATATCACAAAAAATAAACCTTGAAAAGGGGTTTTGTCAAAGTTTGTGTCGGGTTTTGAGGTGTGGAAAAATTTTTTGGATTTTTGAATTTTTTGAAAGAAAAACCCGCCGTAAGTCGTAGTATTATTAGAATCGATGATAGTGTTGTTAACGCCATAATTATTTAGACGAAATTAGTGTGGGTTACAAAGTGGTTTTGTAATCGGTTGTGCAGAACGCTGAATTTATTGCCTATATAAACAAAATCTATTGCTAGCATTGACACATTTACATTTATCTGGTATACTGTACTTGAAGGGAAATACATTTTTTTACTGACACCATAGGAAAGGGGCGATTTATAATGTATATGACCCTGGCACATTATCACGTTCAATTCATTTTAACAGATTCGGAGAAGATCATCTTACTCTATTAACCTTTCTCTCATAATTCAAGAAAGTTTTTCGTTCTATAAAAGAGAAAGGAGCAAAAAATGACAAAACGTATTCTATACAACAGGATAAAAGCTTTGCTTCTCGCAATTTGCCTGTTAATTAACTGTTCTATCATCGTTTATTCCGTTTCAGGTACGACTTACGAAAGCGAAATCAATAACATATCCAGTAAAGCCGATTTGACCTACGAGGATTATAATAACTACGGCGCGTTAACCTCTGAAATTGATAGTGCCGACTGGTGGAAATTAAAGTTTGACGAAGACGGACTTGCAAATATTTGGCTTGGTAATATTCCCAGCGGATGCAACTACTATATTCAGGTATTCACGGATCCCGGAGCGGGTAACTCGATAGCAACCTCAAATAAAACTTCAAATCAACAGGAATTGATCCGCATGCGAGTTGAAGCTGACACGTATTATTACATAAAGGTTGCAAGTACGAGCGGTCATTCCGGTTCAAATTATTTGTTGCGTGCAAAAAATTATCCGGTAGAAGGTACAGCTAGAATTTTCACTACGTATTACATTTATAATAACGATGACCATAGTTATTCTGAAAATAGTACTGAGCCTGATAGAGTCTACTCTACCCGTCCTATTGCAGATTCACTAGACTATATTTGGGACATGGGGTATGCCGGAGGTGAATATCTTAATAATGTCGCTGCCCCAATTTACAACACTATGCCCGATTCTATCATAAATGTTATAGCTTGTCACGGCAATAAAGGTTATTTTACACAAGGGAGATCCAATGCTGCGACGACAGTAATTTACGCTAATGGATACAACAATATGTCCTCAGCTAATAGAGCATTATCGACATATTCTAACAATGCTTTGTCTAATAATTATTTGACAGTATATACTTCATGTTATTCTGGTGCAACGAGTGACCAAGGATATGGAAATGTTGTTGATATGACACTTGAAAAAGGCGCTATGAACTGTATCGGGTGGATCGGTAAAGTTAATACTGCCAACTCCAATTATCTGGTGGCCAGGTTATTTGAATACATGGCTCAAGGAAATTCGGCAAAAAAAGCACTTGATTTAGCGATTTTAGATTTTGAAAGGACAGGTGTATATGACAACGGAACTCTATATGAGTATTATTATGGAAATTGCGATCTGAGGTCTCTTGTTTTAGGATAATAGCTTTTTTACAATATGTGTATAATAAACTATAGAAAAGGAGTGTCGTTATGAAAAAGAAATTATTAATGATTATTTTATCAGTCGTTCTCTTGGGAATTATTGCAGGACTTACTGTTTATGCTATTAATGATGGTGAGTGGTTTATTCCCGAGGAAAATCTTCCAGAATCTTCAAATGATGATTTGCCCGAACCTCCAAATGATGATATACCACAGTTCAAAGAGTTTACCAACCTAAACGGAGAGGTATTTAAACTCAGTTTTGACGCAGAAACCACCGATGAACGCGGATTGCCACTTTACACATATACCGACGATCAAGGCAACTACTACTATTATAATAAAGAGGGTGCCTTGGTAAGATCGTGGCTCGCAGTTGAGGATGATGCGTCACTTGATGAAATGGAGGATGGATATAAAGGAATAAAAGTCTCCGAAGAAGAAGCCCGTGAGATCGCAGAAAAATATCTTCTTGAAAATCAGGGAGAAAGTTTCTTTGACAAGTACACATTTGTTGATGTAAAGCCTATTGATAGCATGTGCAAGTATCATGTACACCATTATATGCTTTACGGCAAAGGTTCTTTTATCAAGGGACAGTATTCTTCCGTCAGTGTAAGGTACGACGGTGTTGTATATATGCACGATATGACTAATCCCGAAAAATTTGAAGGATTTAATTTTGAAGTGCTTGACAGCATCGCAAAGGAGGACGTTATAAAGTTCGTTGAAGAAGTTCTTGAGGACGTGGCAAGCAAAGGCTATGACAAGTATGAAATACTTGATTATACTTTAAACAAAGACGACGACGGTTATTATATTGGTGTTTTCGCGATGGTTGATACCACTTGGATCAGAGAGTCAGAATATATCAAGAGTAGCCAGAACTATCCTTTAAGTGAAAATCCTCATGAATTTGAGGTCACCTTCCGCTATCCCCTCGAAAATAAATAAAACATACCCAACCAACAAAAATTCCCCTGCGACTTTTTTGCCGCAGGGGATCATCTTTTTTATCTGCAAAGGTAAATGATAGAGCCTATCACCAAAACCTGCATTAAGATTATCACAGGGATGCCCACCATGAATTTTGGGTGTCTCGTTTTATGACGTATAAGCTTCATTGTCAGATACATCGCCACGGAGCCGCCGAAGACCGCAAGATTAAGCAGCGTCATCTCGGGCACACGCCTGCCGCCTACGATAGCACGGTGCTTGTCGTGACAGGTGACGACAACGGAAACAAGCGAGACAAGTGCCAAATATACTAATGAGATCTTGTAGATCATATCAAAAACTTACCCGATTCAGCCTGCGCAAGCTCATCACAGCGCTCGTTGTAGGGGTGTCCCGCGTGTCCCTTGACCCACACGAACTTCACCTCGTGGGTGTCGCAGAGAGAGAGCAGTTTTTCCCACAAGTCGGGGTTCAGGGCAGGGGATCCGTCGCCCTTCTTCCAGCCCTTTTTACGCCAGTTTTTCGCCCAACCCTTTGAAATTCCGTCGCAAACGTACTTTGAATCGGTGGTGAGGGTGACGCGGCAGGGGTGCTTCAGCTTGGAGAGAGCCTCTATTACGGCGGTCAGCTCCATTCGGTTGTTGGTGGTCTCCGCTTCGCCTCCGGAAAGCTCAACTTCACGTCCGCCATACACAAGGATCGCGCCCCAGCCGCCGGGACCGGGATTCTTGCGGCAAGAGCCATCGGTATAGATCTCGATTTCCTTCTTTTCCGCGGCGTTTTTGGCATTTGCCTTCGGTTTTTCATCTCCACTTGCCGCTTTTTTGTAGGGCAGGGGGATGCTTTGTCCGTTAAGAAGTGCAAGAGAAAGTTTTTCGCCCGCGTCGTAGCACAGCTTCAGCGAGAAGAAGGGCACGTTCTCTTCAAGCAGGTCGAGGAAGACGTAATCTCCCTCCCAAAGCTCGAGAGAAGGAAGTCTATCCTTTGATACCCATTCAAGCTCGCCCTCGTCGCACTCTTTTATCACACCCGAAAAATCCGTACACTTGAAAAGGTGCATATATTCGCACTCGTTTCCGTAGAGGAAGGTGACGATGCCTCTGTAATCGAGGCGCGAGGGTTCAAGTCCCGTCTCCTCCACCATCTCACGGGTGACGCACTCCTCGGGAGTCTCGCCGAACTCAAAGGAGCCGCCGATTCCTATCCACTTGTCGCGATTCACGTCATGCTCCTTCTTGGTGCGGTGGAGCATCAGGTAGGAAGCGTCTTTTTCAATATAGCAAAGGGTAGTGTATCTCATATCAACCTATCCTTGAAGGAGAGATGTCCTCAAGAACGATCTCAGCCTCTGCGTTCACCTTTCCGTCTTCTCTCACGGTACGCACGTAGTATGCGTCGTCGCAGAAGCCCGAATAAATCTTAACTGAGTCCCCGAGAGGTGCTTCGTTTACGAAGTTGATGCTGATCTTCGCAGGACGCACGCCCTTCATACTGCAGATGTAGCTGCACATCAGGTCGGGGTATTTTGTGTTGTTCATGTGTCCGTTCAGGTCACAGTCTGCGTACTCTACAAGTCGTTCACCGACGAGGGTCAGCTCCGCCTCCGAGGGGATACGGAATCTTGTGGGAGTGTCAAGCTCAAGAGGGGCATCCTCTCCGTAGTTTAATTCAACCTCGCCAACACGGCAAAGCTTCTTTTCGCGGGTGTTTACGAGAGCCCACATGGAAACTCCCTCTGCGATAAGAGAATCTCCCTTGGTGATTCTGTAGCAACGGTTGAAAGTAACGCCTCTTGAGGGGGTCGCCCAGGTCTCCACCTCGAACTCGTCGTGAGCGCTGATGGTGCCGTAGATACTGTAGGTGATCTTGCTGAGGATAAAGGCATATCCCCTGTCGAACAGCTCCTCATAGGAGGGACCCATCGCCATCATCTGGCAGTTGGTAGCGTTTTGCATGTATCTGAGTATAGCTGAGGGGGATGCGATTCTGTTTATATCAGACTCGGCAGCACCGAGTCGGTAGGTTTCAGTCCATTTCATGTTTCGTGTCCTCACTTCAAACATCAGTATAGAAAATTAAACCGAAGAATATTATATAACTTTTCCCGAAAGTTTGCAAGGACTTCGACAAAAATTAGGTGAGAAATGGGAGACATCAAATTTCGAGAAAAGGGTATTGCCCGATCGTATTTTGGCTTTCATTTCATTGACAAAACCTGCCTTCGGTGATATAATTTAGAAAACTACGAAAACTATGTAGCAAAAAAACGCGCAAATTCAGATGCGCAATTTAGTTTTTTATGGAGGACATTATGAAAAGACTGCTTACTTTCTTGGTAGTGGCTGTAGTTATGGTCACTTGCCTTGCCGTAACCGCATCAGCAAAAACTGACGTTTGGGACGGAAGCATCGCTTCGGGATTTGCCTCGGGAACAGGTACAGAGACAGACCCCTACATCATTGATAGCGCTGAACAGCTTGCTTATCTTGCAGATTCAAGCTTCAACGGATCACATTATGAGGGCATGTATTTCAAGCTCACAAGTGATATTGATCTTAACAACATATTTTGGACAGCTATCGGATGTAATTATCCCTTTAAAGGTAACTTTGACGGTGACGGTCACGAGGTGTCCGGACTTTATATCAACAGTTATGATGACTATCAGGGCTTATTCGGTTATACTTCCTACGCGACTATCTCCAACGTAGGTGTGGTTGATTCCTATATCAGCGGTGGAGGTTACGTCGGAGCTATTGTTGGATTTAACAGTCACACGGCTATTATAAAGTGCTATAACGAAAGTCATGTTTCCGGAGAATCATATGTCGGTGGTATAGTTGGATACAGTAATCATGGTGACATCTACACATCATATAATACAGGTGATATTTCCGGTGAAAACTATGACATTGGCGGTATCGTTGGAAGTAACAGCTACGGAAACGTATACAACAGCTATAATGTCGGAAATGTTTCCGGTTACTCGGAAATCGGCGGTATCTTTGGATATTCTAGTGGTGGAGGTGTCACTAAGAGCTACAACGCCGGTTTGATCAACGGACTTGACAGCGGAGCTATTATTGGTTGGTGTTCTTCCGGAAGCATTACAGGCTGTTATTATCTTGCAGGCAGTGCTACATATGCTGTGGGAGCCGGTTCAGGCTACGCTACAGAACTCACCGCGTCCCAGATGAGAGATAAAGCCTCCTTCAGCAACTTTGACTTTGATACGGTTTGGACAATCAGCAGTAAAAATAATAACGGTTATCCTTATCTTCAGGGCGGAAAGAGTGCTATCACTATTACTGCTCCCACAAAACTTGAGTACCACGCAGGTGATATAGTTGACTTTGCAGGACTCACCGTAGTTGAGGAGCTTCCCGATGGTCAGATCAATGAGATCACAGACTACGTTCTCGACTGCGACTTTGACGTTAAGGGCAAGCTTACAGCAGGAACTCATACCGTTACCGTAACTTATGGAGAAGAGTCCTACTCCTTTGACATCACTGTTGCAGGCCACGATTATAAGACAGTTGTAACCAAGGCTACAACAACAAAGGATGGTAAGTCTGAGGAGAAGTGCTCTGCTTGCGGCGACGTAAAGTCAACCAAGACTATTTACAAGATCACAAGCATAGCTTTCAAGAAGTCTTCTTCCACCTACGACGGAAGCACAAAGAAACCCTCCGTTGTTGTGAAAGACTCCAAGGGCAACACGATTTCTTCATCCAATTACACCGTGTCATACCCCTCCGGTATGAAGAGTGCGGGAACATATTCCGTAAAGGTAACTCTAGGTGGTAATTATAGCGGAACAAAGACACTTACCTACAAGATCAATCCTATCAGTATTTCTACATGTAAAGTTTCCTTCAAGAAGGCTTACTCAACCTATGACGGAAGTACAAAGAAACCCTCCGTTGTTGTAACAAATGCAAACGGAAGCGCACTTTCTACCGCAAGCTACTCCGTAAAATACCCCTCCGGTATGAAAAATGCGGGTACTTACTCTGTAAAGGTAACTCTAGGTGGTAACTACACAGGAACAAAAACACTTACCTATAAGATCAACCCCATTGATATTTCCACATGTAAGGTTTCCTTCAAGAAGGCTGTCTCTATATACGACGGAAAAACAAAGAAGCCGTCTGTATCTGTAGTTAACGCAAACGGAAGTACACTTTCTACCGCAAGCTACTCCGTAAAATACCCCTCCGGCATGAAGAATGTTGGTACCTACTCTGTAAAAGTAACTCTCAAGGGTAACTATACAGGAACAAAGACTCTTACCTATAAGATCACACCTACAGAGAAGACAAGTGCCAGCGTACTTGTAGGGGATACTATCAAGATCGGTGCTAAGAGTAACACCAAGATCACATACTCCACATCCAACAGCAAGATAGCGACTGTTTCTTCTAAGGGAACTATCAAGGGTGTGGCTGCAGGTACAGCTACGATTACCGTAAAGTCTAACGGTGTTTCTCAGAAGATCAAGGTAACCGTTAAGAAGCCCAGCGTTAATATTACAACCAGTGCAACCGGACTTTTCATCGGTCAGACGATGACAATGAAGGCAAGCACCTATCCCAGCGGAGCAAAGGTGACTTGGTCTGTAAGCAACAAGAGCATCGCAAAGATCACTTCCGCAGGAAAGATTACAGGACTTGACGAGGGTACCGTTACGGTAACTGCGAGGATAACCTATAACGGTAAGACCTACAAGGATACTCACAAGCTGAAGGTGACAGTTGACTATCCTGATGTAGAAGTATTTATGTCAAGACAGTCGGATTACACTGATTTCTATGTAGTCATACTCACAAACAACGAGAATTCATCCATCAAGGTTCTTGACCGTGGATATGTTTACGTTGGTGGTGAAAGTGAAGATATTTACGCGCTGTATACCGGCGGAAACAGCTATCTCAGTAGTGTGACGGTTTCAGGTGACTCCATGGAGACGATCGGTATCGTATTGGACGATGATCTCTTGTTCTTAAGCAGCAATATGGTATGGCTCGATATTTATGTAGAGTATCGTGGCGAGCTGTTCCTGCTTGAGTGCAGAACTGATTATTCCTATCTTGACGGTTGTTTCAGAATCACCTGGTACTATGACTAATAAATAACTAATCAAAAAGCAGATGTGTGAGCATCTGCTTTTTGTGTGTTATTGAGAAGCTGAGCCAAATGGTGGGGGAAGTGCCGTGACAGAGGAGTTACATCTGACATGGGGACAAATACATCGGACAGTGAGTAAGAAACAAAAACGACAGCCTTTCGACTGTCGTTTTTAAATTCAAAATTAAAGAGTATTCGCGCTGCCAAGAACGTTGAGGATCTTGTGAGCAACCATCTTCTTAACCTCTGCACGAGCTACGGTGAGGTAAGTTCTGGGGTCGAATACGTCGGGCTGGTTTGTAAGTACGCGACGGATACCTGCTGTCATTGCAAGACGGATATCGGAGTCGATGTTGATCTTACATACTGCAAGGGAAGCTGCCTTTCTAAGCTGCTCCTCGGGAATACCAACTGCATCGGGAAGCTTTCCGCCGATGTTGTTGAACTCCTCAACGTACTCCTGGGGAACGGAAGATGCACCGTGAAGAACGATCGGGAAGCCCGGAATCTTCTCCATGATCTCCTCGAGGATGTCGAATCGGAGCGGCGGGGGAACGAGGATACCCTTCTCGTTTCTTGTGCACTGTGCGGGTGTGAACTTGTATGCACCGTGGGATGTACCGATGGAGATAGCGAGAGAGTCAACGCCGGTTCTTGCAACGAACTCTTCAACTTCCTCGGGACGTGTGTATGTGGAATCTTCAGCAACAACGTCGTCTTCAACGCCTGCGAGAACGCCGAGCTCACCTTCAACGGTAACGCGGCGCTCGTGTGCGTACTCAACTACCTTCTTGGTAACTGCGATGTTGTCCTCAAAGTTGTGGTGAGAACCGTCGATCATAACGGATGTGAAGCCGCCGTCGATGCAAGCCTTGCAGATCTCGAAATCTGCGCCGTGGTCGAGGTGAAGTGCGAGGTCAACGCCGGAATCCTTGATAGCAGCGTTAGCGAGAGCGAGAAGGTACTCCTGCTTAGCGTACTTTCTTGCACCTGCGGAAACCTGAAGAACTACGGGGCTCTTGAGCTCGCCTGCAGCCTCAGTGATAGCCTGGATGATCTCCATGTTGTTGATATTGAAAGCACCGATAGCGTAGCCGCCCTCATAAGCCTTCTTGAACATCTCTTTTGTATTAACGAGTGCCATGATAATGATCCTTTCTTTGTCTTCGGGTGTCCCCGAAGGTGTATTTTTTATTATCTAATTTATTTTACCTTGTTTTGCCGAAAAAATCAACCTTATATTGCAAATTAACTGAGTTTTTTCAAAAAACGTTTTGACCGACACATGTTTGCGGCTGTTTTAGGGTATCTCGGACTCCGCACCGTATCAAAAATCTTCTGTTTTTTTAGGTCCCGTTGACTTTGCAAAAAAATTATGATATTATTTTCTTGACATCTTAACGGACGCTAAAATCGGAGGATGATCATGTTAAAACGCGTTATTAGTGTATTTTTTGCGGCGATAATGCTGACGGGGCTCTTGTTTGTTGCAGTTAACGGCACTTCAGCGACCCATCCGTTCACAGACGTTCCGGGTTGGGCGGACGAATACGTCAGTACCGTATACGAAAAGGAAATAATGAAGGGTACGGGCGGTACCACCTTCGGGTCTGACTTACCTCTTACCCGTGAACAGCTCGTTGTAACTCTCTACAGGATCGCGAAATCCACCGTTACAGGCTCTCTTGACACTCTCAGCGCCACCTTTGCTGACGCAGATGACATAAGCTCTTGGGCGGTGGATGCCGTCGCTTGGGCGATTGACGAGGGTATCACCTCGGGGATACCGAAGGGAGACCTCCTTTACTTCAAGCCTGAAATCAGCGTGAGCCGACAGGAGACTGCTAAGTTTCTTGACACCTTTATTGATTATATGGGGCTTACCGTTCCCACCGACATGGGTGTTCAGATTAATGACATTGACAAGGTTGCTGTCTGGGCACGTGAGGGAGTTGACAGGTGCGTTGCTGCGGGTATCATAAGCGGTGACGGAAAGGGAAACTTTGAACCCACCAGGGGCACCACCCGCGTTGAAGCGGCAAGGATGCTGGCGTGTCTGCCGGAGGCTGATAACGGAATCATATTCCCAAACTACAACAGACCAAGTCAGGATAAAAACGACCCTAACCCCTCAAACATCGGCACGGTTTCAACAGATTCGCTGACTTTAGTTGAAGACTTTAAGGTTTCGCAGGCAGTCGTGATGGATGACGGTGGGGCAGAGAACCAGTTTACCGTAACCGGCATCAGCACTCACGGTTGGCATGAAACAAGAGTTGTCCGCAACGAATACGGCACGTACATAGTGTTCGTTCAGGATGAAAGCCTGCTTGAAACCGGAACGTACAAGGGGGATAATACTTACGCAATTGCAGAGGCTAAATTTATGCTGGTTCAGGTGACGGACCACGGCTTCAATAAGGTGTATGAAAGCACCTTCCCCATTTGGGGCAATTGTTCTCCCAACTTACTGTGCGGCAATGACGGAATGGTATATATCGTCAATATCCTCGTTGACCCCGTAAGCTATTTTCATTCCGATCTGGCTGAATACTCAGCATATCTTGCAGTACACGAGTTCGATACCAAGACAAACACCATAAAGCACGTAGGAAAGGCCGTGGTCCCCTTTGAAAACCCCGATCCCGATGCCTTTCAGATAGTAGGTGTTATGAACGCGGATAAGCAACATCCCGTTATCGACAATATAAATAACACCATTCACGCATGCTTCGGAGCCGGCGGAAACTTCGGTGTCGGATACGTATCATGGTTCAATTACGACATAAGTACCCATACTTGGGAGAACAAAAACTACAACGGCGAGATCCCCACAGGTGCAAACCGCTTTGAATACTTCAACCTTTTCGCCGACGGAAAGGGCGGAATTTTCGGTGTGGGCTGTCGTACGGGAACTCCGGAACAGCTCACGACCCTTTACAAAAAGCTATATGACGCTGATATAAAGTTTAATACCTCCTCGTATGTGTGGGATGCGGTCTATCTCTTTGCCATTCCCGATATTAATAAGGAAGAGGTCGTTATCTTAGACAAGATCTACGAGCCCGATTATACCAATGAGAGAAAGTTCCCAAGGACAGACGGCATGATCACTCCCGCTCACGCTTGTACATATGACGGCGGCTGTACCTTCCTTGCTTCAGACGGATATTTCCACGTTTTCTATTCAGTAAGCGGCGCCAATTACTACTCCGTATACGATGCTAATAACGGATTTGAGAAGATAAGAGGACCCAAAAAGCTGACCTTAAAGAACACCAACTCCGGAAGCAGTCATTATCAGCTTGCCGTGGGAGAGAACACCGACGGAGAAGTATATCTTGTGGCATTAGACCAGTCACTCTCCAACGCCCAACTGGAGCTTTATAAGATCAATTTAGAGGAAACGAATCTTTTGATCCCTATGATAAGGACCGAAAACGGAAGTGTGGGAGCCATTCCCATGAGCATCAAGGGAAGTACGGCGAAGTTTAAGCATGACCGTCTTGCCGCAACGACCACAAGAAGCTGTTCTATCCAGGATAACGTGCTTTGTATTATCACCTACATGGACCTTGGCGGAAACCGGCACACAACCTTGGATAAAGAGGTGGATCGATACGACTATGACACACTTCAGTCCAGCAATCCACAAACCTCGAATTTCATATTCTATTCCATAGAATTGCCTTACTGATAAATACTCGGCTATCTCCCGTGAATTATGTCCGTTTACGGGACACATACAGCAGACTATGTTCCACCATAGTCTGCTGTATCTTTTACTGCGGTCCTGTGATGAAAGAGAGGGAGGCTTTAAAGAAATTATAGGTATTTTCATACATAACTCACAAATAACTATTGAAAAAAATGAAAAAATGTGATACTCTAATAAGAGAGTGGCAAATCAGCCGCAACGTTCTTGCGATCAGAAATACCTGATCGGTAAAATCAATAGGAAATTTTATTTAATATAATAAGGAGAAAAACATTATGGCAGAGAGCAGACTTATCGGCAGCTATCCCGTAATCGGTATCCGTCCTACCATCGACGGTCGCCGCGGTCCCCTTAAGGTAAGAGAATCCCTTGAGGATCAGACAATGGCTATGGCGAATGCAGCCGCAAAGCTTATCACCGAAAATCTTTGTTACTCTAACGGCGAGGCCGTAAAGGTAGTTATCGCGGACACTACCATCGGTCGCGTTGCAGAGAGCGCAGCTTGCGCTGAAAAGTTCAAGAGAGAGGGCGTTGACATCACTCTCACCGTTACACCCTGCTGGTGCTACGGCTCTGAAACTATGGACATGGATCCTAACACAATCAAGGCTGTTTGGGGCTTCAACGGAACTGAGCGTCCCGGTGCGGTTTACCTTGCATCCGTTCTCGCAACACACGCTCAGAAGGGTCTCCCCGCATTCGGCATCTACGGCCACGACGTACAGAACCTTGACGAGGTGACAAACATTCCCGAGGACGTACAGGAGAAGATCCTCCGCTTTGCTCGCGCTGCTGTTGCAGTTGCTACAATGCGCGGCAAGTCCTACCTACAGATCGGCTTCATCTGCATGGGTATCGGCGGCTCCATCATCGACTCCGACTTTATCGAGGACTACCTCGGCATGAGAGTTGAATCCGTTGACGAGGTAGAGATCATCCGCCGTATGAGCGAGGGTATCTACGATGCTGACGAGGTTGCAAGACTCAAGGAATGGATGAAGGATCACTGCAAGGAAGGCTGGGACAAGAAC
>JAZULS010000085.1:0-2778 GCA_045603205.1 Eubacteriales bacterium | reverse complement strand
CTTTCGGGGAACGTAAACGTGTCCTTTGAGGGGATCGAAGGAGAATCTCTCCTTCTGATGCTTGACATGATGGGTGTCATGGCGTACTCCGGCTCTGCCTGCACCAGCGGAACCTTAGATCCCAGCCACGTGCTTCTTGCCATCGGAAGGCCTCACGAGATCGCTCACGGCTCTCTCAGACTCTCTATTGACGAGTACAACACTCCCGAAGAAATCGAAGAGATAATAAAATGCGTTAAGGACGTAGTATCAAAGCTCAGAGAAATGTCTCCTGTTTGGGATGACCTGCAGAAAGGAAAACGAAATTATGTTATACAGTAAGAAAGTAATGGATCATTTTACAAATCCCCGCAACGTAGGAAAACTTGATAACGCTGACGGCGTTGGCGAAGTAGGCAACGCGAAGTGCGGTGATATCATGAAGATATATCTGAAGATCGAGGGTGACGTTATTGTTGATGCCAAGTTCAACACTTTCGGATGCGGATCAGCCATCGCTACAAGCAGTATGGCAACCGAAATGATTATCGGCAAGCCTCTCTCGGAAGCTCTGACCCTCTCAAACAAGGCTGTTGTGGAGGCTCTTGACGGACTTCCGCCTCAGAAGATTCACTGCTCCGTTCTTGCAGAGGAAGCAGTCAAGGCTGCCATAAAGGATTATTACGACAGAAACGGCATCGAGTACGACAAAGCCCTCTTCAAAGAAGTCGGACACTGTGAAGAATGTGAAGCAGGATGCGGTTTGTGATTACGCCATAACTAAAATCCTCATAAGCGGACAAACCGTTTATGAGGATTTTTCTTATTTCAATATCATTTTGATGACAAAAAGCTGAAGTCTCTTTGGCAGGATATTAAGCAAAACGAGAAGAGGATTTCTGTTAATGCTGTAGGCAAAGGCGGGATTGCGTTTTTTGAGAATTCTAAGGCACTTCCCTGCTATTTCCCAAGGACTAATGTTTCTTGTCTCCACGCTGTTTACGATGCTCTTGAATCTTACGGCGTTGCAAGTGTAAATTTTTGTTCCATCACAAAAACGATCCAACGCACTTATTGAAGTTCCAAGCATATTTGTATCCACTGCGCCTGCACGAAGTACAGAAACCTTGATTCCGAGAATCTGAAGCTCCATGGCAAGAGAATAAGCGTACTTATCAAGAGCGGCCTTAGTCACCGCGTATATCCCTGTGAACGGAAGCGGATCAAGAGGTGCAAGTTCGCTGGTTGTAATGATGATTCTACTGTCTTTTCGAAGAAGCGGGAGAAATACCTTATTGACGAGAAAAGTACCCTTTACGTTCACGTTAAAAATGCGCTCAAAGGACTTAGTTTCCATCTCTACAAGAGAATCAAGCATATATACCCCTGCGAAATGGACGATTGCATAAAGGTTATCGGTGTATGTGCTCACCTTTTCAAAGGCTGCTCTTATGCTCGTCTCAGAAGTAATGTCGGCTTCAATGGGAACAACGTTTTTTCCCTCTTCAACCGGCTTCATATCAAGCGCGAACACGCGAAATCCTTTATTTTTTAAGCCTTCGACGGTGGCACGGCCCATTCCGCCGCCGGCTCCCGTTACAAGTATGTTTTTCATTGATATTCTCCGAATTTATGCCGTAGTTACGTCGAGGTTTTCGATGGCGATAGTGAGTCCTTTGACTATCTGACTCAGCTCCATGGAAGGCTCTTTATTTTGCTCTGTGGAATAAGGTATATGTATGAAGCAGACTCGCATTTCGCTGTTTTTAAAGCGAGAAAGCAAGGTATAGAGCACGTCGTTGCAGACGTAAGTTCCGGCAGAATATGATACTTTTGAAGAGATTCCTGCGGCATTTACGGCTTCCGCCATCGCACGTACCGGCAAAGTGGAAAAATAAGCGTCTGCACTGCCTTTGATTATAGGTTCGTCTTTCGGTTGGTAGCCTTTATTGTCCGGAATCGAAGCATGTCGAAGGTTTATTCCCACAAGCTCGGGAGTAATGTCACTCCTGCCTCCCGCTTGACCAACGCAGATTATAGCATCGGGGTGTAAGTCTTCCGCAACACGTATGACCTTCTCAGCTGCTTCGCCGAAAGTTACGGGAATCAATAATTTCGTGAGTGAATATCCGTTTATCTCATCGGACAAACGACAAACAGCCTCCCATGAAGGGTTTATGCTCTCTCCGCCGAAAGGTTCAAATCCCGTTATCAAAAGTTTTTTCATAATAAACTCCGTTTGAATGTTCTTTCCGTTATTATATCACATATCACGAAAAAGCACAACATCCAAGGAAGTGAGACGACAAATAAGACAGATAAAGATCCCCCAAAACACGAGATTTCGGGGGATCTTGGTATTAAATTTCGGGAAAATTACTCAACTTCTACGATTCCGTCTGCCTTAACGGTGATCCTCATTCCGTCCTTGACGTAGCCAAGGAAATCGTCACCGAGAGAGTCAACAACGGGCATAGAGACGCCGTCTACCCAAACGTCAGCAAGCACCGCGCCTGCTGCAGCAAGTGAGTCGATAGGACCTGAGAACAGCATGCAAGCGGGGTTCTTCTTCATTGAGCATGCACAGTAAAGCACAAGTCCGCCTGTGGTGGAACCGATAGTCTGCGGGAGACACACGGCTTTCCCTGCCAGTTCTTTTCCGTAGAGATCGGGGTTATTCTGATCGCCGCAGGTCGCTTTTTTATCGCCGAACTGCAGAGCTTTCTGCAGGGATGCGAGTGTGTTGAAACCGTTTTTTGTTACAACTGCTTCTGCGGTGAGTGTGCCGGGAGTTACTGT
>JAZULS010000084.1:0-33724 GCA_045603205.1 Eubacteriales bacterium | reverse complement strand
AAAAGACATCCTTTTTGGATGTCTTTTTTGTTTCGGAAAGGGAGGGCGGTCGGCTAAAACTTTACGTTACCGCCAAAACGCGTTTTGGCGCTCTCGCTCCCTGCAAAGTGCGTACACAGCCTATCTCCACGCCGCAAACGCAGTGCGTTTGGTCGCCCCTATGGGATGCGACTCCCGGCTTTCGAATCCCGTTTTATCCTTTTCGAAACAAAAAAAGACATCCTTTTTGGATGTCTTTTTTTGTTTCCGAAAGGGGGGGATTCGAACCCTCGGTTGGGTATTAGCCAACACACGATTTCCAATCGTGCGCCTTAGACCAGCTCAGCCACCTTTCCACACTATTCAGTTGGGGCTCTTTCAAAGCCGTGTTATATCATACCACATCTTTTCTCAAAAAGCAACCCCTTTTTAAAAATATTTTCAATATTTTTTATTCCGACTTGCCGCAGGACTCCCCATGAAACCAGAGAAATTTCCCGCTCCGTCTTGACACCGCTCTATCCTGTGGTATAATATATTTGAAGAATATTTTGACGCCGCACCGCGGCAGATCGGAGAATAAAATGAAGACTATCAAAGACAAGCACATCCTCGTTGCAGCCGACATCGCAGGCTACTACCTGAAGGAAGCTATTAAGGAGCACCTTGAAGGCAAGGGCTTTACCGTTACCGACATCGGTGTTACCGACCCCGACGATCCCAACCCCGAAATGTTCCACCGCATCGGACTCAAGGTCGGCGCGAAGATCGCTGAAGGCGAGTTCGAGAGAGCTATGATCTTCTGCGGCACAGGTATGGGTATCCACATCGCGGCTTCCAAGTGCCCCCACGTTCACTCCGCTGTTGTTGAAAGCGTTCACGCTGCAAAGCGCGCTATCACCGGCAACGGCGTAAACGTACTCGCGCTCGGCGGTCACTGGATCGGCCACAACATGGGTATCGAGATCGCCGATATTTTCGTAGAGAACGAGCTGGGATCCGGCTACGAGTGGTGGCCCAACTTCTACGAGTTCCACAAGCTTGCTTACGATGAAATGGAAGCCTTCGACTACGAGGAATTCAAGAAGAACGGTTTTGAGCTCAAGCACCTCGGCGAGGTAGAGCTTGCAGGTTGTGCAAAGCCCAGCGCCGCTAAGGAATAATCACAAATATTTTTGGGAGGTGCTTTGGGAAAGGCGCCTCTCTTTGTTTAAATCACCGTTCGCAAGTAAGGAAACATACTAATCAAGATACATCAAGGAGGTCAATATGAGACGATTCTGTATTTCATTCTTAACGGTACTTATCATTCTTTCCCTTAGCTCCTGTTTAGACAGGAACATAAACACAGGCACTACGGGAGAAACAAATCCTCCCGCAAGCTCCGCAGTACATGAAGACACCGAAAAATCCACCGTTTCCGACACAGATACCTTCGACACAGACGAGCTTTATCCCGATGAAAGCTCCGTTACCACCGTCGATGAGGAAACGAAAGAACCAGAAACCTCGGCTGTCGACACCACTGACACGGATCCTGTCGTCACTGAGGAGCCTCAGCCTACGGAGACTTCCGAAATCCCCACTGAAGTCGAGTCGCAGGAACCCGAGACTTCAGCCACCGAGACATCCGACGCCGAAGAAGAGTACGCAGACATTTCATTTACTCTCGTGGACGGTGTACTGACTATCAGCGGCGAGGGCAAGATGCCGGATTACTGGAAAGAAAAATTACCTGTCGTGGATAACAGTCCTTGGTGGAGTAATATGCAAGACGTAGAAAAGGTTATCATCGAGGAGGGCATAACGAGTATAGGAGCAAATGCTTTTCCTCATTATCCTAAGCTCACAAGCGTGGTAATTCCCGAGGGAGTGACCTCCATCGGAAGAAATGCGTTCGCATATTGTTATTATCTGGAGGAAATTATTCTTCCGGATAGCTTAGAGTTTATCGGTGATGAGGCATTTACGGAATGCGTCCAATTAACGGTCATTAATATCCCCGCAACCGTAAATCACATCGGTGATATGGCATTCTCAGGAATTAGGAACCTTACAGCTATAAACGTTGATGACGATAACGCAAGCTACGTAGACGTGGACGGTGTCCTGTTCACCCGGGATATGACCGAGATTTTGGTTTTCCCCATTCAGAAATCCACTCTCTCCACCGAATATACGGTGCCTGACGGAGTTACGACGATCGGCTCCGCTGCATTTGAAGAGTGCGCGTTTGAAAAGGTACATCTTCCTGAAACCGTTATAAATATAGGAGAGAATGCGTTTTATTGGTGCTATCGTCTTAAGGAATGTAACATCCCCAGCGGCGTAAAGGTGATCAGCACGTTCGCGTTCAGCGATTGTCATATCAGTAAAATCGTTATTCCAAGCGGCGTTACTACTATCGAAAGCCATGCTTTCCATGGATGTAACACCACCGAAGATGTTTTCATTCCCGAAACAGTAACCCACATCGGCAACGGTGCCCTTGTGTTACACAAGCCCGGCGACGAGGGTGCAACAATACATATCCCTGCCGGTTTGACTGATATTCACCCCAGCGCTTTCGGTGATGTTCTCTCAGACATCGAAAGTATCGTTTACGGGGGTACTATGGCGGAATGGTCAGCTATGAATATTGAGTTGCCCAGCTACGGAACGATATTGAACAGAACGACAGCCACCGTGCACTGCTCCGACGGAGACATTACCAACTAACACAACAAAAGGAGAAACTACCATGAACAAATATCTTGAAAACGCTGAGAAGCGCGATTACTGCGGCTTTGATCATTACGTTTTTGAGTGGGGCGGCCACGAGGCTAACGTTATCCTCCCCCACCAGCAGAAGGAAAAGCTTTGGGTATGGCGTGCGGAATTCCTCAGCTTCAACTTCAACTGGGTTGACGTTGAGATGCTGAACCGCGGCTACGCTCTCGTGTACTACCGCATCAGCGACCTTTACGGCTGTCCCAGGGCTGTTGACCTTATGAACGATTTCTACGGCTTCTGCACAGGAGAGCTTGGCTTTGACGAGAAGACCATCTTCTTCGGCTTCAGCCGCGGCGGACTTTACTCCGCAAACTTCGCTCTGAAGTACCCCGAAAGAGTTTACGCTCTCTACCTTGACGCTCCCGTCCTTGACATCAAGAGCTGGCCCGGCGGACTTGGCAGAGGCGTTGGTTCTCCCCGTGAGTGGGGCGAGGCTCTGGAGTGCTTTGGTCTCGACAGAAGCTCTGTCCTCTCCTTCAGAGGAAATCCCGTTGACAACGTGGCAAAGCTGGCAGCAGACGGAATCCCCTGCGCTATGGTAGTGGGCGACGACGACGATGACGTGCCTCACATGGAAAACGCGGAAATTCTCGTTCGCGAGTACGAGAGAGTGGGCGCGCCCCTTCTCTACATCGTGAAAAAGGGATGTGCGCACCATCCTCACAGCCTTGAGGATCCCACCCCCGTGGCGGACTTTCTTGTAAAATATTCTGCAAGGGGTTAAGCCTATGAAAAATTTACTTATAGTTTGCCTCGTTCTTTGTCTGTTTCTGACTTCCTGCAGTGCTGTGTTCCTGAGAGGTGCCGACGGAAACATTCCCGCGAAGGAAAGTTCCACCGAGGCGCCCCAGGAAAGCGAAACCGAGGCAAAAACGGAAGAAAAGACGGAAAAGGCAACGGAAACTCCCACGGAAATGCCCACCGAGGATGAGGAAGATGCCGCTCCCCGTGAAAACCGCATCGGATTTTATGACGAGGTCACGGCGGCGGGAGTTTACACGAGACTTCGTGAGTTCGTGAGCCCTTGGACGGCGGGAGTTGACATCGGATGCTTCGATATTCTTCTGTCGGGAGAGGCGGCTCTCATCGGAGACGACTACAAGACCCTTTGGCAGGACACAGCGGAGGGCGCGGGACTGACGGAGGCGAAGATCTACCTTGCCCTTGAGTACACCTTGACAAACGGAGAGAAAGTCACCTTCGACATTTCCGATTACAGCGGCGCAGAAAAAGCTATCGCCGCAGGATATGTGGAGATCTACCTCTACGACGACGTGCATCAGGTTGACGGCATGTGGTATTCCCACCTTACAGCTGACACCACGGGTGACGACACGGTAGTCAGCTCCGTGAAGGTCACAGCCGGCGAGAAGGTCGGCGAGGTTGACTCCATCACCCTCACCGCGAGAGTGGAAAACAGCCTTGATGGCGTAATAAAGCTTTTCAGAGAAGAATAAAAAATAAAGGCGTGCTTCGTGCGCGCCTTTATTAATGTATAATGCAAAACGGGTGGAGCAGGGCATTTCTCCTGTAGGGACGATCTGTGATCCTCCGTTCCCTACATTTGATCAATATTATGAAGCAAAAAACCACCGACTTTAAATTCGGTGGTTTATTTTATCACTCAGCAAAGTCGTCAAGAGGGCCCATGCGGCTGAAATTCGGAGCCTTGAAGCCGGGGATCGCCTCGAACACCTTTGCGTCGGGCTTGAAAGCGTAATTTCTGCCTTCAAGATCAACGAATCCGGGGTCGTCGTTTGTGATGTAGTTAGTCTCCAGACCCGTTGCCGTCTCAAGTCCGTTGTCGAGTTTGAAGGGACGTGCCGCGCGGAAGATCAGGTTGTTCTCGTAGTGGTTGCACCAGGGGAGACGAAGTCTTCTTTCCGCCCAGCCGGAGTACTCAACGTAATCGGGATCCTTTTTGTCCTCGTGGAACTGCTCAACTGCCTCGCAGAAGTCGCGGTATGTGGGGTTTCTGCCGAAGTATTTTTCGTTGGCGATGCCCTTGTACGCGCCATAGATTCCCTCGAAGAAGCCTTTCCAATGGAATGAGCCGTGATTCCAATAGGAAATGTCGCCGCCGAACGCAAAATATCCCGCGTCGATACTGATATTGTTGTAGTAAACGTGCTCGCCGCCGTTGTGATGATTAAAACTTCTGCCGCCGGAGCCCCAGGTCTTTCCGCCGTCTATGGTTCCGTTGCCTACTACGATGTTTCCGTAGGCGTACATGCCGCGGGAAAGGTCGTCGAAGTAGAGTCCGTAGTCACCCTTGGCAAAATCGAAGAAGTAGTTGTAGCGATAGTGGTTTCCGCAGGAGGAAAGTCCGCCGCCCGCCACGTAGATCATACCGGTGTCGTGAGTCTCTGTGTCGCCGCCCTCGATGATGTTGTACTCGAAGATACCCTCGTTGTGTCCGGTATCGTTTATGGTGGTGTTGTGGAGATAATTGTGGGAGATTACGTTACCGCAGCCGCCGCTGTAGATACCGAATCTGTTAAGGGGATTTACCACCTTGCAGTTCTGTACGAAGTTGTTAGCGGGGGTGAGTGTCTTGCGGTCACCTCCGTTACAGCATGCAGCTCTGCCGGAGAAATGCTCGATGGTGGAGTCGATGATGCCGCTTCTGTATCCGCCCATGATCTCAACGGCGCTTCCCTCGTATTTTCCGGGAGTCGTACCGGTGATGTGACAACGCTGTATCAACGCCTGACGGCAATTTACAAGTCTGATAGCGGAGCCGCTGCATCTGCCCACGTTCAGTCTGTCGATGATGACGTTTTCGGCACCCTCGCAAACGATGGCGTCCTTATGCTCTATGATGATGCGGATGTCGGTGTCTTCCGTCAGCGGATTTGCAGGATAGAAGTAAAGCTTTCCGGTCTTTCTGTCCAGATACCACTCACATTCGCGGTCAAGCTCCTCAAAAACGTTGGTGAAATAGTAAGTGTTGTAGGGGTCGTACTTGATCTCCTGTGCGGCGAAGAAGGATCCGCCGACGATGCTCTTCTTTTCGCGGTCGAATCTTCCGATCTTGGTGAAAAGTCGGTCCCACTCCCAGGCAAGGGCGCCGTGGATGTAGAATTCGTCGTCCCACTCCCATTCAAGGCACCTTTCGTCGGAAATACCGATCTCCCAAGGTCCGGTCTCGCTCTTTGTCTCATAGCTATAGCCGGGATTGTATATGTTCTCGCTGATGACGATCAGCTCTTCGTCCACGTTGGGATAACGGGCAAGGTCCTGCTGTACGCTGTCCACCATAAGCACGGTGCCCTCTTCGCCTACAGTGCCGTATTCGGTGATGCCGAGAGCCTTCAGGTCACATACCAGCACCTTTTCGCGGACTTCGGGCTTCAGCTTGGAGAGCATCTTCTCGTCGGTCAGCTTTCCAAAGGAAGCAGCGGGAATCTTAATGGATGCGGAAATGACGGGCTCCTCTCCGGCCTCTGCCGTGATAATGAGAGGGGAATTTTCTTTGCCTGAGTGCTCAGAGGTGATCTTCACAGTCTCGTCGAGAGTGTATATTCCACCTGCTAAGAAGATCTTAGCGCCGCCGAGTCCCTTGGCACGGGCAAGAGCCGCCTGAATGGTTGCAAGGGGAGCGTCTTTAGTGCCCTCAGCGTCGTCAGAGCCGTCGGGGGACACGTGGAATGTATTTTTATTGCTATCGCAGAATCCGTCGGTACAGAAGGGACGTACTATCGTGATCTCGTCGGGGAGCTCAGCGTAAGCCGCCATAAAGCGATCTCTGACACCGCCCTCCTCGGTGCGTCTTGCCTTGATCTCGGGATAATCCGCAGGCAGATTCAAGTCGATCACAAAGCGGTCGGTCTTTACCTCTTTGAGATGACGTTTTAACATTTCTTCGACACGGGATGTGTTATTCATCAGTTGCCGTCCTTTCTGCGACGAGTCGCTCAAAAGTCAGTGTCTAAGGGAATTATACCCAAGTTTACGCTACATTGCAAGTTTTTTTCACCCATTTTAATAAAAAGTTAATATAAGTTTCGTTTTGACGCCGGGAACGGAGTCTTCTGCAAAGCGGAGAGCTGCAGGTTGGCGCTCCGTTCCGCAAAATACGAGGATAATTGGCGCGGACTTTTCAACACGGCACAGGGATATTCCCCCCTATCCCTTGACTACGTGGGCAAAATAAGGTATAATTAACTAAGATAACCGTAGTTAATAAAAGTGTCGGTTTCCCCCGACAGAACGGAGATATATATGGACAAAACAGTATGGACTAACGAAGGAAAAGCGGGCCTCGTTATCGGTAACGCCACCATGTCCGCCGACGTGACGAAAAGCGGCAGAATGTACGGGCGTATAGTGTACAATCCCCCCTGCTTTGAGGAATGGAGCAACGGACTTCGCGAAGCAGGCGAGGGCGGTTTCCACTTCACCGTAGACGGCAAAACCGCAAAGGACTGCGACCTTAGCTGGGACGTCATCGAAAAGGCGTACCCCAGATACAGAGCTTCCGCTGACGTGTCTTGCGGCGTAAAAGTTTCCGTCCTCGCTTTCTCCCCTCTCACCATCGGTGACCCCGACAGCATTTTCACTCCTTGCTCCGTCACCGAGCTTACTTTCACCAACTCTTCAGACTCCGCAAAGTCTGTTGCCGCCGCGTTCGAGTGGCACACCACCGAGGACGCCCTCCGCGGCTCCTTCGGTAAAGAACTCCTGCTTGAAGGAAACGACGGTCTCTTCACTCTCACCAAGGGAGACGCTTTCATGGCGGCATTCGATGCCGAGTCCGGCGAGATGGCTCTTCCCCCTGAAAATTTCGCTTTGAGCGCAGGAGTTACCGTTCCCGCAGGCAAAGCGAAAAAGATCGTGTTCCTCCACGGTATTTTCGAGAAAAATCACCGTTTTGCAACAAAATTCGCTCTTCCCCGTGAGGTTTGTGCTTACGTGAAGAACTCCTACGCCTCTATCAGAGCCGGAATCGACGAGTTCGTTGACTGCGTACCCAACGTGGGAGACGAGAAGATCTACCTCTACACACGCTGGTACATGCAGGCGGCGATCCTCCTCACAAAGAGTGCGAAAACAGGCGAAGTTATCACCATGGGCTACACCGAGCTGAACCAGAGAGACTCCTTCTGGACCTCCTTCGTTCACGTTTCTCTGTGGAGCACCCTTGAGCGAGACATCATCCGCCTCTCCGCACGCTGGATGCGCCCCGACGGCAAGATTCCCACCACCATCCTGCCCCGCATCGAGCGCGATTTCGACATCGACATAAACCAGTACTTCTGCCTGAGGATCGCAAGATACTTCCGCTACCACCGGGACGTAAACTTCCTTGAGGAAATGTACGATTATTTCTTAAAGAGCGTTGATTTCACTCTTTCCATGGACCGGGACGGAGACTTTATCCCCGAGCAGGACGTTCCCGAAAACGACCAGTGCTTCTGGGCGGACTGGAAGGACGTTCTCGGCATAATCGGACGCAAACTGGCGCCTCACTTTGCTCTCCTTCAGCTGGCGGTCTATAAGGAAGGCTCTTTCCTTGCCGAGGCTATGGGCGACGGCGAAAACAAGGCCCGCTTTGAGAAGATGTATGACGTAGCTTTTGATGTAATCAACCGTGACGTAAAGGACGGCGGACTTTGGGCGGGCGACCACTACGCTGAGACATGGTACGACGGTCGCGAGATGACGGAGGTTCTTCAGGACCAGACTGTTGGACTTGTTTGGGGCGTGGTTCCCGAGGAGAGGATCGGCAAGATCTACGAAGCCCTGACCCGTGGCGAAAATGACTTCGGTATCCGCGAGACCTACCCCTACAGAGAGGTGTTCAACTACCCCGGCGCGGACTACCACAACGGCGGTATCTGGCCCTACCTTATGTTCTGCGACATCATGAGCAGATATTCCACCGGCTACGCAGGTGATGCAGAGCGACTTATCAAGAAGGTAGGATACTACGACCTTGAAGTTCCCGGCGACTTTGCACCCAACGAGTTCCTGAACGGCGACACCGGCGAGAACTGCGGCAAGGAGATCCAGGGCTGGTCGTCGGCTCTCTACGGATCCCTCACCCACGGAGCCTTCAAAATTTCCCACAACAGCGAAAGTGAGCTGACGGTGAAGGTCAACTTCAAGGAGCGTGATTTTGAGACGAAGCTCGTCCTGCCGAAGAAGTACGGCAAGGTTACCCTTTCCCGTAAGGACGGCGTGCTGAGCTGCAGCGAACCTGTGAGAAGCGGCCTCAAGATCAACGTTGTTGAGAGATAAAACCGAATAATATTACTGCGGAGGTCTGAGTGGGACTTCCGCAGTTTTTATGCCGTTTTCCGAGGCGCAACTTCCCTTGATGGGCGGACGGTTTTTTAAGGACGGCGAAACTGCAAGACGCGGAAAACATTGACTCTTTATCCCCGTTATGGTACAATAAAAATACGGATATGCCCATAACTTCCCCGTGACGGGCATATAAATAACGTATAAATCCGAAGGAGGAACGTTTCAGTGAACATCACCCTCATCATAAACCTTATACTTTGGGTGCCCTTTGCCATCGCTTTTCTTGTGGCAGGCATCATTCTCGGCATTTCCGGATGCAAAAAAGGCGTAGTCCGCGCCGCTATTTCTCTTGCCGTTACCGTGATTGCCGCAGGACTTGCTCTTCTCGGGGCAAGGCTTCTTTCTCCCCTGGCGGCTTCCCCTCTTGCGGACAAGATAGTATCCCTTATGGCGTCTGAAGGCGACGTCCCCGTGGAGCTTATGAAAGCCATCATCACAGGCGCTCTCATCAGCGTTATCAGTCTTCTGATATTCGCTCTCTTGCTCCTTATTTTCACCATCGTTTTGAATCTGGTGTCGAGAAAGATCAAGACCGCCGAGAAGACCACCACTCCCCTCCGACTTGCAGGTCTTGGGGTGGCTCTCGTCAACGCGGCAGTTTTTGCTCTTCTGTTTATGCTCCCCCTTTACGGTACTCTTGCGACTTACGTTCCCGTTGTGGATTCCGTTTATAATCTCGTGGGAGACGGGACAGGTGCAGAGGAAGAGATCACTCTGGCACTTCCCACCGTTCCCGAAAGAAGCTACATAATCACGGCGGACACCGCTCCCTCTGTCGAAACTGAGGAGGTTGTCCTGGGAGAGGTTATCTCCACCATAAGCTCTCACCCTATGCTGGCGATCAGCGGCTCGGCTCCCCTTGCGGTAACTTATGAGGCTATCACCACCTTCGAGCTTGAGGGCGGATCCCTGAGCCTTGCGGAGATCGCATCCACCACCGATGAACTGATGAACAGAGTCATCTCCCTTGTTGAAAAGTGGGAGAGCGGCGACGTTGGTATCGGCGAGATGGAACGTGATTTCGTGGACTTCCTTGAGAAAAAGGTGGTCCGCACCGACTGGATATACGCTCTCTACAGCGAATACGCCCTTATTGCTGAAGAAATGCTCCCCGAAGATATGCCCGCGGAGTATGCAGATCAGGTAGACACTTTCCTGAACCTTTCAAGGGAAGAGTTTGACGCCACCACCGCCTCCGTTATAAGCTTTGTTTCCGAGGCACTTGAGTGCGGCGTGCCCGAGGTGGTCGTCGCTTTGCAGAATGGCGAAGAGTACCTTGACAAGCTTGATCTGAAGAGACTTTCAATGGCGGCAGGTGAGCTGCTCAACGCCTCCGACACCGTCGTGTACATAAAGAACTCCGTTATTTACGAGTCGATCCGTTCCTCCGGTCTTGATGACGCATCTGTGAAGAAGATCACCGAAAGTCTTACCTACGGCATCCGCGAAAACGAGGCGGAAAGACTTGCCGAAGGCGAAGCTTACGTTATCCTCATCTGCTCCGGCAGTGAGTACGGCGCCATCGAGGGAATCGCCCGTCACCCCGACATCGGAGTGGACCTTGCCCGTGAGATCTTCATGGCGAGCATGGACACCGAAGATGAGGAATACGACCCTGCCGTAGACGGAGTTATAGTTGACGCCATTTTTGAGTGCCTTGAGGAGTGCGTGGAAATGGAAGTCGGCCGTGGCGGATTTGGCGACTGTGCCGAAGCCTTGGAGGCTATCAGCTCTCCCGAGGAGTCAGGATATACCGACTGCAACTACAACGAAAACTCCGTTTCATTTGCACTTGAAGTCCTCAGCCCCGACTATTTTGCCGCAATGGCACTCGCATCCGAGCGTCCTACCGCGGCGTGGGTGGAATATTATAGCCTGATGTCTCTCTTTGTGGAAAAGGACCTTGAAATCGGACGTTGGGAGAGGGGCGCCGGAACCTTCGCGAAGGATATGTTTGAGCTTGCAAAGCTCATAACCGCCGCTAAGACGGGCGTGATTTACCCTGCGGAGCCAATAGAGTCCTCCGTCAGCGTAGCGCTTTACGAGATCGCTTCCTCCGATTCGGTGAACATCTTCCTTGAGGCAGTTGATGCCAAGGATCTGAAGCTTGAAGGTGAACTTAACGAAACGGCACTCCGCTTCATCGCGGAAAATCTTTCAGAATTCGACGCTGAGAAGAATGAGAACGTGATCCCTCTGAAAAAACTCTTCGGAATAAAGTAAAATGAAAAAGGACGCCAAAAGCGTCCTTTTTTGGGGGAGACAAGTATCCTCGGCATCCCGTTATTTTCGCCAACATCAAAAACAGGCACAACAATTTCGTTGTACCTGTTTTCCGTATTAATCTCAAACAAATCTTAAAAATCAAGCTCTGCGATAGCAGCATCGTCATAGGTCACGGGGTATTCCTTGCCTGCCAGCTCACGAACCGTGTTGAACGCCTCGCTCTTGATAAACTGGATCATCTCATACTTCCATGTGGGCATTCCGCCTTCGTAGTACATGATATGCCAGCCGTAACTCTTTGACTCAACAATAGCGTGGTCGCCAACTTCTCTCTTTTCGTCGAAGAGCCAGTCATTGAACTCCTCTACCATCTGACCCTCAGTAACGCCTTCGTAAAGTCCGCCCACGTCGCTAGAGCCGGGATCCTCGGAATATTCCTTAGCAAGTGCCTCAAAATCCTCGATCTTCGCACCGTCCTTTACCCACTTGTCGTAAACTTCCTTTACCTTGCTGTCGTCCTTGTAAGTCTTGTTTGTGAAGAGAATGTGACGTACGTCTCTGGAAGATACGGAATCGTCGCGGGCCTCAATCTTCAGGAACCTGTACGCGATAGCACCCTTTGCTTCCTCGTCAACGTAAACGCCTGAGCTACCTTCTTCACTCTTGAGAAGAAGATCGTGGAATTCGCTTCCGTCGTAGGCCTCCTTGTACTCAACGGTTGCCAGTGCCTCTTTAAGCTTGTCTCCTGTAAGTCCGAGATCCTTCTCGAGGCTTTCCTCAACGAGAGACTTGAATTCCTTCTCGTCCTTCGCCTTGGCTACTGTCTCTGCGATCTTCTTGCAATCGTCGATGGTTGCGTCCTTGCCAAGGCTCTGAGCGGAAACCGCATAAGCAAGGAACACGAGGGGCTCGAAGGAGAGACGGTTCTTTTCATACGCCTTCTCGAGAGCGTCGTCACTTACGTCAGCCTGACTTTCGATGTAGTCAGCGTAAGCGCCGGAATACGCGGTAAGGATCATGGTGTTTATGAAGGCCGCTTCGGTCATTGCAAATCCGAACTGTTCCTCAATGTAAGCGTTAAATTCCTTGCCTTCCTTCTCAGCACCCTCGCGGAAGCTTGCGATATTGTCTTCGATGAGCCTCTTGTCCTCGTCGGAAAGCTTATATCCTGCCGCATGAGCCGCCTCGCACATAACGAGGATGTTGGTGGCACTGGCCTTTGTCTCGGTCATGAAATAGTCAAACCAAGTACCCGCTGTGGGGTCGGGGTTGCACTCCTGCTCCTTCAGAGGCTTGTTTGTGTCAAGTCCGAAGTAGCTGAGGCTAAGGCCGTAGGATTCCACGGCATAAATAAAATTCTGAAGCGAATAGTTGAAGTAGTACTGGAGCTGATTTGCAGTGAGTCCGAAGTTGGCAGTCTTCGCAACGGCGTTTGCGGGAACACCGGTAAAGTTATCAACGGTGAGGATAACCTCCTCGTCGATGGTATTCTTCTTGTTGCATCCGACAGCGCAAGCGGTGAGCATTACCAGCGCCAGAAGAAGTGCTAAAATTCTCTTGATCATAAATTCTCCTTTTGCCACGGGGACGTTTCGTTCTGTCCCGAAGCGTAGTTTGCTATGTGATATAGTGTACCACAAGGTTAGCAGAAAGTCAACAAATAAGTGCGGACGAGCGAAAAAAGTACGTCCCCCGGGAAATATTCGAGGGAGGATTCAGGAAATAAAAAAATAGATAAAAAGGGGTTGACAAACGAAAATGGCTGTGTTATAATAATTGGGCGCTCGAGAGAGTGCGTGGGCTAGCCGTAAATGCCGGAATGGCGGAATTGGCAGACGCCCGGGACTTAAAATCCCGTGCAACGAGAGTTGCGTACCGGTTCAAGCCCGGTTTCCGGCATATTTTAGTCCCACATAATTTTATATCGCGGGGTAGAGCAGTCTGGTCAGCTCGTCGGGCTCATAACCCGGAGGTCGTGAGGTTCAAATCCCATCCCCGCAAGACGAAAAAGACATCCTTTAGGGTGTCTTTTTTCGGCTTATGAGAATAGATTTATACCCCATGATCTCGACGGTTATGAGGCCGCGGCTCATAACCCGGAGGTCGCAGGTTCGATCCCTGTCTCCGCAACCATAAGGCTAGCCTTGGTATTTCAAGTACCAAGGCTCCTTTTTTGCCTTTTTTTCGATTCGGATGTATTCGGATATATTAGGGTTAAATAGGTTATAATAAGGAAAATTACGTCGGCAAAATGTCGGCGATTTCTATTTTCTGAGTCTTTTACCCTGTCATTGCTATGGTCGTCACGTCGGCTCGTCGGCGAAGTTGAGTATAAAATCGAGCAAAAAAAGAAACCCGTGTGGGTTTCTTTGAGGGGTCAGTTATTAAAGAATAGGTCGTCCATTTTCTCGCCGGCATCCTGCTGCATCTTGGTAGTACAGTGAGCATAGATGTCCATTGTGGTGCTTATATTCGAGTGTCCTGCACGATACTGTACTGTCTTCATACTAACACCTGACTCTAGAAGGGCGGTAACATTACTGTGTCTAAGATCGTGAAAACGGATGTGCTCAAGACCATGCTCAGCAATAAAACGGCTCCACTTGTTCTTCCAGGATTGAGGGTGATAAGGTTCCCCATTCCATTGACGTACTACATAGTCCTGGTCTTTGAACTCATACCCATACTCAGCCTTATCACACAAGTATTTAGTACGCTCCATGCGTAGAGCCTCTAAAAAGCGGTCTCCTATAGTGAGATCTCTTACCCCGGCAGATGTCTTAGGCTTCTTCTCTATCACCTTACCACCGGCATATACACGGTTACGGTGGATGTGAATAACCTTCTCGTCGAAGTCTATATCACTCCAGCGCAGAGCAAGAAGCTCTCCTCGTCTTAAACCTGTCATAGTCTCTACAAGCAAGGGAAAGTACATATCTGTTCCCTTAGCAGCCTCTAACATGGTAGACATATCATCCGAGGTATATATCTTAAACACAGGTTTTACTCTCTTAGGTAACTCTGTTCCTTCACATGGGTTATCGTTTATCTTCTTCAAAAGCTTAGCCTTCTTCAAGGCTGAATTAAGGTTCATATACACGTTACGGATGGTCTTAGGCGATAACCCATCGGCAGACAATTTATTAACCCATGCCTGTATATGTGCATTCTCGAGTGATTTAAGAGGGATATGACCTATGATGGGAATCAGATAGCGAGATATCTGTCCCTCATAGTTACACTTAGTTGTAGCCTCTACATTCACACAGTAGAGGTGCAACCATTCCTGCATCCATGAGCCTAACTGGATAGGTGATTCATTAATTACATCACCCTTTTCAATCGCCATAATAAGGCGGTTTTTTTCTGCCTCTGCCTGTTTTCTAGTACCTTTGAATGTTGCATATTCTCTATTACGTTTACCTGTAATAGGGTCTGTGCCATTCTCTATGGTAATTTGGTATACAATACCGTTCTTGGTCTTTCTTTCTCTTACGCTTCCTGATATCATTAGTTTGTCCTCACAAGTTTAATTTTGCCCTTAGGCTTACAATTATAATATATATTCTTATAGTCTAAGTTAACGGTTGCAGCAGCGGTAGCCTCGATATAAGCATTAAATGCCTTCTCGGATACTCTATACTGTCTGCCAACCTTTATATAAGGGATATTGCTCTGCTTAATGAAATCAAGAGCCGTTTCGTATGACACCTGCAGGTACTCTGCGATGTCATAGGGGGTGAGCATATTCATATTTTTTCTCCTATATTATCTATTTGAATTTTTTTGGTGTATTAACACCGATATAAATATGAATATCGCAGTAGTAGTCGATACAGGCAACGGTGAGATATCAGGGTCGTTGGGGTATAGTCCTCTAGTACCACAACCCATACTCTCGTGTGTTACCTGTTTCGACAACCGTTATTAAAGTACATAAGTCATAAAAAATATATCAAAATAGCCCTGTATGCTTACTCTTAACACCACCACTCGGTGTGATGGTGTACTATCCCGGGGAAACGTGGAGTAGACAGGGAGAATATCACCTTGTAAATACTAAGCGTTACTTAGTGATATGCAACTCTCTCCCTTTTTCCCTCTATCCCCCACAGGGTGACTGAGCAACACATACAGCCTCAAAAATTTTCTTCATCATAGGTGTGCCTTTTTTCACAGGGAATCGGGGAAACCCCATGTGGCACATAGCATTTCTACCGGTTACCTATAGGGCAAATTCCCTATCAGGCAAACTTCACTACATTTACACGCACGGTGCCGCCGGCTTTTGTAATCTGACGTTTACGGTAGGTTTTACCCTGCTCATAGTCTAAATTACCGGCAGCCTTAAACTTTTTCAAAATCAAGCTAGGGTTGTTGAAACCCAACTTCTTCATAATACCGGGAAACTCAGAGGCGATAACATTAACCTCCATGCCGCCGTTAGGGATGTAAACAACCTTACCAAGACAAGGGATTGATTTTTTCCACTCGTTTGAGTTATCAGTAATAAAGTTAGCAATATTAGAGTTAACATAACCCCTGAGCGCTTCGTGAGCACGTGCTCCGATGTCAGAGTTACTATCTGCGTTAACCTGCTGGTCAACAAGAAATTCAACAATATCATCTCTTGAGAACTCAATACCGAGAGCCTTGTCTGCAATATCTGCAACGGTCAGAAGAATGGCTCCAAACTCAGCCAAACGGCGAATGGTGGGAGACTGACAGCCTGCATCCTCAAGAGCCTCAGTATACTCTGTAAGGTTCTTTTCACGAAGCTCTGCCACCTCGGCATAGGTCATATTATCCACTATATACTGTGCAAACATCATAGCGGCATGACCATAATTCGCAGAACAACCTGAATTAATAGCTTCTGCTTGCTTTGCGCTATCTGTAAAACCGGTACTTATCTCACACACACGAACATTCAAACCTGAGTTCTGATTACTTGCCTTCTCTAATAAAGACTCCTCGCCTACCGAGAGGATATTAGTTCTGATAAGGCTAGTACTCTGCATCTCTGTAGAATTCAGTATACGATCTTTATCAGCGCCGTCGGAGAAGGTGTAAATCGCAGAACCAAGGATGTTGCTGTCTTCAATCTTGGACAGCTCGTCATACACCATTAAAGTACCATCCAAGCCATCTAGCTTTGCGGTCAATGCATTAGATGTGCTTTTCCACGACGAGAGTAAGGAGCGCAGAGGCTTGCCGTCAGCACCTAAATATTTTGCTGTCTCAGAAGGATTAGGGCACCCTACCGTTGAGAGAGCTAACATAGCTGATGTTGTCTTACCCGAGCCGCTATCACCCATAAAGTGGAATACGAGGTTTCTTGCCCCCCATTCAGAGGAGATAATAGGACTAAGACCAATTAGGACAGCAACCTCAAGCTGGGGTCTACCCATCACCCACTCTTCAAGCATATCCAACCATGCATCAAAAGTGCCTTTCGAGGTAAGGTCATAGGAGCCAACATAAGCTATTTCTTCGCCGGGGGTATTAGTCACTAAGCTATAACCCTTGAAAGACAGACTTTCATCCTCAGTACCGACATCTTCTACAATCCAGCCGGTACGATGAAAGCATCGACCTCTTGAGGCTTTGCGTTCTGAGACATACAAGCAGTTCATTAGCGTGCTGATACTCGCATCGTAAGCATCAGCGTTGCATCTAAGAAGTAAAGCTTGTAACTGTCTTTTCTGCCCTAATAGTTCTCGAGTTATATTAACAGAACCGTTTCCATTTTCTGTAGTTATGTAAGCGAGCGTTAGGATAGGGGAACCGCCGTCTATGTCGGTAAGTACACTTTCTATACCAATATAGTTACCGTAACCAATGAATATAGGTTCATCTTCGTCACCGTCTGACTCGTAGCGACCATACTGTTTCGTGCCGTTCACTACCTTATAACCGTATGAATCGTAAATGCTTCTAACTTTCTTTTTACTTTGTTTTTTCTTTGCCATTTTTACTTCCTTTCTGCCCCTGTCACCTAGGCTTACCTAGGCGACAAGAGCATGACGATTTCATTCATTTTTCAAGGAACATGTATAACCAATATATGCCTAACATCAAGGGGTAAACTGATTCGCTAATGCCATACACTTAAGTTTAGGCTCGTTGAGCGTAACCTCGACATAACCGTCATTATCGATGTGTGTGATAGCGAATCCATCGTGCTCAAATACGCTCTGCATATACACCTCTGCTTCGTGCTTGAGTTTGTTAGAGATACCCAACTCCTTGGACTTATGGAGCATCTCACCCCAAACCGGTATTAGTCTGGTTGCGAGCACAGGATTATGCTTTGAGAGTTCTATTAAGCCAATAAGACCCTGAGAGAAATAACCTGCTCTAACCTTTGCATCACGAAGCGGAGGTTTCCAGCCAATATCAATAGCTCTGTGGGCTGCTATGTACTGGCAACTACCTTCGCTAGCCGTCATAACGGTCTCAGCTATTTGGTTAATGTTGCCCATACTAAGCGCTACAGTCAGAAGATCAACGTCACTTATAAGATCACCTAACATTATTGCTGAAATCTTAGCTGCTTTTGCTCTGATGTTTTTAATGATGTTTTCCATAATTTTAACTTTCTCACCTCGGTGTCTATCACGTGTATACTCCGTGATAAACACCTCTGGAGCCTTTCTTTAATATAATTTAATTTACAAGTCAAGCTTAAGAACGTAGTTCCACATCACCGGTTACGTGCAACCTTTAACAAACTTGCCATTCAAGCCGTCGCCTGAAACCTGCTTCGTTCGCTGTGCCTAAGTTCTTCCTGTTGACTATACGATACCATATCCAAAACGGTTTTACAAAAGATTATTCTTTCATTATTTTATATTTTTCGGCTTGATTTTTATGGGATTTCATAGTATAATTATATTATAATTATACTCATAGAGTATGATTTCGATTATTTTAATATTTATAAGTATCATTTATAACGAGAACAATCTAAAACGATCAGGAGACTCTTAAGTATGCCAAAGACACCTAAACTCAAAAATGAAATTTACGATTACGTTCTTACTTACTTTGAAGCCAGATATAGAGAAAACCAAACACCCAAAATCAAAAGACAAAACCACACCGAGAAAAAGTTCCCTACAATCGAGTCCATAATCGACCTTGTGTCTGAAAGTGAAAAATATTGGGTAAGCAAAAGCAAAGAGGAAGTCAAGTCAAATCCCGAAGAAGGACAAACATCTGTATCAGATGCTACAGTAAGAAAAGCCGTCGAGAAACTAATCGAAGACGGAAAGATCACCAAGCAGGGCGATTCATATGAATATATCCCTCAAGCAGAAACAACACTTAAACAATTCCCTATCTTAAAGATTGCCAAATCTATAGATGTTTCCGTGGGTGATGCAAATGAATTAGTAGTTCTCTCTGTCCCTGCGGAATATGCAGTCAGCATAGCCAATTTTTTATCAGCTCTTTTCTATAAAGGTGATGTAATATTCATCCCTATATCAGATAAAATCTTATGTATCAGCGTATTCCCTAAAAGCGAGTTGGATAGAATGAGTAAGCTTAAAGATGCTGCAGTTCAAAATTCTAACTCTAAAGACAGTCCTTCTGCTGAATCTGAAGCTGATCCTAACCAAGATTTGACTACTCAATCTAATCCCAACCAAGTTTCAACCACTGAATCTGATTCTGATAAATCTTTAAGTGCTGAAACTAATCCTAATGAAACATCAACCATAACAAATACGGAAAACAATAATTCCAGTGCAGAAGAAACCTCAACTACCAGCTCTGACCCAAAAGATACCGGAAGCTCCGACCCAAAAGACGAAGGAAACCCCGATGATAACACCCAAGACGAGACTAATGATGAGTCCGTTTCGAACGATATCGAGTGTCCTTCTCTTCATCAGCGACTATATACTTCACTCCTTCAATTTAACACAACATTTCCTGATTTTACTTATGGTGAGTGTTATGAACAGGCATTCAATATGTCATACAATCTCGAAGTAAGAGAAGAATTCCTGAAAAAGGTATATGATATAATGGCAGAAACAAAAAGCAGTTCTAAAGTCAAGCTAAGTGAACTCGTAAATGTTTTCATCCAAGTTGGTCAAGAAATGGCGGAAAAAGAAGATCCTACCGCTTAATTCATCTATAATGCACACACATATACCGTAAAGCCGCCTAAAATAACTATATATTATCACTATGACCCATAGAGACCAAACGCTCTATGGGTCAATTTTATTTTTAGGAGGACTATATGTTACTTAAATACGGTACCGTCAAAGAGGTGTATAGCTCAGCGTTCAGCTTCCCTGTTGAGGTAGCTACAGAACTACTCATAGGATGTCAGATCCTTGACGCCGAGTATGGCGATAATCGAGACTACACAGAGGTAGGCGGTTACTCAATCGTCATCGACAGCATTGATGACCTGCCCCGGTTAAGAGATCTTATTAACTATGACTCTCATTTATGCGAGTGGGCTACACGGTTAGGTCACTCAGGCTATGTTTCTGCTCTCTATATTATGAATAACGATTTCTCGATTATGGTATTCATGCCTGAGAGCGTAGCACCCACATCAATAACCAACGAATTAGAATAACGAAAGGAACACCAACATGAAAACCATTGAAACCACCCTTACAACAACAGCAATCTTTTCCGACGATAATACCAAGAGATACCTACTTAAGAAGGTATGGGACGAAAAGAAACCTTCTCTTGCTATAATACTCCTCGCGCCCAGTGATGCATCAGGAATAGCACTCGATAATACAACTCAGTTAACTATCAACAATACAGACAGACTTGGTTATGGAAGTCTCAGTATTGTCAACCTCTTTGCTACCCTTGATGACTTTTCTCTGTCTAATGCAGAGGACGAGGATAAAGAGAATATGAAAGTAATACTTGCAGAGGCAAAGAAATGCGATACCCTGGTATATGCTCCCGGTGTGGGCAAAGCTAAGAATCAAGCTTTTCAATTACGCTCAGAACAGGTATTGACTCAACTTAAACCCTATGAGAAGAAAATGAAGTGTATATCAAACGAGGACGGCAGTATAAGACTTCGTCACCCCCTTACCCCTTCTGTACGTACATGGTATCTAAGTGACGTTACCATAGCAGAAGCTATGCAAATAATAGTGGATGCGGCACAGCCACCTAAGCCGGTAGGAAGACCTAAGAAATCCGAATAGTCAAAAATGCTCCCTACCTCATTAGCATGGGGTGGGGTGCTATATTGTATAGGATCATAGAAAAGGGGTTTGTATGATCCGAAAAAACGCCCTATAACCAAGTGCAGCTATAGGGTATATATATTAATGTAGTAAACTTCAATTCAAGGGTAAGTGTTCAATATCGGGATTTGAGAGTAATCTTTCAAATGACTCCCTCTCTATATACATCCTGTTGCCTATCATCTTTACCTGTAGGTACTTCTTTACAAGAGCACGTATTCTTTTTTTGCCAATAGGTAGGTATTCCTTCTGAATATCATCTATGCTTATGTACTTGCGTTTAAGTTTTGTCATCTCATTCTTCCTCCTTTGATTTTGCGTTGCTTAGTTATCGGTATTGCTGATTCTTCACTATCATAGGTCTTGCCGTCAAATAATCTGAATATGGTAACAGACTTACCATAGCATTTAAGCTCTGTTAGCTTAGATAGAGCTCTCCCAAGCAATACTGCTTCACTTTGAGTTAAAGGGTCGGTAGAAAAGTAATCCTTAAATACCTTAGGGTTCTTACCCTCGACAGTATTATTAACCGTATCCATAATAAGTTGCTCATAGTCACGCAAATCAACGTTGCGATGCTCTGAGTCAGCAAGACGGCATTTTCGTCTCTGATTAGGCATATTAAACCTCCTTTCAAATAATCGTATCAACCTTGTGCACTATACGGTCACTTGTGGCTGATTGATTGTTTGTTAACAGTTATTGAAGAATGTGTTGCATTTAATATAAAAATGTGATACAATAAACATAGTAATCGGTTTATCGTTGCCAATTATTATATAAACTTCATTGAAAATAATTAGATTGAAATTGATTATCTTGTTTTTGAAAACGCAAACCATCAAGGAGGATACATAAAATGAAACAACAATGGAGAAGCATCGTAAGTATAGTGATGTGTATTGTACTCATAGCGGGTTCAAATCCGTATATATTTGCGGTTACAACCGATTGGGATATTCCGGTTCCCGAATTGGAAGAAAAAGCATCAGAGATCAGACTTGATGCAGAAGTACAAGATGTAATTGATAAAATCGATGCAATTGGTACGGTAGAATATAATGACGTATCCCTCGCAAAGATTTTAGAGGCTGAGGACGCATATTCTAAGCTTACTGCAGAGCAGAAGGAGCAGGTATCTAATTATGGTACACTTCTTGCAGCACGTAACGCATACGATGTTCTTGCAGCAGATAATGAAGATACCTCTGCATTTACAGTGACAGATAGCGGTACGATTAATTCTACTGTTAAATGGTATGTTTATAGCAATGGATTGCTTGAAATTGCAGGTACAGGTTCAGTTCCAACTTATTCTGCAAGTAGCACTGCTCCTTGGTATAGTTATGCTAGTTCTATTAAGAGAATTCTTGTTAGAAGTACAATTACTGGCATCGGTGGATTTGCTTTTTACGGATGTAATAATGTAACTAACGTTACACTTCCTTTCGTAGGAACGAGCAGAACAGCAACAGGACCAAATGGTACCTTTGGATATATTTTCGGATATTCTTCTGATTATTCAACATACTCGAGTTCTGGAACAAAGAGTCCTTCTTTCTATGAAAGAACAGCAACATCGAATTATAAGACTTTTTCCAAATCTATAACTGTTGGTAGTAGTACATCCTATAATTCGAAGGAGTTTATTCCAGGTGCATACAGTTCTTCGAATGCTATAAACGATCCATGGTATACTTGTGCGGACTATGGCTACTATTACAGTTCGACAACTTATTATGGAAATGTTAGAACTTATGTATTTTACATTCCTACAGTTCTGAAAACTGTAAATATTACAGATGCTTCACAGATTCCTGTGGCCGCGTTTAATAACTGTAACTATATTACGAACATCAATTTGAATGATGGTATTGAATCGATCGGCGAATATGCGTTTCAGTGGAACGCTGCACTTAAGGATTTTACAATACCTGAAAGTGTTACCAGCATAGGAAAATATGCTTTTAGTAACGACAGTTCTTTGACTGAGGTGTATATTCCTGATGCAATCACGGCTGTCCCCGAATACACGTTTAATAATTGTAGCAAGGTTACAAAACTCGTTATTAGTAAAAATGTTACAAGCATAGGGAAATACGCGTTTTACAATAATGCTGTGCTTAAAGAATTAACGATCCCTGAGAAAGTTACAAGTATTGGAGATTATGCCTTTAGTAAATGTACCACATTAACTGAGATAAAGATCCCGGATTCAGTTACTTCATTAGGAGATTATGTATTTGCTAACAATAGCAAAGTCACTAAGTACAGCATTGGTTCCGGATTAAGAACGATTCCTGAATATGCTTTTGCAAACAATACAAGTTTGAAGAGCATCGTTGTTCCTGATACAATTACAAGAATCGAAGCATTTGCATTTAATGGAAGTACAGCTATAACTGAGATTACCCTGCCATTTGTTGGTGAAAGCAGAACAGCAACAGGACCAAATGGCACCTTTGGATATATTTTCGGATATTCTTTTGACCATACTTCTGCAACTACTACAGGTAATAAAAGTGTTATACTGTACGAACATACTGAAAAATCGCCATATTACCGTAATTTTACTCAGTCTTATACTGTAGGAACTAGCTCGTCCTATAATTCGAAGGAATTTATTCCAGGTGCATACAGTTCTTCGAATGCTATAAACGATCCATGGTATACTTGCGCGGACTATGGGTACTATTACAATTCAACAACTTATTATGGAAATGTTAGAACTTATGTATTTTACATTCCTACAGTTCTAAAGACTGTAAATATTACAGATGCAAGCCAAATTGCTGATGGTGCTTTTAATAACTGTGTTAACATCACGAAGATCACATTAAATAGTGACATCAAGTCGGTCGGCGCATACGCATTTGATTTTGTTCCATGGTATATTAATCAAAAGGCTGATTTTGTCATAGCTGGCGATGGTGTTCTCATTAAGTATAATGGGACTGTTAGTGGCGTAACACTTCCTGAAGATGTAAAGTATATCGCAGGTACTGTGTTCCAAGATAACACGACTATTTCTGAAGTTAATATTCACAAAAATATTGTTGGAATTGGCCGTGAAGCATTTGATGGTTGCACCAACCTCACTAGCTTGGTTATTCCGAAGACAGTAACAAGCATTGGCACAAATGCTATCCCTAGCGCTTGTACCATCCATGTATATCGCCCTTCTGCTGGTTATGATTATCGTTCTACTAATCGTGTGATATTGAACGATTCCTATACAACCGGAAATGATACATTCTATTATGTTATTAATGATGATGGTTGTGTAGAGATTATTGGTTGTGTTACTACAAGTACAGAACTTACAGTTCCTGTTGAAATTGATGGAAAAGTAGTTAATAAAATCGGTGATTATGGTTTCTCCGAATGCAAAACAATTAACAGTATTACTATTCCTTCTAATATCAAGAGCATTGGCAAGTATGCATTTAATAAATGTACCGGTCTTGTAAACGCTACCATTCCTACAACTGTTGATAGTGTTGGTGATTATGCATTCTATTACTGCACTGGTCTTGTAAATGTAACGATTTCCGAAGGCGTAGAGAGCATTGGTGAGGGTGCGTTCTACAATTGTACTTCTCTCGTCGAGGCCGTTGTGCCGGATACCGCCGTTAAGGTTGGATCTTATGCATTCTACAATTGTACCTCTATGACTACGGCTACAATTGGTATTACAGCAGATGCGATTGGTGAGTACACTTTCTATAATTGTAAGAAACTCGATACGATTGTTATTGGTATCAGCGTAGAGAGCATTGGTGATTATGCATTCTATAACTGTAATTTGAGCAGACTTTCTGTTCCTCAGACAGTAACAAGCATTGGTGATTATGCATTTGCTTCTAACGACAATATGGAACGTGCAACTTTGAGAAAGAACCTTCTTACCATTGGCGAAGGTGCTTTCCAAGATTGTGGAGCTATGGCAACCGTATCCATTCCTACTTCTGTAACAGAAATAGGGAAAGCTGCTTTTGAAAACTGCGCTAACATCACCACAATTACTGTTCCTACTGGTGTTACAGTGATTAATGATTTGGTTTTCTCTGGTTGTGAGAAACTCGCAACAGTTAAACTTAATGGTGACGTTACCTCTATTGGTATTTCTGCATTCTATAAATGTGCTTTTGCAAATATCACACTTCCTGAAACAGTTGCTGTGATTGATGCTTCAGCATTTATGAAGTGTGGTAATTTGTCTAGCATTAATATTCCTGATGCAACCAAGAAGATCGGAGATTCTGCATTCTTGGATTGTGTTGCTTTGGAAAGTGTTTCAGTACCTGATGATGTAACTACCGTTGGTACCGGAGTATTCTTCAACAACAACGATTTGACAGTAGAGATTCGTTATCTTACTGGCACAGTTGCAGCAGGTCTATTGGAGAAGCAGGGTGTATGCCATGTTGTACTTGATGAGAATATTATAACAATTGGTGACAGAGCTTTTGCACAGTGTTATGCATTGAGTGATATCACCTATGGTACCCAACCTGCAACAGCAGGGGAATACGCTTTCTCTTCAAGTGTAGTATCTATTGGTAAAGAGACATTTGTCGACGATGTTCTACTTAAAAACCTTATTATTCCTGATAGTCTTCAGACTATGGGAACAAATGTCATTTACAATTCCATCGTTACTGAATATAACTGTAAGGATGTAACGGCAACCATCTACTATGTAAATGGAAGCATTGCTGCTAATATTCTTAAAGCTCAAGATTTTACTCATATTGTTGTTAATGATAACATTCATACGATTGGAAATTCTGCATTTGCAAATGGTGATCAGTTGATTACCATATCCTTGCCTGATACTATCAGTACTGTTGGAACAGGTGCTTTTGCATCATCTAGCGGAAAACTTACCGCAACTATCCGTGGTGTTGATGGCACAGTAGATGCATCTGTTTATGATGGTAAAATGAGTGGTGTTCAGTATCTCGTTATTGATGATAACGTTGATACCATTGGAAGTTACGCATTTGCAAACTCCTCTACAATTAAGGGTATTGTTGTAGAAGATATTGATTTGATTGATGATTACGCGTTCTATAAGGGAACCGCAATCGTTTATGTGGAAGTTGGAACAGCTAATAAAATAGGAAAGTATGCATTTGCAGAAGGTTCTACAAAGGAAATTGAACTTGACAACATCAATACAATTGATGATTACGCATTTTCAAATTGTGTGCTGGCAAAAGATGTGTACATAGAATCGGTAATCAATATTAATGATTACGCATTTTTCAACTGTATCGCAATTAATAATATTGTTATTCATAATGATTTGATCAATATTGGTGAACATGCTTTTGAAGAATGTAAGATGATTCCTTCTTTAGTTCTTCCAAACACAACAAGAAATATTGGTGCCTATGCATTCTACAACTGTAATAGTATGGCATACATCAATATTCCGAGCGGAGTTCCTGCAATCAATGATTATACTTTCTTTGGTTGTGCTTCTCTTAAGGAAATGCTTTTGCCGAACAGTGTTATTACTGTAGGTGATTGGGCGTTCTATGGCTGTGTTGTTGTTAAGAATATGACATTAGGTAATCAAACAACAAGCATCGGTGAGTATGCATTCTATAACTGCAACCAGATTGCAGCATTGGAGATTCCTGGAACTGTAACAGAAATTGGTGACTATGCCTTCAGATCCTGCAGCAACATTACAGAGCTTCACATTCCTGACAGTGTTGTAAGTCTTGGTGATTGCGTATTCTACAGTTGCACAGGACTTGAGCAAGTTGAATTTGGTACAGGTATTACCACTATCGGAGATCGTGTCTTCTATGCTTGCGTAAAGCTCAACAAGGTAGTGTTCAATTCGCCTATTGAAGAAATTCACGACCTTGCATTCTACGGTGCAGAAGATGCAATATTGTATGCATTTGAAGATGAGTATGTTGAGACCTATTGTTATGACTTTGGTCTTATGTACTACAATTTGAGCAGTAACTTTACAATGACTCTTATTATTCCTAACAAAACAGAGTATATGGAATACGAAGAGTTGGATTTAACTGGTCTTGCGTTGAATATTTCTTATGAGAATGGTTCCGAGAGAACAATTCAGACAGGTTATACTATCAGCGGATATGATCCATCTGTCATTGGAACTCAAACAATCACTGTAACTTATAATGGTAAGAGTGCTACATTTGATGTTAATGTTATTGCTAAGACCATTAGCTTTATCACAATTGCTGCTGGAGCACCTATTGATTCTATCGTAGGAGAAGAACTTGATTGCTCTTCTATGATTGTAAAGGTGAACTTTACAGATGGAACAAGTGTTGAGCTTACCGAAGGTTACACTGTTACCGGTTACGATCCCGAGACTATAGGCGAGCAAACTGTCACTGTTTCTTACCGTGAAGGTAACTGTACATTCACCGTGAACGTTAAGGATTATATTCGTGGTGATATTAACGGTGACGGACTTGTAACAATGAAGGATGTTACTCGTCTTGTAAATTACCTTAACGATGATTCAATTGAAGTTATCTACAAAGCACTCGATGTAAATGGTGACGGACTTGTTACTATCAAGGACGTTACAAGACTTACTGAGTATCTTGAAGATAACTCTGTAGAAATCTTTTGATTAGCGTGAGGTGATGATAATGAAGAAAAGAATTTTTGCTTTGTTTTTGTCGATCACACTATTGCTTTCGACAGTTGTCACCTCTGTTAATGCTGAGGGAGTAAATAATTTTACTGTTAAAGTTAGTGATACTACTGCCACCGCCGGTGATAACCGAGTGGCAGTAGATATCCTGCTTGAAAATAACCCCGGTATTGCAGGTTTCAGTTTCTGTGTTAATTATAATACTGAAAAACTTGTGTTGGTTGAATCAAAGATTAACATTGAAGGCGGATATAGAGTTATTGCTCAACCGACTGGCTATGGTGTTAATTTGGCTTGGACTGGTCCTTCTGGATATTCGAAGGATGGTAAAATAGCCACATTGTATTTTAATATTCCTAAAGATCTCACAGCAAGTGAGGGCAATATCGATATTGTGTATCGTACAGGTTATGACAGCTTCTATGATTCTCACGAGCATGATATTGCTGTTAATACTGTGAATGGCAAGATATCTATTGCAGCTTTGAAAGAATCAGATATTCCATCGGTTAATATTGGAAGCGTATCGGCAACCTTTGGTGATACAGATATAGTTGTTCCGATCACAGTAAATAACAATGCCGGATTTTCCGGTTTTAGTTTCTGTGTTAACTATGATACAAGCCGCCTTATACTTGAAGACACAAAGATCCTTCTTGAGGGTGGTTACAAAGTAATTGGTCATCCCGAAGGATATGCAGTAAATATCGCTTGGACAAGCACAGATGCATACATCCAAGACGGAACGATTGCTGAACTGCATTTTTCGTTAAAGGACAATGCAAATTCTGGAAAAGCATATATCAATACTGCTTTCCGTGATGGATACGATAGCTTTTATAACTTTGTAAATGGCACGGAGCAAGACATAGCATTTGATGCATTCAGTGGCTATGTTGATATTAACAATCACAATTTTGGTGATTGGGTTGTTACAATTCCTGCTACCTGTACTGCAACAGGCTTAAAGACACGTACCTGTACAGATTGTTCTAAAACAGAAACAGTTGTAATTCCTAAGGTTGCTCACGAATATATAGCGGTTATTACAGCACCTACTTGCACAGTAAAAGGATATACAACACACACTTGTAAAAACTGTCCCGATTATTATATAGACACTTATGTTGATATGATTGATCATACTCCTGGCGAATGGGAACAAAGTATTGCTCCCGGATGTGAGGCTAAAGGTGAAGAAATTCAAAAGTGTTCTGTTTGCAAAACAACTATCAACACAAGACCTGTTGATGAAACAGGACATGATTTTGATGACTGGTATGTAGCAATCGAGGCTAAGTTTAACGAAGACGGTGAGCAGCGTAGAAATTGTAAAAACTGCGACCACTTTGAAGCAAATCGTATACCTAAGCTTAGTGAAAGCCACGTATGCGATTTCACCGGTACCGAAGAAATAATTGAAGATGCTACTTGTACGGAGAATGGAAGCAAAAAGATCTATTGCTTTGAAGAAGAATGCGGCAATTTTGAAATAGTCGAAATTGTTGCTCAAGGTCATAAATATGGTGAATGGTACACTACATTAGAGCCTACATTCAACGAGGACGGAGAACAGCGTAGAGATTGTAATAATTGTAATCATTACGAAACAGAAAAATTACCTAAGCTTAGCGAGGGTCATGTGTGTTCTTATACAGGTATTGAAGAGATTATAGACGAATCTACCTGTGCCCAAAGCGGTTCTAAGAAGGTATATTGTTCCAATCCTTCCTGTAAGAAGTTTATAACAGTAACCGTTGATCCTAAACCTCATACCGGCGGTACTTGGGAAGTTTCAGTTGAGGCTACCTGCACTGATAAAGGTATAGAAGTAATTAAGTGTATAAGTTGTGATACTGAGTTACAATCTCGTTCTATTGATGCATTAGGTCACTCTTGGGATTCCGGAGTTGTAATAAAGCAACCTGATTGCTTAAACGAAGGTATTAAAACCTTCTATTGCTCTAATTGTACGGATACAAAAAATGAGCCTATAGCTGCTAACGGGCATACTGAAGGTGAATGGATAATTACAAATTCAGCTTCGTGCACTGTTGCAGGTTTAAAAGAAAAGAGATGTGCGGTTTGTAATTCGCTTATCGCTACAGAGATTGTTCCTGCAACAGGACATAGTCTTGGCAATTGGTATGAGTACAAAAAAGCAGAATTCTATACCGATGGAGAGGAACGTAAAGATTGTTCCAATTGTGATTACTATGAGTCTCGCAGGATTCCTAAGTTAAGTGAGGGGCATACCTGTTCATATACTGGAACAGAAGAGATTATTAGTAATCCTACATGTACTCAAGTAGGTTCTAAAAAGGTTTATTGTAATAATTCCGATTGCGGCAATTACATAATCGCTTATATTGAACCCACAGGGCACACAGAAGGAGAGTGGAAAGTAGTAAAAGAAGCTACCTGTACTGTTGCCGGTTCGAAAGAAAAGCGATGTGTAGCTTGCGATTCTCTTATCGATACAAGTACCATTTTAGCAACCGGTCATAGTTTGGGTGATTGGTATGAGTACAAAAAAGCAGAATTCCATACAGATGGTGAAGAACGTAAGGACTGTTCCATTTGTGATTACTATGAATCTCGTAGAATTCCTAAGTTGAGCGAAGGTCATACCTGTTCTTATACAGGTATAGAAGAGATTATCAGTAATCCTACATGTACTCAAAGCGGTTCTATGAAGGTATATTGTAACGATACTGCTTGTGGAAATTATATAACCCTTCATATTGAACCCACAGGACACACAGAAGGAGAATGGAAAGTAGCAAAGAAGGCTACCTGTACTGTTGCCGGTTCAAAGGAGAAGAACTGTACAATTTGTAACACTCTCATTGCGATTGAATCTATTGCTGCAACAGGACATAGTCTTGGCAACTGGTATGAGTACAAAAAAGCGGATTTCAACACTGATGGTGAAGAACGCAAAGATTGTTCAAATTGTGATTACTACGAGTCTCGCAGAATTCCTAAGTTAAGTGAAAGTCATATCTGTTCTTATACAGGTATAGAAGAGATTATCAGTAATCCTACATGTACTCAAAGCGGTTCTAAAAAGGTATATTGCAATAATCCTGATTGCGGAAGCTATATAACCGTTTATATTGAACCTACTAACCATACCGAGGGTGAATGGAAATTAGTAAAGGAAGCTACCTGCACTGTTGCCGGCTCAAAAGAAAAGAGATGCACACGTTGTAATGCTCCTATTTTCACTGAGACGATTCCCTCAACCGGTCATACTTTGGGTAATTGGTATGAATATAAAAAAGCAGAGTTCCACACTGATGGTGAAGAACGCAAGGATTGTGTTAACTGTGATTATTATGAGTCACGCAGAATCCCAAAATTGAGTGAAGGACACACCTGCGCTTTCATAGGAAACGAAGAAATTACGCTTTATCCTACTTGTACTCAAAGTGGATCTATGAAGGTATATTGTAGTAATTCCGATTGCGGAAACTATACAATTATTTATATTGATCCTACAGGTCACGTTGAAGGGGAATGGAATATTACAAACGAAGCCACTTGTACTACTTCAGGTTCAAAAGAAAAAAGATGTACGCTTTGTAAAGCTCTTATTGCAACAGAAATCATTCTCTATACAGGACATAGCTACGGATCTTGGGAAACCACTCAGTCTGCTACTTGTACTAATCCAGGCACAGAAGTAATAAAGTGTATCACATGTAAAGTAGTGCTACAATCCCGTGAAATCGCTGCTACAGGTCATAATTGGAATGATGGTGTAATCACAACACAACCTTCCCACATAACATTTGGTGAAAAGACTTATACCTGTAATAATTGTTCTGTTACCAAAACGGAGCAGGTAGCTAAGATAACAGAACACACCTACAGTGGTTGGGTAAAGGTTGATGGTGATAATCATAAGCGTACTTGTGAGTGCGGTAGTGTTGAAATTCAATCTCACACTTGGGATGAAGGTGTAATCACTAAGCAAGCTGACTGCCTGAATGAAGGTGAGAAAACATTTACTTGCTCTGTATGTTCCGCAAAAGTTATAGAACTTATTCCAACTGTTGACCATATTTTTAGTGAGTACATTTACAACAATGACGCAACTGAAGAAGCAGACGGAACTCAAACTCGTGCTTGTACGGTTTGCGGTTATTCTGAAACCATAACTGCAGATGGAACAAAGCTTGAAAAGGTATTGCTGGATACATCTACAATGTTTACAGACATAAAGGCTACTGCTTGGTATAAACAGTATATCGATTATTCTGTGACATACGGTATTTTATCAGGTGCCGGTAACGGTAAAATGTTACCCAATAAGACCATGACAAGAGCTGAGTTTGTTCAGGTTCTTGCTAATCTTGCCGGTGTTGATACTTCTAACAAGAATATCAAGACTGGATTCACTGATGTTAAATCAGGGGCATGGTATGCTCCTGCAGTGAAATGGGCAAGTGAAAATGGTATAGTTTCCGGTGTAGGCAACGGTAAGTTTTCTCCTAATGCAAACATCACACGTGAGCAGATGTGTTCGATGTTAGTCAGATATGTTGAAAATCATTTAGGCATTACTCTTGAAAGTTCAGTTGGCAAGAAAACATTTGCAGATGACAATAAAATATCATCCTGGGCAAAGGATGCTGTATATAAGTGCCAGCAAGCAGGATTGGTAAATGGTGTGTCTGAAACAATGTTTGCTCCCAAGGATAATGCAACACGTGCCTCGGTTGCGACTATTATGTCTAAGTTCCATGAACAATATTTAAGAGGATAATCCATTACAGGAGTATCCTTGATTAGCAAACTTCAAAATTATATATATATATAATACTTTTAACCGATAACAGCAGATGTTGTTATCGGTTAATTTATTGTATAGGAGAAATACTATGAAAGAAACAAACATTACCGTGCTTATGGTAGAACCGGGAAAGAATCCCACACTCACAACAATCAAAAATGACCTTGACAGTCTGCAAAAGGCGGTGTCCCTTGGAGCAGATCATCAGGGTCTTATTGAGATCATCGGCATTGATGATAACGTATGTATCCTCTGCAACGAGGAAGGCAAGATTATAGGTCTTGAGCCTAACAGAAGATTCTATAACGATATCCTCTGTGGTGTATTTTACGTAGTCGGTGAGGACGATGAAGGCAACCTCACATCTTTACCCTCGGATATGCAAGAGAAGTATTCTAAGCTCTTCTGGGAGCCTGAGAATATCGATCCTAGCGACATTGAACCTCGTATGACATTCATCCCCCTGTAAGCCGAAATACCGAGGAAATTGACAATGAGTAAGTATATAGTAGAGATACAGGAAACCAGGTCTAGGAAGGTTGAGCTTGAAAGCGATTGTCCTGAACAAGCTATAGCTGACGTTATGATTGGGTACTATGAGTGCTTGTATATTTTAGACAGTAACAACTACCAAAACGTTGAGTTCAAGGTGGTAGAGACCATCGACTGAGCGTTTTGTGGGATATTCCAACTGAAAATACAAGTGACTTCCTTTGTGAGCCAATGTCGGCGAAATGTCGGCGAAAAAAGAGCCAAAAACCCACTTAAAGTCCATTGGGTCGCCATTCCGGAACGAATTCATCAACTCATAACCCGGAGGGGAACGAGTCAAAACGATTAAGAATCGTTTTGACGAAGTGAGTAACGAAAATAAGGAGCGTGCTGAGCTGAGTGTACCGAAGCGAGAGCAGGCGACTATATTTTCGTAAGAGCCTACGTGATCCCACCTCCTCAACCAACAATGCCAACAACAAAAAGCTATCGGTTCAAAAAACTACAATCACAACGGTTGTCGGTACTGCGTGCCCCTTGACTTTTTATGTAGTATGTGTTAACATAATTGTGAATATTTGTACTAAATTGTAAAATAAACTATTAATAAGGGAGAATACATTGAGATGAACTTTTTAGAAGAGAGAATCGTAAAAGACGGTATTGTCAAATCCGGCAATGTGCTGAAGGTGGACAGCTTTCTGAACCACCAGATGGATATTGCGCTGATGGAGGAGATAGGTCGGGAATTCAAGCGCCGCTTCGGTCATAAAACTGTTTCCAAGGTGCTGACCATTGAAGCCTCCGGCATTGGTATTGCTGCATTTGTCGCCAAGGAGTTTGGCGTTCCCATGGTGTTCGCCAAAAAGTCCAAGTCCATCAACATCGACGGTGATATGTATGTTGCAGAGGTAGAATCCTTTACACATAAGAATAAAAATCAGGTCATCGTGTCCAAGAAGTTCCTCAATGCCGATGATCACATTCTGATCAGCGATGATTTCCTTGCCAACGGCTGCGCTCTCCAGGGACTGATCTCCATTACCGAAAATGCCGGTGCTATCGTGGAAGGCTGCGGCATTGCCATTGAAAAGGGCTTCCAGATCGGCGGACGTGTCATTCGAAACTTAGGCTACCATCTGGAGTCTTTGGCTATTGTGGACGCAATGGATGCCGAAACCGGTACCATTACCTTCCGAAATCAAGAGGTGAAGTAAATGGCAAAAGCAAAGAATC
>JAZULS010000083.1:0-11412 GCA_045603205.1 Eubacteriales bacterium | reverse complement strand
ATCCACGGTCTCGTAAGAGACGCGCAGGGCCGCAAGATGTCAAAGTCTCTCGGTAACGGAATCGATCCCCTGGAGATCATCAAGGACTACGGCGCCGACGCCCTCAGATTCGCCCTCGGTACAGGTAACAGCCCCGGAAACGACATGCGCTTCTCCGACGAGAAGATCGAGGCAGCCCGCAACTTTGCGAACAAGCTGTGGAATGCGGCTCGTTTCGTGATGATGAACCTGACCATTGACGAGATAAAGCTTCCCGAGGCAGAAAAGCTTGCCTCTGAGGACAAGTGGATCCTCACAAAGCTTGCTGATACAGTTCGTGCCGTTACAACCAATCTTGACAACTTCGAGATCGGCGTGGCGCTGTCCTCCATCTACGTCTTTATCTGGGACGTATACTGCGACTGGTACATTGAGCTCTCCAAGCCCTCCGTATCCGGAGACAATGCAGAGAGAAGCGCCAATGCACAGAACGTTCTTGCATACGTTCTCCGTGAAGTGCTGAAGCTTCTCCATCCCTTTATGCCCTTCATCACAGAGGAGATCTACACAGGACTTCCCGGCGAAGAGGGAACTATTATGCTGAAGGATTATCCTGATGCGGACAAGATCCCCGCTTTTGGTGCAGAGGCCGCAGGCTTTGAGCGCGTAATCGACGCTATAAAGGCAATCAGAGCAAGAAGAGCAGAAATGGGCGTTGTTCCTTCCAGAAAGGCAGCTGTTTCCGTGGTTACGAAGTACGCTGAGTCCTTCGAGAATGCGGGAATCTTCTTCGAGCGTCTTGCATCTGCCGCAAGCTTTGAGCTTGTCAATGAATATGCTGACGCTGATGCGGTACAGATCATCACCGACTCTGCCGCTATCTACATTCCCCTCTCTGACATGGTTGACTTTGCCGCTGAGGCAGAGAGACTTACTAAGGAGCTGGCTACCGTTGAGTCTGAGATCAAGCGCGCTGAGGGCAAGCTGAATAACGAGGGATTCGTCTCCCGTGCACCTGCCGCTGTGGTTGAAGCTGAAAAGGCGAAGCTTGAAAAGTATCGCGAAAAGAAAGTCGGCGTTGAAGAAGCGCTGAAGAGCGTTCAGAGCAAGCTGTAATTTGAAATAACGTAAAAATAACCGCAGTTTTCTGCGGTTATTTTTTGTTTTTAAAATGAAATGCGTATAATAATACAACGTTTAGCAACACATCGAATTATTAAATTTTTATTGTAGTTCATACTCGGGGCGAATAGAAAAAGGCAAAATACATGGATTACCTCTGCATGCCCACGATTGTGTGTTCTGATTACCGCAGGAACAATCTACTACAATATAATGCATTGAACCCGAATGGTAATCCGTATAGGAACAAGCAGCCAATCGATATGCTTTACATGTGTTACAACGCAACTTATGCTGATAAGTAGAATGTTGTTCTTTGGTTTTGGAATAAGAACCGCTGTGTGTATGCGTATGAGTCATTACATTCATGCCGGCTTTGTCATAACTTGTGACATTTATGCTTGCGGAATAATAGGGATACATGATTTGAGTACTCTGGTTAACATGCCCAAGTCCGTACGCATGTCCTATTTCGTGAGCTATACTCCTTATTTTGCCTGAAGATGGCTTTGGATCAAAATTTGTACTGTTGATTGTTAACATCCACTGGTTAATGTGATTGGTTGAAGAGTCAATATTTGATAACAATGTAGCAACTGTTTCATTATCTTCAGCCGAAACAGTTATAATGCCTACTTGAGAATCGTCATCATTAGTACACGAAATATATGATCCCCAAAGATTAATTCCTGTTGTTACATATGAGGAATAAGCACTTTTTACTGTGGGTGACGAATATTTTTAAGTTGATTTTTTGCTTCCTCTATGGCGAGTTGTATCTGTCATGAACGCCCATCGTGTGGATGAATCAACCAAAAAAAGAATCCAGCGAGCTTGCGTAGGAAGTTAATGCTAACATACTACATATCGCAAGGCAAATGGCGATTATACGTATTAGCTTATTTTTGTACATCTAAAAGCACATCCTTTCTCTTATTTTCCTAAAGTTGAAGCACTGCTCTTTACGTAAGATTCTAGATCACTGCAGTTTATCAAAGCTGTTCTTTCAATAAGACTCATAAATTCTGTACTGCCATTAACTGTACGTGATTTTAGAATTAACAACGCTTCGCAGACATTCGGGTCATAAGATGGGTCTTTGACCTTTATGTTATCCCGAATATAATTCTCTACAGATCCCTTGTCGTATTTGTTGATGGCAGCCAGTGAATTGATTTGATTATCTGTTAATTCAATACAGTCAGCAAGACTTTGAACATTAATTTTGTCCTTAAAATAGTCAACGGCCAGATAAGAATCTCCAATCTTTTCTATAAGAAGATCTTTAGGTGCACTTATCCAACAATCTATGTATCCTGCCAATTCCAACGGATCGTCCTCGCGGTCAGCGGCAACGTAACAAAAGATCATATAAGTCTTTCCTTCTTCGATAAGCGGAAGTCCTTCTCCGTATGAACTCGAGGTATAACCGGTTCCTACCGTAATCATGTCCGATATTTCGAGTGAATCTGAACGGCAAGACAAGACGTCTGCCACTTCCACGTCGAAAATGGTAATGTCGTCACAAACGTGAGTGTCCATAAACTCGTACTCCACGGTTGCTTCACGGATGTTAGACACAACGCCGGTTACTATAACCGTGTTTTTTTCAAAAACCGTTTCATCAGTTAATTCGATCCATTGATAATAGCAGTTATTGGTTTCGCCGGAGTTGTCTGCAAGTGTTACTATGACGTTATCGGAACTATATAATATTGAGTTTTCGGTAACAGAAGCAGGGCAGCACGCAACGGTAAAGATCATGATTGAAACAACCAAAATTGTTAATGCAATATTTTTTATACTCATATGAACTCCTTTCAAAATTAAAATACCAATCGAAAAAGCGCATAAACCGACATCTTTGTTCGGCTTATGCGCTCCCTTGGATTGCTTTAATTCTACTTCTCCAAAGTGAGTAATAATTGCAAAGATAGGAGATAGCATAGCCGGTCACCATGTACATAGACATACTATCGCCTCCTTGATCATAATAAGATGAATTACTCTTTCGTTAATATTATACATTTAACTGGTCATATTGTCAACAATCGGTTCGATTGTCTTCTATTAATACTACGAGCGATAACATAAAATTCTTCCCAATTTAAGTGAATTTAATAAAACAAATTCGGATATATTCCTATGACACAAAAAAAGGACCGTTTTCGCGATCCTTTATCTTATTCTTTCTTCTCCTTAAAGGCACGTATGATCTCCGAGGTGCTAAAACCAAGCCTCATCAAGGACAGCGTCAGCTTTTCTCTCGCTTTTTCCTCCGTCGGAATCTCACCGCTGCACTTTCGCTCCAGATTTATCCGCAGGGCCTCAGCATAATCACTTTCGTCCACCGATTCAGCAGCCTGCCTTGCGATCTCTCTCGGGTACCCCTTGGCTGAGATGTCGGAAACCACCCGGGATGGGCCCCGGTGCTTCGTTTTTACAAGCCTTAATGCCATAGCCTCCGCCTGTGTCGCCTCGTCGATAAGTCTGCGACGTCGGATAACGGCGACAGCTGAATCCACCGCTTCCTTTGAGTAGCCTAAGGAGCTCAGCTTTCTCGAAAGGGAAGCGTAGCTGTGGGGACAATCTGCGATAGCACGGATAGCTCTCGTCACCGCTTCGCATTTTTCGGCAAGGGCTTTGATTTTGAGGTAGGTTTCACGTCCGATGACATCCCCCGTGGTCACTGAAAATTCATTCCACATAGCAGGGGTCAGCCTATGCTTTTTCACTTCGCCCGAGGGGGTGACGATCTCCACGGAAACGGATTTCTCCCGCTCTCTCACCGCGCCGATAATATAGCTTTTCTCCATATCACAGCTTCTCCCCCGAGGTACACTCGGTAATGCTTCCGTTTTCCACCTTAAAGTAGGAGATGTGTGCTCCGTCGGTGTTACTCGGAACAACCGAAGGGTCGCAGGAGGTGACGATGATCTGTCTTCCCCTAAGAGAGTTCATGATAAACTGTCGCCTTGTGGTGTCAAGCTCCGAGAAAACGTCGTCAAGGAGGAAAACGGGATACTCTCCCGTCAGCCTCTTTGAGATCTCACCCTCCGCCAGCTTCATTGACAGAGCAATACTTCTCTGCTGTCCTTGGGAGGCGAAAAGCCTTGCCTCAGTGTCGTTTATGGTGATGAGAATGTCGTCCTTGTGAGGGCCCCAAAGAGTTGACCCCGCGGCACTCTCACGCTCGATGTTAGAAGTCAGCTTTTCGTAAAGCTTTGCCCCGTGAGCACTCTTGTCTCCTTCGATGTCTTCACTTTGCAGATGTGAAGTATAAACGAGACGGGGAACCTCAGCACCCTTAGTCATCTCGCTGAAGTAGCGGGTCACGTCCTCGGTAAGGAGAGAACAGTATTTTTCTCTGGCGGCGTAGATCTCCGCGGCAGCAACGCTTAACTGCTCCGCGTAGGTCTCCCATTCCTCTTTTGAAACGCGGACTCCCGAGGCGTGGCGCTTCAGAAGGGCGTTTCGCTCCGCCAAAAATCTGCGGTAATTTGAAAGGTAATATATGTATGCGGCAGAATTCTGCGCAATGGCGATGTCAAGGAAAGAGCGTCTTTCTGCAGGACCTCCGCTGACGATGGACAGGTGGGAGGGGCAGAAGAGCACCGCACGGAAGGCACCCAGCATCTCGGCACTGCCTCTGAGAGGCGCTCCGTTTCGGAAAAGCTTCTTTCGGCCTGCGGAGGAAATGGCGGCGCTCAGTTTTGTAGTGTTGTCCGAGCCTTCGCGGAAAAAATCTATCTCAAATCTTGCCGCGTCCTCGCCGAACATCACCAGATCTCTGTCCTTCACGCCCCTAAAGGATCTGCCTCTTGCAAAATAGTACAGCCCCTCAAGGATGTTGGATTTTCCCTGGGCGTTCATACCGTACAGCACGTTCACGTCGGGGGAAAACTCAAGCTCCACCTCCGCAAGGTTGCGGAAGGAGGCGTACTTTGCTTTGTCTACAGTCATTTTTATCAGTCGAGGTCGCCGTCAAGGTCAAGAAGACGGATGTCGAGATCCTCGTCGTCATCATCCAGGGTATCCTCGAATTCCTCTTCAGCAGCGCTTGCGGAAGCCTTGATCTTTGCTTCAAGCTCTGCCATGAGGGCGGGATCGTTTTCGATAAAGTTTCTTGCGTTGTCGCGACCCTGACCGAGTCTTGTTCCCTCGTAGGAGATCCACGCGCCGCTCTTTTCGATGATGCCCTTGTTGATACCGATCTCAAGGATCTCGCTGGACTTGGAGATTCCCTTGCCGTAGAGAATGTCAAACTCAGCAACCTTGAAGGGGGGAGCAACCTTGTTCTTTACAACCTTACACTTAACGCGGTTACCGTAAGCCTCGCTGCCTGCCTTCAGCATCTCGGACTTGCGAATGTCGATTCTCACGGAAGCGTAGAATTTCAGCGCGCGTCCGCCGGTGGTGGTCTCGGGGTTTCCGTAGACAACGCCCACCTTTTCACGAAGCTGGTTGATGAAAATTACGATACAGTTGGTCTTTGCGATGGTGCCGGAGAGCTTTCTGAGAGCCTGAGACATAAGACGTGCCTGAAGACCCACGTGGGAAGCACCCATGTCACCCTCGATCTCCTGCTGAGGAACGAGAGCCGCAACGGAGTCGATTACAACGATGTCGATAGCGCCGGAGCGAACGAGAGCTTCGCAAATTTCAAGAGCCTGCTCACCGCTGTCGGGCTGAGAAACGAGAAGGTTGTCGATGTCAACGCCCAGAGCCTTCGCGTAAACGGGGTCGAGCGCGTGCTCTGCGTCGATGAATGCAGCCTCACCGCCAAGCTTCTGAGCCTCTGCAATGGCGTGGAGTGCAACGGTGGTCTTACCGGAAGATTCGGGTCCGTAGATCTCAACGATCCTTCCTCTGGGGAGTCCGCCCACGCCGAGAGCCAAGTCAAGGGTGAGAGAACCGGTTGACACAGCAGAAACGTTCATCTGCGGATTCTCGCCCATTTTGATTATTGTGCCTTTGCCGTAACTTTTCTCGATCTGGCCGATGGCAGTCTCCAAAGCCTTCTTCTTGGCATCGGGAGTAGAAGCCGCGGCGGTGGTGGTTTTCTTGCTTGTCTGTTTCACTGTTATATCCTCACATATTATAATATAATCAACACGTATTACGGCGAAAAACGAACATATTTTCGCCTTCGAATATATTATATAACATAGAAGAAAAATAATCAAGTGGAAAACGCAAAAAATCTCCCCCGCGAGCGTATTTTGACTTGTGTTTTGGGAAACAGGATTTGAACTGAAACGGGAAATACCTGAGGGTATTGCAAAAACCAATTTTATGTGATATAATCAAAACGGACGGGGATAAAACTAAATATTTTCCCTGATAAAACTAATTTTGGCTGCGAAAGCGGCAAACGGAGGTAAAAAATGAAACGGTTTGGGAAATTGACAGCAGCGATTCTTGCGGTAGTGTTGCTTTTGAGTGTGATTCCCACACTTGCTTTGGGTGAGACTCCCGAAAAGTACCTTGTCACACGAAAGATGGGCGAGGCGAGTCCTGAGTATTTGGGTGTGCCTGTGGCAGGCGACAACTGCTACCATCTGAACGGAAAGATCTACGACACGAACGGAAAGTCTCTGTTCAAGTTGGAGTCCGGGGATTATTTCTACGGTATTGCCAATGATAACGTGTTGGTGGAAGACCAGTACGGAGACTACTTCGTTTACGCGGTGGATCCGGAAAACAAAACCTTTGAAAAGTTCGGTCCCTATATCGAAGCGTCAGTTTACGTACTTGAGGACGAGCCTGAGTACGATATGGTCGTCGTGCTGTCCGAAGCGGGTGCGACTGTGTTTCTTGAGAGCAAAACTTTAAAGTTTGAAAACTATGCCGTGGAATATTGCGGCGGCGGAATGCTTTACGGAATAGATATGACCCAGGAGCCGGAAACCGCAGCTGACATAAAGGGTACTCTTATAGACATAGCGACTGAGGCAACCTATCTTGTAGAGGGCGGCGTTGTGATGGTAGCCTTTGAGAAAAACAGTGACTACGGAACAGCCATTACACTGGAAGAAAACTCAGAACTTGGATTGGGTACAGTGGCGTTAGACCGCATGGGTAAGCCTGTTTTTGAAAAGTCTGACGCATGTCTCTACGGTTCTATTGGCGGAGGTTGCTTCCTGAAGGGGGATATGACCTCAAATGCAACTTCCATCGTAAACAAAGACGGAAAAGAGATAATGAACCTTGAGGACCCTCCTTACGATATTATGGCATATGCCTTCGGAGAGAGAGAATACATTGTTACTGAATTGTACGATTCGGAATCCGATACTAATACATACGAAATATATTTAGTAGATTCTGCAAACGGCACTCTCGGAGAAAAGTTCGGCCCCTATGAAACCGTATACCCCTTCGGCGACAATTTGTTTGCCGTAACAAGCGAGGGCGAGGGATACCGCTTCACGGGAGCGGCGGCAGCTGCACTTGATGAAGCTTATTTCGACGGAAACGAATTCTCGTACGACGGTCATGGATTGCTTCTGAGCATGGACAGCGACGGCGTAATTTCCATGAGAGACAAAGCGTTGGAGCTTATAAAGAAGCTTGACCCGAGTTACGTTGAAGCTTACGTTGCAGGCGACGGTGCGGTGGTCCTTAAAGATAACGGTAAGTCAGGCGTTCTCGACTCTATGGGTAATACTCTCCTTGATGCAAAATATACCTTTGACGATGCTTACGTTCACAAGTTTGTGGGCGGCAACATCCTTACTCAGGCCACATATATTAACGAGAATAAGTTCGGTACCGACGTGTATCTCTCCGTATGGCAGGACACTCCCTTCGTGGACGTAAAGCAGGACTCATGGTACAACAGCTCGGTAAAGACTATGTTTGATGATGGGATAATGGTGGGCACCACCGACACCAAGTTTGATCCCAACGGTATAGTTAGCCGTTATCAGTTCGTGTCGATCCTCTACAGACTTAACGGCTCTCCCGCGGTGACCGGCGAGATCCCCTTCAGTGACGTTGAGGCAGGCAAGTGGTACAGCAATGCGGTTCTCTGGGCGGTGCAGAACAATATCGTAGCGGGTTATTCTGACGGAAAATTCCACGGAAGTGATGCTATCACCCGTCAGCAGGCGGCGGCATTCCTCTACAGATACACCGAATTTGTGGGCGGCGCGGTTGACGGCAGAGCGGACCTTTCTACCTTTGCTGACGAGGGTAAGATAAGCCCTTGGGCAGAAGATTCGATCTCCTGGGCGGTTTCCGAGGAACTTCTTTACGGAACTGAGTCGGGCGGCAAGATGAAGCTGAACCCCACGAGCACCTGCACCAGAGCAGAGGCGGCGGCAATAATCGCACGCTATGTCGGCTGATCTTGGGTTGATATTTGGTTTCTTAAACCAACTCACAGTGAAAACTGTGGGTTGGTTTTTTGTATAAGAAAGTGTTATGCAGTAATTGTTTCAAAACCGTTTTGATTTTTAGGTGAAAAAAGACACAATTATATGATAAAATAATTCTGTTGTATCTATGACCAGAGGTGAGTTTTGTGAGCCTTATATCAGAAACCCGAAAAAGGTATATCCTCCGTCTTGTGGGACGGTGTGTTGTACTTGTTATTTGCCTTGCTTTGTATTTTTTACGCCCCCAAGAATTCGACATCCTTGAGGGCATGAATTTCTTCAAATCTCCCTCGATTTTCCATTTGCTGTGGCTCATTTGGGTAGTCGATATGGTCTTTCAGGTGGTGCCGCTTAAAAATAAGGTTGCCCTTGGCTCTCAAAAGCTGTTTGCTCAACACTTTCGCCCTATCAGAGAAAAGATCAACTACGAAGCGTTGAAGGCACACGTGGTGTCTACCACCAAGGCGGCGTATAAGGTGATGATAATCTGGGTGTTGCTCATCGCCGGCATCGGTGCTCTTTATTTTACGGGAGTTATCGGCAAGGGCGAAATATTCCTTATCTCCGTGTTCTTCTACGTATGTGACCTGATATGCGTGCTTGTGTGGTGTCCCTTCAGACTGATCATGAAAAACAAGTGCTGTACCACCTGCCGTATATTCAACTGGGACCATCTGATGATGTTTTCTCCCTTTGTTTTTATCGGTGGCTTTTTCCCGCTTTCTATTTTCATAATGGCTGTAGTGGCATGGCTTGTTTGGGAGTTGTTTGTTGCCATTTACCCCGAAAGATTCAGCGAGATGACGAATACTGCACTCAGATGTTCCGAATGTACGGACAAGCTCTGTACTCAGTATTGCAGAAAGATTCGCAAAACCACCGACTAACGTGAAAAACTGCTTCTTTTAGAGGCAGTTTTAATTTTTTGGGGATAAGACTCCCGCAGTCGGGGCAGAATATCTTCACGAAACCAGTCTGGGAGGCAAAAATGGAAAATAAAGCGAAAACCGAGGAGCTCTTGTGCGAGGTATATCGCAACCTCAAGATGGGAAGCGAAAATCTCTGTACCGTCACCCCTAAAATAAACGATAAATTTATGCTGAGAGACGTCACGGGACAGTTGGAGCAGTACGCGGAATTTACCGAAAAGTGCGAAAAACTGATGCGTGCGGGCGGAATCTCCCCCAAGGAGCCGTCTGTAATGAAAAAAGTCATGTCCAAGGGTGGGATCATGATGAATCTGATGACGGACTCAGACGAAGCTCACGTGGCGGAAATGATTGTCAAGGGAACAAACATGGGGGCAGATCAGCTTGAGACTATCATGCACGAGTGTCGCAGGGAAGGCTGCAGCGACGAAACTCTTTCCTTTTGTCGGGACGTTATCTCCTTTGAGCGCCGCGCCGCAGGGGAAATGACCGATTATACCGTATCATAAAAAGCAAAACAGCGTCCCGTTTTGGGGCGCTGTCTTGCTATACAAATATTTATTTCTTAAAGGTAAGAAATAACGAAGTGAATATTAGTCCTCGTCGTCGAGAGAAGACTTTGCGCTCTCCTGAAGTTCAGAATCGTAGGAGAGGATAGGCTCAACATCTTCCTTCTTGACCTTACGCTGGAGATAGTTCTTTGTGATCTTGACAACAAGAGGAATAAGAACGAGAACACCGATAAGGTTGGGGATCATCATGAGACCGTTGAAGGTGTCGGAGATGTCCCATGCGAGAGAAGAGGTGAGAACTGCACCGAAGATGATGGTGCATACGTGGATGATACGGAAGATAAAGGTGGTCTTGGCACCGAAGAGGTACTCCCAAGCCTTGCTGCCGTAGTGAGACCAGCCGAGAACGGTGGTGAAGGCGAAGAGGAACATTGTGATAGCAACGAACTTTTCACCGATGTTGCCCCATGCGAATACGCTGTTGAATGCACCACCAACGAGAGTTGCGTCAGAGAGACCTGCGGCAATTTCACCGGTCTTAACGTTGAATACACCGCCCTCAAGACCGCCTGCTGTGAGAACAACGAGAGCAGTCATGGTGCAGACTACCATAGTATCAGCGAATACCTCGAAGATACCCCACATACCCTGCTTAACGGGCTCTTTCACGCTGGAGTTAGAGTGAACCATAACGGAGGAACCGAGACCTGCCTCGTTGGAGAACACACCTCTCTTGAAGCCCTGAGTCATAGAAAGGATAACGGCACCGATTCCGCCACCGACGAAGGCTTCAGGCTTGAATGCGTTAACGAAGATAGCCTTGAATGCGGGGATGATCGCAGAGTAGTTAATACCGATGATTGCAAGGCTTCCGAGAACGAAGAGAACTACCATGAAGGGAACGATCTTCTCGGCAACGTTTGCAATTCTCTTAACACCGCCGAGGGTGATTACAGCAACGAGGATCATGATGATAACGCCGAGAATAATATTATAGAGGGAAACGCCCCCAAATACGGAAACGGAAGAGAGTGCGCTGATATCGAATGCGGAAGCAACGTTGGCAACGATCTTGTTTACCTGACCCATGCTACCGATACCGAAGGAAGCGAGCATAGTGAAGATACAGAAGAGAACTGCCAGGATCTTACCTACGAGCTTAAAGCTAACTTTGCCATTCTTGTCCTTGTAAGTATATCCACCGAGACCGTCGCGGAGGTAGTACATAGCACCGCCGGACCATTCACCCAGCTCGTTTTTACGTCTGAAGTATATACCGAGAACGTTTTCTGCGTAGTTTGTCATCATTCCGAAGAAAGCGGCAACCCACATCCAGAACACGGCACCTGCACCACCGATACAGATAGCAGCGGCAACACCCGCGATGTTACCTGTACCTACGGTAGCAGCGAGAGCTGTACAAAGAGCCTGGAAGGGGGAGATGGTACCCTTTTCTTTGGTGTGACGGATAACGTTCTTCTTGAACAT
>JAZULS010000082.1:0-5733 GCA_045603205.1 Eubacteriales bacterium | reverse complement strand
GTCATCTTGCCGAGAGAAACGAACTCGTAACCGATAACCTGATTATCTTCGTCGAGAGCCATTCTTGTGCAGTAACCCTCAGTCATTTCGAGGTAACGAACGCCCTTTGCCTTTGTACCGTACATAGTACCAACCATGGATCTTTCACCCTTACCGAGGTCTTCCATACCTGCACCGATAACAAGACCGCCCTCGGAGAAAGCAGACTGGCTACGACCGTAAACGATCTGGAGGAAAAGCTCACGCATAGCGGTGTTGATAGCGTCGCAAACAAGGTCTGTGTTAAGAGCCTCGAGAAGAGTCTTTCCGGGGAGGATCTCAGCAGCCATAGCAGCGGAGTGAGTCATACCGGAGCAACCGATAGTCTCAACGAGTGCTTCCTCGATGATACCTTCCTTAACGTTGAGGGAAAGCTTGCAAGCACCCTGCTGGGGAGCACACCAGCCCACACCGTGGGTGTATGCAGAAATGTCAGTGATCTGCTTTGCCTGAACCCACTTGCCCTCTTCGGGAATGGGAGCGGGACCGTGATCGGGGCCCTTTGCAACGCAGCACATGTTTTCAACTTCTTTTGAATAAACTAAGCTCATTGGTCTAGTCTCCTTTTTTTAATTTCATACATATACATTATACATTCTGCCGCCGTGTTTTTCAATATGATTTTCACATTTTTTCATTATTCTTTCCGTTATTCTTTCTATTTTCCGCAAATTTCCGCTTAATATTACAATTTAGACCTATCGCTTGAATTTATATTGCCAAACCTTTTAACATCTTCCCGACACGCGCATAAAATGCCAGTGGAAGATTTTTTACACTTACTGCCTGAGATTAATCTCGGCAAGCGGCAGATAATTTTTGAAAGGTCATAAGATGAATAACAAAATAAAGATAGGGATCCTCGGTGGAGATGCAAGGCAAAGCGCAGTCTGTTCTCTCCTCTCTCAAAGAGGAATTGAATGTGCTATTTGGGGTGCTTCTTCCCAAAATAGTTCCGCTGACAAAAATTCTGTCAAATGTGTGGATTGGCGGGATGCCTTATGTGGAGCAAATGCTGTAATTCTTCCCCTCCCTCTCACCACAGACGGGGTAAGGGTGAATTGCGGAAAGGTTCAAAACGGGACCGAACAGTATATTCCTCGTGTTACAGAAATAATTCAGGCAACAGATCGTTCCACGATCATTTTTGCGGGAAAAATACCGGTAAACTTGGCGAGATTCGCACTTGAGCACAATGTTAGGATGATAGATTACTACGAATTTGAAGATTTTCAGATCAAAAATTCAGTTCCTACAGCCGAAGGAGCCATTTCCATAGCTATAAGCGAAATGGATATAACCCTCTCCGGATGTAATGCTGCTGTGGTGGGATACGGAAGGATCGGCCGTACCCTATCTCAAAAGCTTATCGCACTGGGAGCGAATGTTACGTGTATCGCAAGAAGCAAAAAGGATTTAGCTTGGGCTTCTTGTGATGGATGTGTCACCGGAAAAATCGAACAATACCTTGAAGACCCGGGCAGATTCGATGTGATATTCAACACTGTCCCCCATATTATTTTTGACGAAAAAACCATTGATAAATTAGACTCAGAAACTCTGTTTATTGATCTTGCTTCAGCAAACGGCGGAATTAATATGCCGTATGCCACGGAAAAAGGTATAAAAGTCATAAAAGCACTTTCCCTGCCCGGGAGAGTATCACCCTTCACAGCAGGAAAGATAATTTACGACACCATTTGCGAAGTGCTGAGGGAGGAGAAGATTCTATGATCGGTTATGCAATATGCGCCTCGTTTTGTACGCATAAGGATTCTCTCGAGGTTCTTGAGGAATTGACAAAAAGCTATTCTGTTCTTCCGATTATGAGTTTCAACACATACTCAACAGACACAAGATTTGGAAAAGCTGAGGATCTTATTGAAAAAGTTGAGAAACTTACCGGCAACAAGGTAGTCCATACTATAAAGGATGCCGAGCCGCTTGGGCCTAAGATATTTCTTGAAGCCATAGTTATTTCACCATGTACGGGTAACACTCTTGCAAAGCTTGCAAACGCCATAACAGACACACCAGTAACCATGGCAGCGAAGGCTCATTTAAGATGCAATAGACCTATTGTAATTGCTCTCGCTTCAAACGATGCACTGGCCGGAAACTTAAAAAACATCGCTACTCTTTTGAACCGAAAAGACTGTTATTTTGTCCCGATGATTCAAGATGATCCTGAGCGAAAGCCACATTCACTGGTAGCGGATTTTTCTAAGGTATCATCAACATTAACAGCTGCATTAAAGAAGGAACAGCCTCGACCCTTGTTCCTTTCTAATAAAACAAATTCAAATTAAATTTAGGAGCGGTAAATACTGCTCCTAAATTTATAATTAGGTGTTTTTACTTGACAATAGTTACCGCGTAAGTTATAATTACTTTATCGATTTTATTATTAAATTCAGGAATGATTTATTATGTTTAACGATGTAAAAAACAAAAAAATCTTTGACTTTTTTGAAAAGGTTTCCGAGATTCCGAGAGGTTCTGGAAACGAAGCTGGAATTGCCTCCTTCATTGAAAATTTCGCAAAAGAGAGAGGGCTTTTCTGTTACCGTGATGAAGCAAACAACGTTCTCGTCAGAAAAAGTGCAACTGACGCTGTAATGGGTGAAAAAGCGCCTGTTGTTCTTCAGGCTCACACTGATATGGTGTGTGTTTCTCTTCCCGACAGCACACATGATTTTCTGAAAGACCCTATTGAGATCATCAGAGAAGGCGATATAATTCATGCAAACGGTACGACTCTCGGTGCTGACAACGGTGCCGCAGTTGCTATAATGCTTGCTATCCTTGACTCGGAAGAAGTGTCCCATCCCGAGCTCGAATGTCTGTTTACGGTCGGCGAAGAGGTCGGCATGGATGGCATGATAGCTCTCGACACTTCCGTCCTCAAATCAAGGAAAATGATCAATCTTGACTCTGCAGGAGAAGGTGTTGCCACCGTTTCCTGCGCAGGTGGCGTCAGAATCGATTATACTCACTCCCCCGAACGCACAAATCTTCCCGAAGGCTTCTCCACCTTTGAAGTGAATGTTTCCGGCTTCTACGGCGGACATTCCGGCGAGGATATTGCTCTCGGCAGAAGCAATGCAATCGAAGCGCTTGCCCGAGTCTTGAGAATCATCTCTTCTGAAGCTCCGCTTTACATCGCATCATTCACAGGCGGTGAAAAAGATAACGCTATCCCCGGAGATTGTAAAGCTGTTTTTGCCGTCCCTTCTGACTACTGTATCGCGAATTCACTTCAAAAGGCTGAAGACCTCATCAGGGGCGAACTTGTAGAAGATGACTCTGATTTCTCTCTTGTATGTGTTCTCACCGATAACAACGAGTCTTACATCGGAGAAGCAGACTCCAAAAAACTTATAGATGTTCTCTCTATCTTTAAATCAGGCCCCGTAATGTTCTCAAGAAGCATTGAAGGACTCGTTGAGACCTCATACAACCTCTCTATCATCGCTGCTTCTGCTGACGGAACAAAGATTACTCTCACTTCTCGTTCTTCCGTAGACTCTGCTCTTGATGATATGCTTCTAAAATTTGAAAGTATCGGCAGACTTGCAGGTTATAACTTTGTTTCCCACGGAAGATACCCTGGGTGGAAATTCGACGCAGTTTCTCCCGTGAGAGACACATATCTCAGCGTTTACAAAGATCTTTTCGGTGTTGAGGCAACAGCTTTAGGTATCCATGCAGGTCTTGAATGTGGCCTTTTAAAGAGCCGTGTACCCGATATGGACATTATCTCCATAGGTCCCGACATCAAAGACCTTCACTCCCCCTCTGAAACAATGACAGTTTCTTCTTTTGACAGATTCTACGACATAGTTACAGCTATGCTACAGGCATAATTTGATAAATAACGGAGGTTAAAAACATGAAAGCAATAGTAACAGTTCTCGGTTCAGATAAAGTAGGTATTCTTACAAAGGTCAGCGGTGAGTGCGCAAAGCATAACGCTAACATTATTGACGTAACTCAGTCGGTGCTTCAGGATATATTTTCAATGATCATGGTCATTGACATTGACAATATATCTTCCAGTTTCGCAGACCTTGCATCATCCTTTGAAAAGCTCGGCGACGAGATTGGTATGAAGATCCACGTAATGCACGAGGATATCTTCAATTCAATGCACCGTATCTGATGCGATATTTCTACTTCCAAAAGGAAAACATATCATGATTAACACAACTGACATACTCGAAACCATAAATATGATCGACAACGAGGACCTTGACGTACGTACGATCACTATGGGTATTTCCCTGCTTGACTGTGCTGACAGCGACATTGACGCCTCTTGCCAAAAGATCTACGAAAAACTAACGACAAAGGCTCGTGATCTCGTATCCGTCGGTGAAAAGATCGAGCGTACTTATGGAATACCGATCATCAATAAACGGATTTCCGTTACGCCTATCTCCATGCTTGTAGCTGTTTCCGGGGGAGATCCTGTAAAATACGCTCTGACATTAGAACGCGCTGCTCAAACTCTCGGTGTAAACTTTATCGGCGGTTATTCTGCGCTTGTACAAAAAGGTTTTGCCGCAGGTGACAGAGAGCTCATCGCGTCTATCCCCGAAGCTCTTGCACAGACTGAACACGTTTGCTCTTCCGTAAACATCGGTTCCACAAAAGCCGGAATCAACATGGACGCTGTCGCCCTCATGGGTGATACCGTACGCCGTGCTGCTGAGCTTACTGCTGATAGAAACTGTATCGGCGCTGCAAAGCTCGTTGTCTTCTGTAACGCTCCGGAAGATAACCCCTTTATGGCAGGCGCTTTCCATGGTGTCGGTGAGCCTGACTGCGTCATCAACGTTGGTGTATCAGGTCCCGGTGTAGTAAGAGCCGCTCTCGCTAAATGTCCCGACGGAGACCTTACCGAAGTTGCTGACATTATCAAAAGAACCGCCTTCAAGATCACCCGTATGGGTCAGCTTGTAGGTACTGTAGCCTCAAAGGAGCTTGGTGTACCTTTCGGTATCGTAGACCTTTCGCTTGCTCCTACTCCGGCAGTTGGTGACTCCGTTGCTTATATTCTTGAGGAAATGGGCCTTGAGACCTGCGGTACACACGGTACTACAGCCGCTCTCGCGCTCCTCAACGACGCTGTCAAGAAGGGCGGCGTTATGGCTTCCTCTCACGTCGGAGGTCTTTCAGGTGCGTTTATCCCCGTGTCAGAAGACGCAGGAATGATAAATGCTGCAAGATGCGGCGAGCTGACTCTCGAAAAGCTCGAGGCAATGACCGCAGTTTGCTCCGTCGGTCTTGACATGATAATCATTCCCGGTGACACACCTGCATCTACAGTTTCTGCCATCATTGCGGACGAAGCCGCTATCGGTATGGTAAATTCAAAGACCACCGCAGTCAGAGTTATTCCCGCCATCGGAAGACATGCAGGTGAAGAACTCGAATTTGGCGGACTGCTCGGAAACGGACCTATAATGAAGGTCCACGGAAACTGCTCATCTGAGAAATTTATTTCTCGAGGCGGCAGAATCCCTGCACCCATGCAGAGCCTTAAAAACTGATTTTTCACATTTTTTATCGCTTCGAAGAAACATTTTTTCGAAGCGATTTTTTATGTTCAGAAAACATTTTCAGTCATATTATTTTCTTATCATTCTCATTGAAAGCAACTCCGTTGTAATTCGATAAAAAAGCGAAAAA
>JAZULS010000081.1:0-2339 GCA_045603205.1 Eubacteriales bacterium | reverse complement strand
ACCGCTTGGCCTCCGACTTTTCGATAAACGATTTGCCTGCTTGAAGAAAATAAAGGCTCTTTTTTGGGCGTTATCGGTTCTCTGAGTAGCTTGATTTGGTAATTCTCCCGAATCTGCACACCATCGCAGAGGAAGCTGTGCAGATCTTCAGGGACTTCCATATCAAATTCGCTTTCAAAACGAAAGCCAATACCGCCCAAGCGGATATCAAACTGCAGCATCAGGAAGAGAACGCCATAATCACACTTGTGTTATAGCATACACCGTCTTCTTGATCCATGCCGGTTGGCGGAGCTGCGCAGCCGTCCATAAACACACCGAATACCGCCATATCTTTCATAAAAGGGGGTGCATCAGGATCGTTCAAAACACAGCCCATATCTAATAATGAAATTTTTAAGCCATAACAAGACGCCAGGTGCTGTGTCAAGGCAAAACGTTCTATGGCCATTTTTGGGGGGCCATAAGGCTTTTTCATGCGCTCACCTTCTTTGCATTATCAAAGTATTTCATCGGTCAATTCTTCTTAAAGTAGTTCTCCGCCGCATCACCGTACTTCATCATATCCCAAAGCAGCTGAACCAAGGCGTTCTGATCGGAATTGGTCTTGCTTGCGACATAGGATTCAATGCTGTAAAGCACAGTACTACTGATTAGTGTATCTGTCGTCTTGCTATAGACCTCTGCGGAGCAGATCTCACGCATTTGGAATGCGTAAAGCTCAGAGAAGTTTGCAACATAGTAGTAATTGCCATCAGTATAACGCTTGTATGCAAAGTCGCTACCGTCGATTACAGCGGTGTCTTCTTCGCCGTAGGCGTTGGTGTAGGAAATTCGTAGTTCAAGATCTTCAATATCGCCGTTATAATTTGCAAGGTTGAGGTAGTAGTTGAACGTTACTTTATCCTTCAATACCAAAGATACGGCTTTGAAGCTGACGGTTGCTCCTTCGTTCTTAATCAACTCGGTGCAAGATGTCACTGTGGGATTTTGAGCTGTTGCAAGGGCCGCCTGTTCTTCTGTCAGATCTTCATTTACAAGGTTTTCCTGGTTGTATTCAAAATATGTCTGCGCCGCAGCACCATAATTCAGAGCATCCACCAGCAACGTTTTCAGAGCGTCATCGGATGTCTTTTTGAGCATATTGGAAGCGTACTTGAAGACACTGTAGTCCACCACGGCACCCTTGTAGAGAACACCATCTTTATAGGCGTAGAGGGTTGCCGTAACTTGGCTTCCCATTTCATAGGCTTTCACTCCGTCGAAGCGGAAGCAATGGCACGGAACACCGGAATGGTCGGCTTTTTGCACAAAACTGCTGACCTTCTCGGTCTCGTAGCCTGTGATGTTACCATTGGAGGAATAGATTGCCTTTGTGAAAACAACATACGGGTTTTCCCAGCCCTCCAGAACGGTATCACGAGCATAGAAGTTCATTGCGATATCGCTCTCCAGTGTCAAAGATGCGGATTTGAACTTCAGGCTCTCATCCACAATCGGTTCTTCCGGTACTTCCGGCTCTGTGGGCATCTCTTCCGGCGGAAGCTCAGGATCGGCTTCCTCAATCAGCGTAAACATCATTGCACGCAGAGAGCGGAAGTCGGGATAGTCTTCGACGTTGACAGCTACTGCCACGCCGTTGTCATCGGGTTTTACCAAGAAACCGCCTTGGTAATAAAGGTCGCAGGCTTCACCGATATTTTCCGAAATGATCAGTCCGCTGTTCTTAATTGATGTAAGCGACAGGATTCCGTAGTTGACGCATAGAACAACTTGATAGCCCTTGCCGTCGATATAGGGGCAATCCTTAAAGCTGACGTTGTAATACTGCTCCGTGCCGGAGGTAATATCGGCATCGATCTCTCGCCATGCAAAGCCGTCTTCTGCGGCAATTCCCAGATAGAGCTGGCCGATAGCAAGTTCACTCTTCTGCCCATCGAAGCCCTCGTTGTCGATCAATCGAACGGCAACCTGTAGTGCACTGACGGTTTCGAGCAGCTCGTCTTCATTTACATAGAGGACCAATGCCTGCTTCGTATCATCAGTACCGTTCAGGTAGACCTCGTTGTTCGGGCCAACCATGAGGTACTTGTCAATGCTGTCTACCGTGTTGCCCTCATAAGCTACGCCATCAATATTATTGTTGCGGTTCTCAGTGAAGGTAGAAAGTGCGGTTCCGAGAGTAATACCGTCTTCATTCTTCGTGACAAAGGTTGCCTTTCCCTTTAACGCAAGTTCTCTGATCTCGAGTATTTCGGCGTAGACCTCTGTGTCGGAGTAGTATTCCTCGGGGATGTCCGTGCCACCGACAGGATCAAAAATACGGATACCGTCCAGGT
>JAZULS010000080.1:0-3259 GCA_045603205.1 Eubacteriales bacterium | reverse complement strand
TCGCAAGGATCGAGATCGGAGAACGTACTGTGAAATACTCACGGCACTCCGCTCAAAAAATCTGAATCATTTACCGTGACATCGGTGAATGGGATTACGACGATGCGGCAGAAGCCGAACAGCAACAACCGCAGATCGTAGCAGTGACCGTAGCACAACCGGAACTGCTCCCCGCATAAACACCGCACAATGCGGGATAAACGCAGTAACGGCGGATGACTAACCGCCATCCGCCGTTATCACACCTACATACTGTCAGAAAATGTCCCTATGAACACTAACAGAAAGGTTTGCCGATTTTTTATATTAAGTTATCGCAAATTCTCTTTGATAAATCCGAGAAGCCCGTCAAAGTCTCCCGAAGGTATACTCTCGGGGTCGATTCCGTTCTTGTTGATGATGCAGGCGGTAAGAAGATAAGATTTTATCCCTACCTTGGCAGACGCGGCGATATCCTCCACCGTGTCGTTGCCTACCATGATACATTCGTCAGCGGTGAGCCCTGCTTTTTCAAGAATATCCCTGTAGTAGTCGGGGTTCGGTTTGCTGTGACGGGAGTTTTCGTAGGTAGTGATAAGCTCGAAATCCTCTTCGTTAAGTCCTGCCAGCTTGATGCGGATCTTTGTAGCGATGGCAGGGAAGATGGGGTTGGTGGCAAGAATCAGCCTCAGTCCCATGTCACGGAGAGACTTAACGACTTCTGCCGCTTGGGGGTCGTATCCTAAAACTGCACTCACCTTTTCGAATTTTGTTTTGTAAAACTCGTCTAAAATAGGCTCGTCGCCTCTCACCTGTTCGCCATAGTGAGCGGCAAAGCTGTTCCAGAATGCCTCTTCGTTGGTTACAGAACCGTCGTTTCGCACCATAGCCTCGGTGCCGCGCCAGATCTCACGAACAAGCTCAGCGGAGTCATAACCATGGGGAGCCATGTGCTCTGCCAACAGCCCAAAGTAGCATTTTACGAATTTATCCTGATCCATGGGCAGGAGTGTGCCGTCAAGATCGAAAAGCACCGCTTTAATGCTCATTGTCTATGCCTCCCTTCGAACATTCGTCGGGGATTCCGTTCTCGCTGAGCTTCTGCAGGTTGGCTGCAACGAGGGCAAGGGAGCGGTACATTACCTCACGCTCACTTTCGTCAAGACCCTTTCCGCCAAGCTCCACCGCAAGTCTTGCGCGGGACATGATCTGACTTGCAACAGCGCGACCCTCTTCGGTGAGGATGATGCGCGCTCTGTAATTGGAGCCTTCCTTTTTGACAAGTCCGCGTTTTTCCATGTTAGAGATGGCACGGGACACGTCAGCCTTGTCTCTGCCGCAGACTTCGCAAAGCTTTGACGCAGTAACCCCCTCGGGACTTTGCTCAAGAGCGGTAATATATACGGCATAAGGACCGTTAAGGCCGTATTTTTCCATTTCGTCAGAAGTTATCTTGTGCCAATAGCGGGAGATCTCTGAGATAACGTAAGAAAATTTTTCAAATCTGTCCAGCATAGTTCCTCCGAATAGATTTTTACATATTGTTTAGTAGATTTTATCATAAACTCGTTGTATTGTCAACAAGGCAGGGGATAAAAAAGAAAAGCCGCATATCGAGTGCGGCAAAGTCAACGCTTTGGGATCAAAGCTACCTTTTCTCTTCTCTTTTCACTGAGAACGACAATTTTAAAGAAGAGCGAAGAGAACAAAAAAATAAACGGCAATTTTCGTCAGAAAATTACCGTTTATTTTTTTGCGGGTGGCAGGGGTCGGACCTGCACGAATTAACATAAGATCCTAAATCTTACGCGTCTGCCAATTCCGCCACACCCGCATTTTTTTACATCAACACTCATACATTATACCCCTGAGATAACTGTTTGTCAAGGGGAAAGAGAAGGGCATCTCTGTCAAAATATTAATTTTTTTAGCGAAATTTGTTTACAAATTAAGTACGGTATGGTAAACTATAAGGGAATAATGAATTTAAAGGGGCTACATAATGGCGAAGGAAAAGAACACCAAAAGAAAGCGCAGATTCGGCGACCGTGCAGAAGGCAGACGTGTCCGTACCATCTCCCCCATGACCAGAGTTGGTTGCTATATTATGGAAGACAGAACCGGCGCTTCCAACAGAATCCGTGACTATGTTGATATGGCTGAGATCGACCGCTACGTAAGAGAGAAGAAAGAGGCAGGTCTCAAGAATTTCAACTTTATGCACGTGGTTATCGCGGCATACGTGCGAATTCTGGCTCAGATGCCCGCCCTCAACCGTTTTATCGCGGGACACAAGATCTTTGCCCGTAACAACGTTGAGATCGCACTCACCATTAAGAAGGAAATGACTCTCGAGTCTCCCGATACAGTCATCAAGATCACCCCCACTCCCGACATGACTGCAGAACAGATCTACGAGCTCATGCAGAAGGAGATCGACAACTACCGTGACAATCCCGGCGGAGCTTTTGACGACACCGCTAAGGTGCTGAACTACATCCCCGGTGCACTGCTGTTGTTTGCGGTAAGACTCATCAGAGGCCTTGACTATCTCGGCTGGCTGCCTAAGTTCCTCACAAATCTCAGCCCGTTCCATTGCTCCATGTTCATAACGTCTATGGGCTCCCTCGGAATCCCCCCGATCTATCACCATCTTTACGATTTCGGTACTTGCCCCGTGTTCATGTCCTTCGGCGCCAAGGAGAGACGCTATGAGATGAACGCAAAAGGCGAGGTGGAGAAGAAGGACTACGTTGGCTTCACCATTATGATGGACGAAAGGATCTGTGACGGATTCTACTATGCGGCGGCTCTGAAGAAGCTTCGCAGAATGCTAAAGAATCCTTGGCAGCTTGACGAAGCACCTGCAGAGGTCCTTGAGGATATAGACTAAAAATAAAAACCTTGTTCGTTTAGCCAGAGGTGGCTAAGGACAGTCGGGGTATGTAGATACGGTGTAGCCGATAAAGGCTACGCCGTATTTCTCTTTGGTGCCTATAGGCGTGGAAACAACCCCCAGTTCTACTGGGGGAAGAAATAATGTGGAGCCATAAAAAAAGCCTCCCCCCAGTAAAGGGAGGTGGATTTTGCGAAGCAAAAGACGGAGGGATTGTGGTGAAAAAACATTAGGAAACAATCCCTCAGTCAACTTCGTTGCCAGCTCCCTTTACACAAGGGAGCCTTTAATGAATGCCCGTTTACGGGTGGTAGTACGTGTGATGCGATAATATAGTTTCAGAGTCCCTTTCAGGGACTAAGCCGGTACTATCCCCTTATAGGG
>JAZULS010000079.1:0-14016 GCA_045603205.1 Eubacteriales bacterium | reverse complement strand
GCATAGATCACGTAAGTTGGTTATTAAAATGAAGTTTCTTTACAAAATTCACTTGATTATATAGGGAAAATAAGGTAAAATTAATTAGTATAGTTAATTTTGTGTTTTTACACCCCTGCGGAGGATATAGATGAAGAGTTTAAAAGACGTTGATAAGAATTTTGAGGTAAAAACGAATATAAACGTGGAAGGTATTCGTTTCTACGACCCTAAAAATGCGCCTTTTTCCATTTATGGTGTAACTTACGTTGACGGTGCCTACAGAAGACTTCCCGAGGATGTGGCAAAGGCGACCAGCGACAGCGTTCATTTCTTGAGCACGAACACAGCAGGCGGCAGAATCAGATTTATGACAGACAGCCGTTACGTTGCCGTACAGACGAAGATGTCGGTTGTAACCAAAATGGCGGGTTTTGCCATGACGGGCTCATCTGCTTTCGATATTTATGCTGAGAACGCCGACGGTTACGTTTACAATAACTCCATGATGCCTTATTTTAACTTCAGCGATGGATACGAGAGCATAATCTATCTTCCCGAGAATACCGCGGAAGATAAGATGAGAGAGATAACCCTCAACTTCCCCCTCTACAGCAGTGTAGAAGAGGTTTACGTGGGCGTTGACGAAAACGCACGTCTCGAGGCGGCACCCGAATACCGAGTCACTTGCCCCGTGACCTTTTACGGCTCTTCCATCACTCAGGGCGGATGCGCGTCCCGTCCCGGAAACTCCTATCAGTGTCTTCTTTCCCGTGAGTTTGGATTTGATTTTGTAAATCTCGGCTTTTCAGGCAGCGCTCTTGCTGAAGATGCAATTGCTGACTACATAAGCTCTCTTGAGACATCCCTTTTCGTGTACGATTACGACTACAATGCACCTACCGCAGAGCATCTTGCCGCCACCCACGAAAAGCTGTTCCTCAAGTTCAGAGAAGCACACCCCAATACTCCCGTGATCATGATGAGCAGACCGGTTTACGTGCTTGATCGCTCTAACAGGGAGAGGGTCGACATCATCAGAAGGACCTACGAGAACGCAAAAGCCCGTGGAGACAATAACGTGTATTTCGTAACGGGTCCCGAGCTGATGGCGCTTGCAGGATGTGAAGGACTTGTGGATGCCTGCCACCCCAACGACCTTGGCTTTGCATCCATGGCGAGAGCACTTTCCCCTGTTTTCGAGAAGATATTTGGGTGAGGGAGCAGTTATGTGGCAGTTGAATTTCGGCAATGAGCATATTTTGGTGCCATGGCAAATTGGCGTTGGCGTTTTAATATTCTTTATATTGCTTGGCATTGCTTTTGCAGTCGGACTTAACAAAAGCTTTTTGAGGGAGCACGCGGGTAAATACTATGCTTGCTCTTGGTGTGGGCACAGATTTAAGCCTGAACCCAAGAAGCTGAAGCGGAGTCTGCTTACTAATGACGAGCGGATTTTAAAATGCCCTAAGTGCGGTAAGGTCGACTATTGCGCGCTGTCATACGATCAGGATGATAAATAAAACGAAAGCCTTCTCTTTTAAGGGAGGGCTTTTACTGCTTTGCTCCCCGCGCAACCTTGACAACGGGGACTTGCTGTGGTAGAATTAATGTAACAAACCGCACAAAAGCGGAGTTCGGAAAACATCTTAACAAAGGAAGGAAGAAGAAAATGAAAAAGATTTTGTCAGTGCTTCTTGTTGTCTTAATGCTGACGTCAACACTTGCAATGTTCGTAAGTGCGGATTTTGACTATGCGCCCGACGGAAGCAAGTCTTGGAAACCTACCAAATCCGAGTGGGAAGCCGTGGAGAAGGGAAATGACGTGGTTGCACGCTTTGTGATCGGTGCCGACATCCACATGGACCACTACAATTCCTATAATAAGCTTCAAAACGCTTATGATGTAAGTGAGCAGATCGGCGGCGTTGATGCGCTTATGATCGCAGGTGACCTTACTCACTATGGCTACGACAACGAGTACGCACCTCTCATGGAAAATATCAACAAGAATACTACAGCTAACTCCATAAACCCTAACGCTACCGGTAACAAGGTCGGTGCTACAATCCTCTCTATGGGTAACCACGACTTCGGTCACTCCACCAACAACGGAGAGAAGGGTTCCGAGGACTTCAAGCGTAACACCGGTATGGATGCTTGTGCTCTCTACTGGATAAACGACGTACCCGTTATCGCACTCAGCCCCTCCGATGGTACACGTAGCCCCTCACAGGTTGAAAATGGCAAGGAGTTCGGCAACAACTACGACGGAAGAATCGAGTTTGTTCAGCAGTCCTACGCGGCAATTGATGCTACTGGCTATACAGGTCCCATTATTGTGATCGCTCACCACAGAACTCCCGCCAGCAACATCGGAAAGATCATTGATGGCTCAAAGGGCAGAAACGAGTACTACCCCACCGAGATCCTGAAGGAGTTCCGTGACCATCCAAATACCATCATTTTCACAGGACACAGCCACACCTGGATCAACGATATGGGCTCATTCATCCTCCAGAACAACAATGGCTTTACACACGTTCGTGCAGGTACTCTTGGAAATGACTACGGGAACTCCGACGGTGCTATCAATGCCAGCGACGGTATTAACCAAACCATAGTAAAGGACTACACCAACGACCTTAACTGCTCCGCGGTACTTGTGGACGTTATGTCCGACGGCACGGCACAGCTTCGCGCTCTCGATCTTGCCAAGGGCGAATACATCTTCGACGAGGTGTTCACCATTGACTATAGGGACGTAGACTACTACAATACCTCCGCAAATAAGGCAGGCACATATTCTGAGAACTGTCAGGCTCCCTCCTTCCCCGCCGATGCGGCTTCCCAGATTACAGTTGAGGACCTTGGTAACAACTCCTCCGTTATCGTTTCCTTCCCCGAGGCAACTCCCGCTACATCCAGCGCGAAGGACTCTATCGACTATTACTTTATCAAGATTGCAGACTCCAAGGGCAACGTAGTCCAAGAAGATGGCATGGGCTACGTGAAGACACCTAACTACCGTCATTCATCAAAGAAGGGTACCCCCTTCACAGTGAAGGTCAACAGTCTTGCCTGGGACACCGATTATACTGTTACTATTTGGGCGGAAAGCTCCTATGGCTTAAAGAGCCAGGAGATTGTGTACAGTGGAACAGTAAACATTGGCCACGGCACACCCACGTATCCCGCGAAGCCCGTGTATGACGTGGACTTCTCCTATGGAAATACTAAGGATGCTCAGGGTCATAATATAGTTGTTAATACTAACCCGCTCAGCAGCATCGTTGATGACGCTACTATTGGCCAGAAGGTGATGAACTACTATAAGTTCAACAACACCGGCATCTGTTACGACTTCCAGGATGCTGACTACAGAAGAATTCAGAACAGCTATGTTCTTGAAGCATACTTCTCAGTTGCTAATTCTGTTATGGACCAGGCTATCTGCGGGGCATGGACCGGTGCAAGACTTGCTCTCCGTGTCGCTGGCAGCAGACTTACACTCTACGCTGATTATCTCAGCAGAAATGAAGACCAGAGAGAGGTCGCATCTGTAAATATCAAATCAAATACCTGGTATCACGTTGTTGCCGTTTATGACGGAATTTCAACGAAGCTTTATGTAAACGGTGAGCTGAAGGATACTGAGACAGGCTGTTCCGGCGGACTTAAAACATCCTATTCTCCTCCGTCTGACGATCCCGATGCAGAGGATGAGGCAGTAAAGGGTGAGAGAATCCTCTTCTGCGTAGGCTCTATGGATAACTCTGACGGTGAGATGTCTCCTGTACAGACCGGTGCCAGAATCAACAAGGCAGCTCTCTATGAGGGTATCTGGGACGAAGATGACGTTAAGCTTGCTTACGACATCGCAAAGACCGACCCCGGATTCACCGACGTTAAGGATACATGGTACACCGATTCTGTTGAGTACGCAAAGGCCGCAGGTCTTATGAAGGGTACAGGCAACGGTACAACATTTGAGCCTAACACCAAGACCACAAGAGCGATGATCGTACAGCTTATTTACGCTCTCGAGGGATCTCCCGCAGTAGAGTACAAGAGCACATTCAAGGACGTAGCACAGAAGGACTGGTACTCCAGCGCTATCATCTGGGCTAACGAAAATGGCATCGCCGCAGGAATCGGCAAGGATAAGTTCAGCCCCAACGGACTTGTAACAAGAGAGCAGGTAGCAGCATTCCTTTACAGATACCTGAAGAATTACAAGGGTGTTGAAATGGAAGAGGGTGCAGACCTCAGCGTATTCCCGGATGAAAACAAGATCAGCACCTCCGGTGACCTTAAGGACGCGATTGCATGGGCAAATGCATCCGGCATCATCAACGGAAAGTCAAGCGGCGGCACAGTTTACCTTGCTCCTCAGGACAAGGCAACCAGAGCAGAGGCTGCTTCCATGATTACAAGCTTCCACAAGAAGTTTGCATAAGCTTTAAAACTTATAAATCTCCTCTTGAATTTTCAAGAGGAGATTTTTTCAATACAAAAAAACACCACCGACTCACGTAACTAATCGGTGGTGATTTTTATTCGTCAATGCTGATCTGTTCAGCGTCTGAGGCAGGGGCGGTTACATATTATCGGACTCAAAAAGCTCTTCCATAGCTACACCAAGGATCTGTGCGATTACGTAGATCTCTTTATCTGTGGCAATTCTAAGCTGACCTTCAAGCTTTGAATAACTTGTGGGATTTATGTCGCAACCCATGATCTGCATCTTTGATATAAAATCTTTTTGCTTGATACCACGCTCAAGTCGGAGCTTTTCAATGGTTTTACCAACGGAATTTACATCTCCGTATTGCTTTTTTCTTATCTTCATACGCCACCGTACTCCTAGAATATAATTCCATATAAGAATTATATTCTCCACTTCACTTGACATAATTCCGTAACAGAATTATAATTAAATAAGTGTAAGCAAAGTGGAGGGATATATGGAAAAGCGGATAGTGATAGGTGGATGCAGGACTTATTGTGATTATGATGACTTCAAATTCAGAGTCGGCGAGATTTTGCATGAAATCGGACCAATGCACGAGATTACCATATTGTCCGGGCACTGTCGCGGTGTTGACAGAATGGCTGAAAGATTTGCAGATGAACTTGGTTGTAAGTTGAAGTTGTACGTGCCTGAATGGGGAAAGTACAGAAGAGGTGCAGGAGTAGTGCGCAATGGGCAAATGGTTAAGGATTGCGATTTTGTGATTGCATTTTGGGATGGAAAATCAAGGGGAACTGCAAATTTGATAGATACCGCTGAAAAGCTTGGAAAACGTGTGATTGTTTGCGAAATATAAACGTCAAGACGTAAAAAACACCACCGACTCACGTGACGGAATCGGTGGTAATTTTTATTCGTCAATGCTGATCTGTTCAGCGTCTGCCACGGGGGTACGCTTTTTATAGGGTATACCGAGATGCTCGTAAGCAAGTCGGGTAGCGCAGCGCCCGCGGGGGGTACGGCTGAGGAAGCCTATCTGGAGCAGATAAGGCTCGTATACGTCCTCGATGGTGACTGCCTCCTCGCCGATGGTGGCAGCTAATGTCTCAAGACCAACGGGACCGCCGTCGTAAAACTCGATGATGGTGTTTATCATGCGTCTGTCAGTGTTGTCAAGTCCAAGCTCGTCGATCTCAAGCATATCAAGAGACATTCTTGCAATGTCGCAGGTGATCTTGCCGTCGCCCTTGACCTGTGCGAAGTCGCGGACACGCTTCAGCAGACGGTTGGCGATACGGGGAGTACCTCTTGAACGGGAGGCGATCTCAAGAGCACCGTCTTCGTCGATGGGTACGTCTAAGATGCCTGCACTGCGCTTGACGATGGTGGCAAGCTCCTCGGGAGTGTAAAGCTCAAGGCGAAGGAGCACGCCGAAACGGTCTCGGAGAGGTGTGGTAAGCTGACCTGCTCTCGTTGTGGCACCGATGAGAGTGAATTTCGCAAGGGGCAGACGGATGCTTCGTGCCGCGGGACCCTTTCCGATGATAATGTCGAGAGCGTAGTCCTCCATGGCGGGGTAGAGTATCTCTTCTACCGAGCGTGAGAGACGGTGGATCTCGTCGATGAAAAGTACGTCGCCGTCGGAAAGGTTTGAAAGAAGGGCTGCAAGGTCGCCCTGCTTCTCAATGGCGGGACCCGAGGTGATCCTCAGATTCACGCCAAGCTCGTTTGCGATGATCTGGGAAAGAGTAGTCTTACCAAGACCGGGAGGGCCGTAGAGAAGCACGTGGTCAAGGCAGTCGCCTCTCAGCTTTACGGCGTCGATGTAGACTTTAAGTATTTCCTTTGCTTTCTCCTGACCGATGTACTCGTCAAGAGTCTGCGGACGAAGCCCCGGTTCGCTTTCTGAGTCTTCCGCGGAATATTCAGTTGACACGATGCGGTCTTCAAAATCAAATTCGTTGATATCCATTATATTCTCCATTCAGCACGACGGCTGTACGATTTTTACTGCTTCATAAGAGAGGCAAGAGACTCTCTGATAATATCCTCAAGGGGAGCGGACATATCCACGTTCTTCATAGCCGCGGCGATCTCCGAACGGGAATATCCGAGAACTGCCAGAGCGTCCTGAGCGTCCTTCAGCTTTGCGCGGTCTACGCCCTGCTGAGTCTTCACAGCGGCAGGAGCTTCCTCCACTCCGCCAAACTGAGGGAATGCCTTTGCCATCTTGTCCTTCAGCTCAAGAACTACCCTTGCGGCAGTCTTACTTCCGACTCCCGGAGCACGGGAGATAGACTTTGTATCCTCAGCGGCGATAACGAAGGCAAGCTTTTTCGGTGTGAAGAGGGAAAGGATAGCCATGCCTGCCTTGGGGCCTACTCCCGACACGGAAATGAGAAGCTTGAAGGCGTCAAGCTCGTCCTTTGTGGAGAAGCCGAAAAGCTCCACGGCGTCCTCCTTAACTGACATATAGGTGTATACCATGACGTTTTCCGCTGCCGCACTTGTTCCGTCGGGGTTAAAAGCGGGGGTAGGAAGAGTTGAAAGCGTGTTTGCGGTTACCGTGAGTCTATAGCCTACTCCGCCGCACTCAATAACGACGCTTGAGGAGGTTACGTCGGACATTGTGAGGTTTCCTCTGAGAGTGTATATCACTTTTCTTCCTCCTTTTTCTGCTTCAGGGCAGAGATCTTTTTGCTGATAGCCGTTTTTGTGGAGCCCACTGCCAAAACTACACCCTTTTTAACAAAGGGCATATAAAATTTCGCGGTACACGCCAAGATAAACAGCACGATACCGCTGACGGTGATAGCCATACCGTATTTGTAGCAGTCGGGCATATACTTAAACTCTAATACATGCTCTCCTTCTTCAAGACGGAAGGCAAGAAGGGAACCGAGAGCTCGGTCGATCTCAACGGGACTGCCGTCGCAAAGTACCTGCCAACCCTCATCGTAGGGAATGGTAGTGAGGATAGTCTTTGCCCCGTTTTCAACTGTGATGCTGCCCTCAAGTCTGTCTTCCTCAAAGGTGGTCACGTTTATCTGATTCTTTACGAGATTATCTTTGACTTCCTCGAAGAGCTCTGTGTCAAAGGTGTAGAAGTAGTCGTAGCCGTTTTCATAGTAGAACTTTTCAACCTTCTGGGTGAATTCTACGGTGATCTCATCCCCTTTATTGTACTTGCCGATCTCCACAACCGCGTGGGTGTCGTTAGTGAAGTAGGTACCCTTGTAGCCTCCGTTTACCTTGTAGGTAGCTTCTCTGGGCCATGTGGAGGGAACGTACATATAGATCATGTCGTCGCCTGTTGCGGTGAACTTGAAGGTGATGGTAGCGTTGGAGTCCTCAGAGTGACGCTCGTAACCTGTGTGATCCTGCTCAACTCCGAACTTGCGGTTGCCGCTGTTGGTGGTCTTGGTTACTGTGAGAGGCTTGAACAGCTGAAGATCCTCGATTCCGGAGGTCATAGAGTAGATGTCGTTGATGTATTCAAAGGGATTTTTGGTTTTATATCCCTCATACTCAGCGTAGTAAACGAAAATATCGTCGGACACCTCGAATCCCACGGACAGAGCGTAGGGGTTTTCGTAAACGGTGATACCTTCGTCGGTGTAGAGTATCTCATCGTAGTGCTCCAGCATATACTTGGGCACTGCAGCCTCAAGCTTGTCGACGTAGATATACTTGACGCCGAAAAAGCTGTCTGAAAGAATGTTTCCGCCCACGTACTTGGACCAGTGGGATTTTGAGGTGAAGCCCAGTCTGTTTAAAAGATCGATAACGCCGGCGTTCAGGGTGGAGGTGGAGTTGGAAAGTCCCTTTATACCTAACGCAAAGTTGTCGTTAGTCTTGCGGTGCTCAAGCTTTTCTTCTCTGTAGAAGCCTTCCGCATTCTCGTCAACGTACTCAGTGGCACTGTAGCACTTGTCAAGGAAGGTACGGTAGGACTCACGGGTGGAGTAAAGCACATCGTCGTCCAGAGCGTAAACGTTTGCAACACCTGCCGCGAACATCTCTACGGAAACGATAAGGGCAAGTACCACGGAGGTGACGGTAACGTAGGTGCGGGAGGTTTTGACGTGAGTGAATCTCAGAGCGATGAGGTAAATGAGTATAAAGCCGATGGACGCCCATACGCAGAGAAGATCGGGCATATTTTCAAGCTCAAACTTCTGAAGGACAGCGAGAATGAGCACCGAAACACCACCGGACACTACGACTTTTTTGTAACCAATTTCCGAAAGCCTGATAAGAACCTCGTAAGCCATAACGAGAGCAATGGCAACGAACATATAAGCAAAACGTGCATTGAGCCAGTTGGGACGCTGGAAACCGTGCCAGATAAGATCCGCCGTGGTAAGGTTGAAGCTGACCACGAAGATCGCCATAAGGATACCTACGCCCACCTTTTTACGGGAGGGGATAGAGGGAGCGATGAAATAAAGGGGAGCAAGGAGAGTCATCAGCATTCCTGCGTAGAGGAAGGGAGAGCCTGTGGGACGAACCGTGTCATAGGAGCCGAAATAGAATTTGGAGAGCAGATCTGCAAAGTCGAAGAGCTGCTCAGCTTTATAGTCGGGCTCGGAAAACTCAAGCTTGCCGAAGGTGAGGGAGTAGTAAGCACAAAGGATCACCACAGCCGCGATCATAACGGCGATGATGGAGAAGAAGAGCACGCGTCCGAGAGTCTTCGGGAAGTGAAGTCTTGCTCTGAGCGGATTTCTCTCTTCCTTCGACATGGAGAAGTATCTGATGAAGAAGTATATCGCCACGAAAAGGCAGGTCATGTAACCAATGTAGAAGTTAGAGAAAACGGCAAGAGCTAAAAATACGGTGTAGGTCTTGAACTTGCCGTATTTTATCAGTCTGTCGATACCGAGAAGGATCAGTGGGAAGCAAATGAGGTTGTCCGTCCACATAAGGTTGCTCTGCATAACTACCGCGAAAGCAGAAAGAGCGTACATGGTGGAGAAAATGAGATTTGCCACGGGACGGCGCTTTTCTCTCGTACCGTGAAGGAAGATGCCGAAGGTAAGTCCGCAGGCACCGCACTTTGCAAGGAGGATAGTCAGCACAGCCTCGGTCATAAGCTCCTTGGGGAAGAGAAGGGTGATAAGATTGAAGGGGCTGGCAAGGTAGTAAGCGAAGATTCCCATAAATTCGCCGCCCAGCGCACGTTCGAAGGTATAGAGAAAACTTCCGCCCTCAGATAGGATTGCGCGGAACTTTTCGATGTAGTAAACGTACTGAGCGTTAAGGTCAAGCACCAGCGCGGAATGCTCAGACACGGGCCACACGCCAAAGGCAACGTAAATCAGCGCCATCAGCGCGAAGGGAGCAAGGAAGCAGAATCCGAGATATTTCTTCCCGAAAAGCCACTGCCTGAGGGAGCCCTTCTTCATTGATGCCTTTTTTTCTTCAAAATACTGTTCAAACTCTTCGTCACTTTCAAAGTCTGACGAGATGTATTCCTCCTCATGAGGGGTGATGATGATTTCTTCTTCGTGTGTCACGGTTAACTCCTTGGGTGTGAATTTGCGTTCTCGTCGGTCAAACGCTTGCTTCTTCGGCGGGGTGTATCTTTTTGATTGCTTTTTCCAATTTTTCTCGGGGAAGGGTCAAGTCTCTGCCACATCCCGAGCAGATTATGCGAACGTCGGAGCCGACTCTTGCAACCTTAAAAAGCTTTGAGCCGCAGGGATGCTGCTTTTTCATTTCAATGGTGTCACCGACGTGAAAAACGAGTATGTTCATATTGATCTCCGTTGTTTTAGTGGGGATAAAAGCGGAAGGTTACGCCGCTTTAGGGATTAAAAACCATACATAAAATATTATATCATAATATTCCCGTAAAGTAAACAGTATTATTTCACACAAAAAAGAGAAGCTGTGAAAAAATCTATTTACTTGAGAGGCGGTTTGTGGTATACTTTAGAGAGAAATACAGATTTTTACGGAGGCACTATGTTAAAAGTTGAAAGAGGCGTTGCAATGAACTTTGATAACGCTATCAGAGGCGCCAGAAACCCCATGAACAGCTGGGCGAAGAGCGACAGCTACTACGATGAATCGGGAAAATTTGTGATGGGGCAGGCTGACCTTGAATTCGGTCGCAGACTCGTTTGCGCGGGTACCGATCACAGAAAGTTTATCAGGCAGATCTTTGTTTCCGTTGACATTACAGCTCCCCTTTATTGGTGGAAGGAGTTTGACACCTATAAGATCGCTACCGTTGCCAATTCCACAAGCACCATGCACAAGATCCACTCAAAGCCCTTTGAAAGAGAGGATTTCAGCCACGATAAGATGTCTGAAACAGCTCTTGCCTGCCTTGATTCCGTGATTGAGTGCCTTGAGAGTGCGAGAGTAAAGTTCGTGGAGACCAAGGAAAAGTCCTACTGGCACGACATGATCCAGCTTCTCCCCTCCAGTTACAATCAGATGCGTACGGTGACTCTCAACTACGAGAACCTTATCAACATCTACAACGCACGCCACGCCCATAAACTTAACGAGTGGCACGTGCTTTGCGATTGGATCCTTAGTCTGCCTTACGCGGAATATCTCATAGCTCCCGCCCTGAAAAATTATCAGGATTAAGCACAGGACATGAATAAAACCGTAAAAGAATATACCCAGAAGGAGAGAGTGAAGATCGGAAGAGACGCCGGTATCGTGGGTATCGTCGTGAATCTTATCCTCTTTGCCTCAAAGCTTGCGGCGGGACTTCTTTCGGGAAGCGTTGCCATCATCGCAGACGCCGCAAACAACCTGTCCGACGCCGGATCTTCCGTCATCGTTATGGTTAGCTACATTCTCTCGGGAAAACCTGCGGATAAGGAGCATCCCTACGGACACGCGAGATTTGAGTATCTCTCCAGTCTGTTTATCTCCATAATCGTAACCATGCTCGGTATTGAGCTGTTCCGAAGCTCCATAGACAGCATAAGAAGCGGTGAGGGCGGCACATCCTACGGCACAGTGGCTCTTGTCATCATGGGCGTTTCCGTTCTGCTGAAGCTTGGACTTGCCATCTTCTTCAACCGTGTGGGAAAGCGTATATCCTCCGCTTCTCTCGGTGCGACCGCCATGGACTGCATCGGTGACGTGGTGGCGACGGTGGCTGTTATCGTGGGAATTTTGCTGTCAACAGTAACAGGTCCCAAGACAGACGGTGTTCTCGGCTGCGTTATTGCTGCTTACATTTTCTGCATGGGTCTAAAACTTATCAAAGAGTCCTCGGACACCCTTCTCGGAGTGGCTCCCGACCCGGATATTGTGGAAAAACTCACGGACAGACTGAAAAACTACGAAGGTGTCCTCGGTATTCACGACCTCATCATGCACAACTACGGCGAGGGTCGCTTTTTTGCCTCCGTCCACGTGGAGGTTGACGCGGAAGAGGACGTGCTTATCAGCCACGAGAAGATCGACGCCATTGAGGTCGAGATAAAAAAGGATATGGACATAAACCTCGTTATCCATCTGGATCCCGTTTGCACAGGCGACGAGCGTGTAACTGAGCTTCGCGAATGCGTGAAGTCAGTCATCGCTCACCTTTCGGAGAAGTACGGAAAACCCCTGTCGATCCATGATTTCCGCGTTGTTTTCGGCGTTTTACGGACCAATCTTATCTTCGACGTGGTGGTCCCCTACGACCTTAAAAAGACCGAAACGGAGATCTGCGAAGATATTGACGCAGAAGTCAAAAAGTTAGACTCGGGCTATTTTACCGTAGTCACCGTGGACAGAGATTATACCGCAACTTTTTAATAAAACAAAAGCTCCGCGGGGTCTTCCGCGGAGTATAATTTAAATTTTCAGCACGTAGCCAAATCCTCGGACACTTGTGAGAACACCTTCTCCGAATATGCGTGAAAGCTTTCGCCTCAGGTAGCTTATGTACACGTCTACGGCGTTGGATTTGCCGTTTTTGTCGGGGAAAGCCTCGTTTAGAGTGTCTCTCGAAACGGGCGTGCCGCGGGAAGCTAAAAGAAGCTCGAAAATCTCAGCTTCTTTGGCTGTGAGAGTGACGGAGCACTCATCTTTTGACAAAAGCCTAACTTCTTTGTCGTAGAAAAACGTCTCCCTTGCAGGCACAGATGCCTCGGCTATGTGCGGGACTTCAAAAAGAGCGCGCTTCAGCGCGGCAAGAGACAGAGGACGGCGGAGAAAAACTACGTTTGCGGCGTCTGAGGCACTGTTTTGCACCTTGTCACCGTCGCATATCATGATAATGTGATCGGCGGTGGGAAGTTTTGTACAGGAGTCACCGACGATAGATACGCTGTGGGTGCCTATTCCAAGGTATGGCGACGTGAAATCTGTCAGAAGACTGTCGAGATCCTTGTCTCCCGTTGAAATATTTATCTTCATCCGGCACCTCCTGAGTGTTTTTGCATCAATGATAATTTGAGTATAGCACATGGGAAAGTCGGTGTCAATACGTTCTTCCCTCGGCGAAGGACGTAAAAGTGTACAGGAAAAACATGTAAAGGGGGAGAATTCGGTGGAAGAAAAGAGAAACGCCACCTGTTTTTTCACGGGACACCGTACCATTGTGAAAAACGGTATGGATCGTCTCACGGAAGATATAGACCGTGCTGTGGCGGACCTTATTGAAAAAGGATACAAAAGATTCGTCTGCGGTGGGGCTGTTGGCTTTGACACCGTTGCCGCTTGCCGTGTGATCGTGGCGAAGAAGAAATACCCCGAAATTGAGCTCGTCCTTGTGCTCCCCTGCAGAGACCAGACCATGAGGTGGAGAAGCACCTACGACATCTCCCTTTATCAGCGTATCAAGGGTCTTGCAGACGAGGTGATATACTCCTCAGAGACCTATACCTCCGGTTGTATGCACCTGCGAAACAGGACGATGGCGGATATGAGCTCCGCCTGTATAACCTACTACAATAATTCAGGCACCGGTGGCACCGCCTATACTGTCAAATATGCTACTGAAGCGGGCGTTAACATAATAAATTTGTACGACTTGATAAAATCGTCGTAAGTAATGGGAAAATAGTCGATAAGTCAAAAAATGTTCACAATTTTGGTATATACTATCTTGTGGTAAGAAATATATGCATACAATGCAGAAGGGAATATAAATATTATGACACTTAAAGAAGTAAACGGCGCTAAGAAGAACAGACCCGTTCTCACTATCGTTATGGACGGCGTGGGTCTGGCTCCCGCAAACGAAGCAAACGCAGTAGCACTTGCAAGAACCCCCAACCTTGACAGAATCATGAAGGAATACCCCACAGTAAGCCTCAAGGCTCACGGTACGGCAGTAGGACTTCCCACGGATGACGATATGGGTAACTCCGAGGTAGGACACAACGCTCTCGGCAGCGGTCAGGTGTTCGCTCAGGGTGCAAAGCTTGTTTCTCAGAGCATCGAGTCCGAAAAGATCTTCAATTCCGAGACTTGGACCACTCTCACAGGCAGAGTAAAGGGTCAGGGCACGCTCCACTTTATCGGACTTTTCTCCGACGGTAACGTACACAGCCACATCGACCACCTGAAGGCTATGCTTGAGAGAGCAAAGGCTG
>JAZULS010000078.1:0-7888 GCA_045603205.1 Eubacteriales bacterium | reverse complement strand
CACGAGATTTCAACACGATATTGAAGCCTCGTAGGGGCGGATTCTTTTGTACGCCCGTTGCGTTAATTTATCGCCCAACAAAATTGATGTCCGCCGCACTTCCAAATCATGGTATGGGAGGGGCCCCCGCCCTACCGAAACGAACTCCACTTCCGCACAAAAAAGCACATTCCTTTCGAAATGTGCCTTAATGTTTCGCTATAATTAAACTCAGCCGTCAACCTTATCGAGAGCCTCGGAGTGAACGGTTACGTTGTGGGCGTCGATAGCCGCGTCGAATGCAACCTGGTATGCCTTCTCCTGAATCTCGTTTGTGATCTGAGACTTCCAGCCTTCAACACCGCCTGCGTAGTACATGATGTGCCAGCCAAAATCCTTAGACTCAACGATAGCGTGGTCGCCCACTACTCTCTTTTCGTCGAAGAGCCAGTCGTTGAACTCTTCAACCATCTGACCCTCGGTCACGCCCTCGTAAAGACCGCCGTTCTCGCTTGAACCCGGATCCTCGGAGTATTCAGCAGCGAGAGCTTCAAAGTCAGCGATCTTCGCGCCGTCAGCAACCCACTTGTTGTATACTTCCTTAACCTTAGCGTCGTCAGTATAGGTTGTATTCTTGAAGAGGATGTGGCGAACGTCTCTGGCAGATACGCTCTCGTCGCGGCCTCTCGCTCTTGTGAGGATAGCAACGGTGTAAACGTCCTCGAGGTTTTCGTGAGTGTGCTCGTCCTCATCAGCGCTGTGCTTGTGCTCTTCCGGCTCTGCGATGTTCTTAACGTCGCCCTTCTTAGCCTGGAACGCCCATGCAACTACAGCGTCGTCCTTGTCGTAAGTAACGTCCTCGAGAACGTATGTGCCGTCCTTGATCTCCTTGTCTGCCTCCTCTTCGGTGTATCCAAGGCGATCTACGAGATACTTCTTCAGGTTCTTGTTGAAGCTGTCAACGTCCTTAGACTTTGCAAGTCTCTTTGCCGCTTCCTTTGCGATGGCGATAGCCTCTTCCTTAGTCAGCTTCTTATCGTCATCCTTCTTATCGTCATCCTTCTTATCGTCGGTCTTCTTGTCATCTTCGAGAAGATCGTTGTAGTCGAAGGTAAATGCGATATAATCAACGGTGTCGTACTTGTCGGGATCCTTCTTGTATGTTTCTTCAAGAACCTTGTCGCTTACGTCAGCCGCGTCAACGTACTTGTCTGTGTACTTGCCTGCAAGAAGCTCGAGCTCCATAGAAGTCTTGATGGTGTCAACGGTAACGCCTGCGCCGTACATCATGCTGATGTAGTTCTTTGTAGAGTAGCCTGCCTTCTTTGCAGTCTCGTCGAGGGATGCCATAGTGTCTGTGATAGTCTTGTAGTCTGCATCATCGAGAGCGAGACCCTCAGACTTTGCCGCCTCACAGAGAGAAAGAAGCTCTGTAGCGTAGCTCTTGGCGCCGGTCATAAAGTACTCAAACCAAGTCTGACCGCTGGAGAAAGTACAATTCTGAGCCTTGAGGGACTTTGTGGAGTCGATGTAGCTGGAAATGTCAAGTCCGTAGCTTGACCAGGTGTTCACGAAATTCTGATACTGTGTACCGTAGTAATACTGCATGTCAGCAACGGTGAGAGTATAGTTTTCGCTTTCAACAGCGACTACTTTACGCTGGAAAAAGCCGGAGTCTTCAATAATATTGTAGACGTTGAGTCCGATAACCAGAGCGATTGCCAGTATAACCGCTGCTCCGATAATGATTTTTTTGATTTTGGAGGAGTCCTGCGCCTTTGCCGCAAGATGTGTTTTAGTTGCCATGGGTGTCCGCCTTTCAAATTTAGAAATATGCTGTATTGCCCTCGTTTTCAACTTAATTAAGGTGCAACACAGACATTATACCACAAGTTTTCGTTTTTGCAATTATAATTTTATATTTTTATGAATATTTACAATTTGGGCGCTCGGAAACTGTGCAAAATAACGTAAACGTGGGAATTTTTATCAGTTTCGCCATTGGTACTTGCATTTACGGCAGGCAAAATATATAATGTAAGTATACACTTATGGTTTTCATCGACTTTTTTCGTCCGAAAGAGGTACATATCAATGATAAAAAAGAGTTTTGCCATTTTGCTTTGCATCCTTTTCACCTTCACCCTTGCTTCCTGCGGTCTGGTGCGTCCCGCCACAGTTGTGACACGTCCTGCCACCGAAAGCACAAGTGAACCCGAAACCGAAAAGGGCAGCCTGCAGTCCGCGGAAGACTCAAAGGACCCCACCCCGTCCGTTGATACCGAGGATAAAACAGACTCTGTCAATCCCACGGAGACTATAGAATCCACCGAGACCGCCGAACCCACGGAGACTACCGTAACCACGGAAGAAGTTACAGTTCCCGAGACCACCGTAACCACAGAATTTCAGACTCTCGTACCGCCGGTGATCCCCGCTCCCGAGCCGGGCGCCCCCAAAACCATCTGCATTGACGCAGGCCACGGCTACGTTGACCCCGGATGCACCACAGAGCACCTTAACGGAGCATACGAAAGAGACATCGTTGCGGAGTATGCCGATCTTCTGGCGAAAAAGCTGGAGGCTGAGGGATACAGAGTGATCATGCTTCATACGGAGGACAAATACGTCACCGCTGAAGAGGTTATCGCCGCGGCAAACTCTCTGGGAATGACCTACAAGCCCGACAAGATCGTGGATGACGGCAGATTCGCCGCGTACAACAGAACGGTATGGGCAAACGTGCTCCACAGAGAGACTTACATAGACCTGTTCATCTCCCTCCACATCGACAATTTCCCTGCAAATGCTGACGTGTCCGGTACGAGAATATACTACTGCAGCAACAATAATTACACAGAGCAGTCCGGCGCTTTTGTTACAGCTTTGACGGAAGGGATCATGACAAAGGTGAAGGATCAGCGTGCCTCAGGCTTTGCTCTCTCCTTTGACGACGCCTATATTGTGACAAAGCACACGGATATGCCCTCGGCTCTGGTGGAGATAGGCTTCGCTTCCAACAAGGCAGAGGCTGAGAACATCCTTGATGAGGATTGGCGCGAGAGTTTCGTTGACGGTCTCGTTGACGGAGTTGACAAATATTTCGGATAAGAATTTAAAGTTCAAGGGACTGTCACCAAACGACAGTCCTTTGTTTTTATTTTCCCACGAGATTTCAACACGATATTGAAGCCTCGTAGGGGCGGATTCTTTTGTACGCCCGTTGCGTTAATTTATCGCCCAACAAAATTGATGTCCGCCGCACGTCCAAACGTACAAACCTCGGTAGGGGAGGGGCCCCTGTCCTCCCGTTTTGTTTGATATAAACCCAACGTGATTCGATTATACGCAATTTTATTCGTGAAAAAAACTGCACTAAAAAAGCATTCAATATGGGGGCAAGCCCCCCTTCAGAAGCATCACCCCCCGCGGCACCTATATCATCCGCAGGCGTGAACGCACTGCTGTGTTTCGGCTCCTGCAATGGGGACATCGAATCTATATGAACCTCATACCCCACAATTCAGAAAAATGTGCCGCATTGGCAATAAATAACGTTTCGTGCGTTGCCATATCGTTTCGTCTTACCGTGGGCAGGCTTCGCCTGAGAAGGTGAACGGTTGGTTTCTTTGTAGGGGCGATCTGTGATCGCCCGTTACGTTGGATTTTTCACCGCACGATATTGATGTCGCCGCACGTCCAAACGTACAAACCTCGGCAGGGGAGGGGTTTACTCCTCCCGTTATGTTGGATTTAATCCCTACGTCTGCGGCGGGAGACAAGCCCCCGCCTTACAAAAAAACGAATGTCCGCGTCTCCGTAGGGGACGATCCTGCGTGGCAGCCCATGGGTTTGACGAGGCGGTGTTGCCTACCTTGTAGGGTACAATCTTCACAATAAAAATGAGGTGCTGCGGCACCTCATTTTTACGTTGCACTTCCTTCCGCCTCTCCGCCAAGACCAAAACTTACGGATATGGCGTGATTTACTTCTCCCATAATCTCGTCGTCCAAATGTCCCATCCGTTCCCCAAGGCGACGCTTGTCGATGGTCCTTATCTGTTCAAGAAGTATCACGGAATCCTTGGCAAGACCCACCTTGTCAGCGTATATATCAATGTGCGTCGGCAGGCGGGTCTTGCCCATTTTGCTCGTTATCGCCGCCGCGATCACCGTGGGACTGTATTTGTTTCCCACGTCGTTTTGCACTATAAGCACCGGTCTGAGTCCGCCCTGCTCGCTTCCTACCACGGGGCTGAGATCGGCGTAATAAATGTCGCCGCGCCTGATGTTCACGTCTTAACTCATTCCTTTCCACACAGGGGAAGCTCCCCTTAAATCCGTTTTGATCTACTTCCTGCAGAGCTATACGCCCTGCTTCTTTTATTATATTCGGCAGGGTCTTCCCCCGTGCCTCTCATGTACGTGCCCCCCGATCCTTCCGAGCGGCACCGTCGCCCTTATTTACCGAATATCATGCCGCCGCATTCGTAGCCGCCGGACACGAACATATCAGCGCTTCCGACTCTCGAGAAATATAACGCTCCGTGTGTGGGATCCTCTCCCTCAAGGGCTTCCTTCACGGCGCGAAGGGCTATTTTGTATTTAGGTGTGTCCTCGTTTCCGTCGGGATGGGCGCTGACAAGGTCACGCTTCACCGACTCGAAATCCGAGGAGTTATAGACAATATCCCTTATGGCATCGGGAAAGGCAGGATCCGAGAGCCTGTTCAGTATCATCGCCGCAAGACACACCTGAGTTTTATAGGGCATCCCCCCTGCCTCCGCGGCAACAAGTCGCGCCATCAGAGACACATCCTCGTCGTCCATTACCTGCAGAGCCACGGGGACCGTGCCGCCCTCCGTTTCCGGCGGATTTTCACGGAACATTCCGCCGCAGCTTTGGAGGCACAGGGACATGGCGAGAAGCAAAATAGCGGCTGTCAGTCTTTTCATTTCCACCTTATCTCTTGGGAAGCAGAGCCACGATCACCACCACGATAACGGCGATGACGATAAGGGTGATAATGATGCCCGTCATGCCGAATCCGCCGCCGTCATCATTATTATTTGCAGAGTCTCCGCCGCCGGACGCGCCGCTACCCTCTGCCGAACCGCCGCCTGCAGGGTCCTTATCGTTTTTGCCCGTGGTATCCTTGCCTGTGGTGTCTTTGCCGGACTCGTCCTTGCCTGTAGTGTCTTTGTTGTCGCTGCTATCGCCTACCACGCCGTTTTCCGCGTTGCCCTCAACGTTACCGTCGGAGGTGTCTCCCTTGTAAGGAGTGGGTTCTCTGTCATCCTTGCCGTCGAGAACGTCGCTTACTGCGTCGCCCACGCCCTGTGCCGCGTCACTTGCCGCATTTCCCACGCCTTCTGCTACGTTTCCTGCGGCGTCGCCTACTCCCTCGGCTACGTTTCCCGCAGCATTTCCTACGCCCTGTGCCGCCTCTCCGACTCCGTCCATAGGAGCCGCAAGGGCTGAGATCGCCAGAGAAAGCAGAGTTAAAATGGACAAAATAATAAGAGTAATGCTTGATTTCCTTTTTGTAAACATAGTTTTTGACCTTCCTTTTTGGTTTACGGTATTATTTTGTACCACGTGTTCACAAATATTCACGGAAATGGGAGAGAGGAAGAAATTATTGCTTTATCCGAGGGAATATTTTTTAAAAAGTCCGCTTCCGCACACACAAATCAGCCCCTCTCCTATTGAAAAAAATGCGAATTTGTTATATAATAATAGAAAGAGATAATTATGGTCTTCAAGAAAGGTGATTTCATAATGAACATCAAAGAAATTTTGGCTGATATTCGCTCTGACCGAGTAAAACGAGTGATCCTTGACACCGATGCTTACAACGAGATGGACGACCAGTACGCCATCGCTTACTGTATGGCATCAAGCAAGATCAACCTCATCGGAATTAATGCCGCACTCTTCAACAACTACAACTGCAACGGATTCGCAGACGGTATGGAAAAGAGTTACTACGAGATCATCAAGGTCCTCGACGTAATGGGCAAGACAGGCGACGTTCCCGTATTCAAGGGCAACTCCGAACCCCTGAACGAGGACGCTGAAGGCGCTCCCGAGGCATCCGAAGCCGCCCTCAACATCATAAGAGAAGCTCACGCCTCTGACGAAACGTTATACGTTCTCTCTATCGGTGCGATCACAAACGTAGCTTCCGCACTCATGCTTGATCCCTCTATCAAGGAGAAGCTCTGCGTTGTCTGGCTCGGAGGAAACGACCCCGCCATGGACCCCGCAGCTGAGTTCAACTATGCTCAGGACCCCTTCGCAGGACGTTACGTTCTCAACAGCGGTGTCAATTACGTACTTCTCCCTGCCCTGAGTGAAGACAAGACCCGCGGAACACAGGCACTCTACGGCAAAGAGCCCGAAATAAAGATGATCACCGGCGACTCCCCTGCATCTGTCTTCTTCCGCGAGACTCTCCCCGAGAGATACGGCCTTGGCAAGGATGAGGATTGGTGGCACATTTTCTGGGACATCGCGGCTCCCGCACTGCTTGACACTCCCGAGTTCTTCGACCTTGAGATCATTACAGCTCCCCGTATCAGAGGTGACGGAGTCTGGGCATTCGAAGAAGGCAGACACGAGATCATCTACATGAACAAGCTTTGCCCCGAGGAAATATTCAAAAAATGCTTCGCGGCTGTCAGCTCGTTCTGAGTCTCCCGGGAGAGAACAAATTTTATTTTCAGTAAATTAACCGGACTACCGGTGGCTCGTGTGCGAAAATGACACACGGCGGAAAGGATATAATTATGAGAATTGGAACCCATTTTGCTTACTGGGGAAGAACCTGGAGCGTAGATTACATCGAGCTCTGCAAGAGAGCAAAGGCTTGCGGCCTCGATATCCTCGAGGTTGGCGCAGGCGACCTTCTTAACATGAGCGACGCTGAGCTTGAGGAGCTTCGCGTAACAGCAAAGGACCTGGGACTTGAGATCTCCGCAAACCTCGGCCCTCCGAAGGACAAGGACATCTCCAGCGCAGACCCCGAAGTAAGACGTGCAGGCGTAGAGTTCCTCTGCGGCATCCTCGACCAGATGGTTAAGCTCGATTGCAAGATCCTCATCGGTGCTTGCTACAACCACTGGCCCTATGATTTCGCTGACATCGACAAGGAAGCTCCTTGGGCACGTGCTGTTGAGGGTATGAAGCAGGTTGGCGACCACGCTGACAAACTCGGCCTCACTATCGCTCTCGAGATCCTTAACAGATTCGAGTCCTGCATCCTCAATACCGTTGAGGAAGGCCTCAAGTTCTGTGCTGACGTTGGCAAGAACTCCGTTAAGCTCCTTCTCGACACCTTCCACATGAACATTGAGGAAGACAACATCGGCGACGCATTCCGTCTCGCAGGTGATATGGTTGCTCACGTTCACGTTGGTGAAGCTAACCGTAAGCTTCCCGGCACAGGCAGAAATATGCCCTGGGCAGAGATCGCACAGGCTCTCAAGGATATTAACTACAAGGGTATGGTAGTTATGGAGCCCTTCCTTCTTGACAAGGGTGAGGTTGGCGATGCTATCAAGGTATGGCGTGACCTTTCCGGTGGCGCTGACGACGCTAAGATGGATGAGATGATGACTGAGTCCGTTAAGTTCCTCAGAAGCCTCGAGGCGTAAGGGGATACGGTCGCTTTTTGAAAAAAGCTCCGCAAAAACTTTTGAACAAAAAAGTCATGGGTGGATAGCCATTTAGATAGCTATAGCTTTTGGCTATCCCTCAAGGTAGCGTAGATACTTACCTAAACTCCCTGAGTTTAAAGTTTTTTGCCTACTTTCCCAAAGAAAGTAGAGCGTTTCTCAAGGTACGTCCCTCCTGAAAAAGGGATTTCGACCTCTGCGGAGGTCGACAAGGAGTTCCACTCCTTGACC
>JAZULS010000077.1:0-3804 GCA_045603205.1 Eubacteriales bacterium | reverse complement strand
TGATTTTATAAAAAAAGAAAAAATTACACAAAGGAAGTGAAAGTATGATCAAAAGATTCGCCAAATACTACCGTCCGCATATGAAGATATTTATTCTTGATATGCTGTGCGCACTGTTACTTGCAGTGTGCGACCTTTTCTACCCCATGATAACCCGTTCCATGTTAGGCGACTACATTCCGAACGGCAAATTAAGGCTCCTCGTCGTCTGGGCGGTGATCCTCGTTGTCATCTACGTAGCCAAGACCGCTCTCAACCACTTCGTCAACTACTACGGTCACGTGGTGGGCGTTCGAATGCAGGCTGACATGCGCCGCGACGTTTTTGCGCATCTGCAGAAGCTCCCCCTCACCTATTTCGACAACAACAAAACCGGAACCATCATGTCCCGTATCATCAGCGACCTTATGGACATCTCCGAGCTGGCTCACCACGGCCCCGAGGACCTGTTCCTCTCCGTGATCCTTCTCGTGGGCGCCTTCGTAATGATGGCAACCATCTACCTGCCGCTGGCTCTGATCGTATTCGCCTTCATTCCCATCATGGTCATCTTCGCCGCTAAAAAGAGACTGAAAATGAACGAAGCCTTCAAGGAGTCCCGCGTGGAGATCGGTGAGATCAACGCTTCCCTTGAGAACAGCATCTCCGGAATCAGAGTCTCCAAGGCGTACACCAACGCGGAGCACGAAAACCGCCGCTTCAACGAGGGTAACTCCCGTTTTGTAAAGGTCCGCAGGAAAGCCTACAGGGTCATGGCGGACTTCGTGTGCGGCACCACCTTCATCGGCGACTTCTTGAACGTTATCCTTTATCTCACAGGCGGTCTGTTCTGCATCTTCGGCAAGATCACCATCGCCGACTTTACCGCCTTCGTCCTTTACGTGGGCATATTTATGAACCCTGTGCGACGTCTCATCGGATTCATCGAGCAGTATCAGAACGGCATGACCGGTTTCGAGCGATTCCTTGAGATCATGGACTATCCCGTTGAGTCCGACGCCCCCGACGCTGTGGATCTGGGCGTGGCTGAGGGCGAGATCGAGTTCAATAACGTCACTTTCTCCTACGAGGACAGCGCTGACATCCTCAAAAACCTCAGTTTCAAGGTGGAAAAGGGCAAAACTCTCGCTCTCGTGGGTCCCTCCGGCGGCGGAAAAACTACTATCTGCCACCTAATCCCACGTTTCTACAGGGTCAAAGAGGGAGAAGTCAAGGTTGACGGCGTGAACGTGGAAAACCTCTCTATCGCCTCCCTCAGACGGAACATCGGCATTGTAGCGCAGGACGTGTTCCTCTTTAACGCTACGATTTACGAGAATATCGCTTACGGATGTCCCGAAGCTACCCGTGAGAACGTAGAAGAAGCGGCACGTCGGGCGAATATCTACGATTATATCGTGAGCCTTGAGAAGGGCTTTGATACGGTTGTGGGCGAAAGGGGCGTAAAGCTCTCCGGCGGACAGAAGCAGAGGATCTCTATTGCCCGCGTGTTCCTCAAAAATCCCGCTATCCTCATTCTCGACGAGGCAACCTCCGCCCTCGACAACGCCTCTGAGCAGATGATCCAGCAAAGCCTCGAGGAGCTGTGCCGCGGCAGGACGACCATCGTGGTAGCACACAGACTGACCACCATCAAGAACGCAGGCGAGATCCTCGTGGTCACCGATGAAGGTATCGCCGAGCGCGGCAACCACGAAGAGCTGCTTGCGAAGGACGGAATCTACGCAGGCCTCTGGAACGGAGTAACGAAAGGCGAAAAGCTGAATATTGAGTAAAATAAAAAAGGTGCTTCCATCATGCGGAAGTACCTTTTTTGATGTTGAACGCGGGAGGGCATTTTTTAGCGACTTTCCTTGTATAAAAAACGTAGAGGCGAATTGTGTTAGGCGTTAAATCAAAGAAAACGGGCGAAAACAGATTCCGCCCGCCAAATATTTATTTTTCCCCTGTAAGAGTGTCTTCGTTGCCGCGGTAAACCACAAATTTGCAGAAAAGGAACTCCAAAACGAAGTTAGAAATCATGGTCACAGCAAGGATAATGTACTCGTTCACGCCAAAGGTTTCCGCCAGATGCCCGAGATATGTTGAAACGGGGGTGAAAACCAGGTAAAAACCGAAGACCTTCGCCATAGCCACGGGCACATTAGCCGCAGACTTGAAGGTGAACCGACGGTTGAAGGTAAAATTCCACAGCACGGACAGAATCAGCGCGATGAGGTAGGACGGCCAGTATCTCCAAGCCAGCAGCTCGTTCATGAGAGTGAAAGAAAGGACCTGAATTACCCCCGCTGAAATGGAAAACAGAGTGAATTTTATCGCTTGAAAGTAAGTTTTTCGCATCTTTTGTAAGTCTCCCAACAGATTTTGTAATATTATACCATAAATTCGTTGAGATTGCAACGTTCGGCAGGAAATTTATCCTATGTAGTTCTTTCTCGACCAATGCCATCCTATCATTATTGCAATCAATTAAAGTACAACTATGAATATTCAAAACGTATCGTTGACACAACTTCGTTTTTGTGATATAATAAAAAATTGAATTGGTCATCGGAGGACAGTACACCGTAGTGTAGGGGATCGTAAGCGTCAGCTTGCAGGCCGCCTGTCAGATAAGATGTCGAGTGAGCTCGGTTATTACTTGGGTAATAGCCGAGTTATTTTATTATAGAACCAATTTTACTCGTTTCCGAAATAGAATACTCTTTGTCCCCCTAACTGACCTCGCCCGAAATGTGAAAAAGACGCGCTCGGCTTCGCCTTCACACATCTTTTTTTCATTTCGTTTTCAGTTATCTTTATTTTTTCAGTTTTTCTTTACCCCAACTATTGACATTGAGCCATAACAAATCAGCCCTGTCCATTTCTGAACAGGGCTATCTTTGTTACATTGTCTTATCGAGCAAACAATAGTCGCTTGACAAACCTGTTACTTATGCTTCCTTGCGCTTCTTCTTGAGAACGATGAGTACGGCAAGTGCGAGGATCACTGCACTGACGCCGCCGATCACGCCCCAACGGAGGGATGTGTTAGCCCAGAAGATCATGAATGCGCTTGTAGATACGGATACGTTTCTTACAGTTGTGTCAAGGGTGTTTGTCGCCTCGGAAGCATCTGTAGCACTGTCGCTGCAGATGATCTGAACGTTCTGGTAAAGTCCCTGATCTACGTTGAACTTGAGCTGACCGCCGTTTTCCTCAAGGGCTGTCATGAGCTCTTCGCCTGCAAGATTGATAACTTCCTTAAGCACGTTACCGTTTGCGTCTACCATATTAACAACGAGAGTCTTAAGCTCACCACCGTCGTCTGTGGGGATGATGGTCACGAGCTGGCTTTCGGTCTGGTATCTGCCGTTGGTATCGATACCGGAAACTGTTACAACGGGAGCTGTTCTGTCTACAACGAAAGCAACTGTAGCGTCTCTTACGTCGCTGAACGCATCGTTGTCAACCTTGTCCTTGGAGGAAACAACGAGCTTGTACTCACCCTCCGCAGCAAAGAGATCCTTGCTTACGGTGTAGGTGTACTTCATCCACTCGCCGTTGCCGCCGGTCTCGGTTACGGTATAGTCGGTATCCTTTGTAAGAGCCTTACCGTTAAGAGTTACTGTGTACTCCTTAAGAGGATCGGCGTTGACCTCTAAGATAACAACGTCATTTTCAAGGTTCTGGATGTAATACTGCTCAACAGCCTTTACTGTGTTCTCGTCGATCTCGAAGGTAGAACCGTCGCGGTTTACGGAGAAGGTTACGAGAGTATCCTCGCCTGCGCGCTCCTCAACGTAAGTCGGATCGTAGCCATGT
>JAZULS010000076.1:0-1810 GCA_045603205.1 Eubacteriales bacterium | reverse complement strand
ATACCATAGCAGCCCATAATGGGATTCTTAGCCACGCCGTCAGAGTCAAGGTAGGTCATATCCATAGCCTTGGTGTACTTTGTACCAAGCTTGAAAATGTTACCGATCTCGATACCCTTGTTGATAGTGATGTGGGGCTTGCCGCAAACGGGACAGATAGCACCCTCGTAGATCTTTGCTACGTCAACGTACTGAACGTCACCGCAATCACGGATGATATTCAGTCCCTTGAAGTGGAAGTCTGCTTCATTTGCACCGCAAACGAGGTTTTCAGCACCCTTGAGAGAAGCGTCAAACACTACGGTAACCTTGTCGGTGATACCAACGGGGCCGATGAATCCTGCAACGAGACCGCTGTCTTCGGTAACGATGGCGGGATGGATCTCAGCCTTAACGTGGTTGCGAAGCTTAGTTTCGTTTACGTCAAGATCGCCTCTGATGAAGACTACAACGTAGCTGTCGTCGGCGTTTCTCTGATAGACAACTGCCTTACAGAAGTTTTTCTCGGATGTGCCGAAGAACTTTACAAGATCTTCGATGGTCTTGCAGTCGGGTGTGGAGACTTTTTCAAGGTCGCAGGCAGCGACAGCCTCGTTTTCGACCACAAGCTCAGCGGCTTCCATATTCGCGCTGTAGCCGCAGGTGGGACAGATAGCGATAGTATCCTCTCCGATGTCGGAAAGGAGCATAAATTCATGAGAAACGTTACCACCCATCATTCCGGAATCGCTCTTTACGGCAACCACGTTCTTGGCACCTGCGCGGCGGAAGATATTTTCGTAAGCCTTGAACTGAACGTCGTAGTAAGCGTCGAGATCTTCTTCAGAGGTATGGAAGGAGTAAGCGTCCTTCATCGTGAACTCGCGAACGCGGATAAGACCGCCTCTTGCACGGGGTTCATCACGGAACTTTGTCTGGATCTGGTAGATCATAAAGGGATAGTCAGCGTAGGATTCTGCCGTGTTACGAGCAAGGTGAACAGCCGCCTCCTCGTGAGTCATACCGAGGACCATCTTGTTACCGCTTCTGTCGGTCCAGCGAGCGAGCTCACTTCCGATAGAGTCGTATCTGCCGGACTCTTCCCAAAGAGATGCGGGCATCGCCACGGGGAACATAACCTCCTGACCGTCAGCTTTATCCATTTCGTCGCGGATGATAGCCTCGATCTTCCTGGTGATACGTTTAGTGGGCATATAGAGGGAATAGATGCCGTTTGCCATATATTTCATATATCCGCCGCGGGTCATGAGAGCGTGGCTCTCGATAACGCAATCGGAGGGGGCATTTTTAAAGCGCTGTCCGAGCAATTTTGAAACTTTCATAGTGGAACTCCAATCTGCCGTCGATTAGACGAGAAAACATAAATATAAACATAAATATATATAATATTATACCTTTTATCTTCAAAAAAGTCAATGATTTTTGTGGGAGAAAAAGGGACATTTCGCAGGGTCGATTCACGAGTTATCCGGTTCGTGAGTGGGAAATCCGTCGTTTTTCTCCTCATCCACCGCAGGCGGTCCCCCTTCTCCCACAGGAGAAGGCTTATTCAGGTCGTACACGCGGGTGCGATTCTACAGAGGAGGAATGATTTTTTATAAACAAAAACGGGAGAACACAGTTCTCCCCTACGGATATAAATTAAGTTTGTTCTTCCTTTTCTTTTGTTTCGGAGAAACTAAAAGAAAAGAAGCAGCCAAGGAGGTGAGCGTAGCGAGGCGAGGAACTTGTTCCGAGAAGCATGGAGCGATGCGACATGACGCACTTCGCGAAGCGAATGTGCAACTTCGGCGTTTGAGATGGTGCCTAC
>JAZULS010000075.1:0-2754 GCA_045603205.1 Eubacteriales bacterium | reverse complement strand
CATTACCTTACCGGTAGCCTTCATCTGTGTTCCGAGTGAGTTGGATGCACTTGTGAACTTGTCGAAGGGGAAGCGGGGGAGCTTTGCGATAACGTAATCAAGCTGTCGCTCAATAGCCGCAGTTGTGTTGGCGATAGCGATACCCCCGAGAGTCATCGCTACAGCGAGCTTGGCAGTTAGCTTAGCAATGGGGTATGCGCTTGCCTTGGAAGCGAGAGCGGAGGAACGGGAAACACGGGGGTTAACCTCGATGAGGTAGTATTCGCTGGAGTTGGGGTTCAGTGCGAACTGTACGTTACAGCCACCCTCGTTCTTGAGCTCACGAATGATCTTGTTAGCGCTGTCGTGGAGCATCTGTCTGTCGTGGTCGCTGAGAGTGAGGATAGGAGCAACAACGATGGAGTCACCGGTGTGAACGCCGACGGGGTCGATGTTTTCCATGCCGCAGATGGTGATAGCGTGGTCACTAGAGTCACGCATTACCTCAAACTCGATCTCCTTGTAACCCTTAACGCTCTTTTCGATGAGAACCTGGTGAACGGGGGAGAGCTTGAAGGCGTTGATGCCGATTTCAATAAGCTCTTCTTCGCTGTATGCAAATCCGCCGCCTGTACCACCCAGGGTAAACGCAGGACGGAGAACTACGGGGTAACCGATGCGTGCAGCCGCAGCCTTAGCCTCTTCAAGGTCGTATGTGATCTCGGAGGGGATGGTGGGCTCCCCGATGGACTGGCAAAGCTCCTTGAACAGCTCGCGGTCCTCTGCTCGCTCGATGCTTTCGCTGCTGGTGCCGAGAAGCTCTACGCCGCACTCCTTGAGCACGCCCTTCTTCTCAAGCTGCATTGCAAGGTTGAGACCTGTCTGACCGCCGATGCCGGGAACGATAGCGTCGGGGCGCTCGTAGCGGAGGATCTTTGCGATATATTCAAGGGTCAAGGGCTCCATGTAGACCTTGTCTGCGATAGTTGTGTCTGTCATAATGGTTGCAGGGTTTGAGTTGCAGAGCACCACCTCGTATCCCTCTTCCTTGAGAGCGAGACAAGCCTGTGTACCTGCGTAGTCGAACTCAGCAGCCTGACCGATAATGATCGGACCTGAGCCGATGATCAGTACCTTTTTGATATCTGTTCTCTTTGCCATCTTTGGCCTCCTGTATATTGAAACTTTATTTTAAACTAATTTATTATGCCTTCCAGACGATCTTGCCGCCTGCCACGGTGAGATAACAGCGTCCGAACATTTTGTCCCCTTCGAAGGGAGTCGCTTTTCCCATTGAGAGGAACTCTGCGGGATCGACTGTGAACTCTTCGTCAAGATTCCATACGGAGAGATCTTCTCCCATAGGGATGCCGAATCTTTCACGGGGAGCTGTCGCCATCAGACGGACTACGTCCTCTAAGGTCAGTATGCCCGTTTTCACAAGGTGAGTGTTCAGCGTGGGCAGAGCGGTTTCAAGACCTACTATGCCGAAAGCGCTCTTTTCAAGACCTCTTGCTTTTTCCTCTGCAGAGTGGGGCGCGTGGTCCGTGGCTATCATATCGATGGTGCCGTCGAGGATCCCTTCGATGAGAGCTTCCTTGTCCGCCTTGCTTCTGAGGGGAGGATTCATTTTGAAGCGTCCCTCTTCCCTGAGGTTCGAGTCATCAAGCACAAGGTAGTGGGGACCCGTCTCGCAGGTCACGTCAACTCCGCTTGCCTTAGCGTCTCTGATAAGGGACACGGTTTCCTTCGTGGAGATGTGACATACGTGGTAGGGACAACCGATCTCGTCCGCCAGCTTCAAGTCCCGCTCCACCTGTACCCACTCGCTCTCAGAGCAGATCCCGCGGTGAGAATGCTTTGCCGCGTAGTCTCCTGCGTGGATGTATCCGCCGTGAAGCAGATCGTTTACCTCGCAGTGAGCAACTACCATCTTGCCGGCTTCCTTGACTCTCGCCATAGCTTCTCTCATCATACCCTCGTCCTGCACGCCTCGACCGTCGTCGGAGAAGGCGATGGCCTTGCCGGAGAGGGACGCGAAGTCAACGAGAGCCTTGCCGTGCTCTGCCATGGTGATGGAAGCGTAAGGATATACGTTTATCACCGCGTCGCGGGCAATGATGTCAAGCTGAGCGTCAATGTTTGCCACCGTGTCGGGAACGGGGGAGAGATTGGGCATTGTGCACACCGCACTGTAGCCTCCTCTTGCCGCTGCGGCACTTCCTGTTTTTATGGTCTCTTTATAAGAAAAGCCCGGCTCACGAAAATGCACATGCACATCGCAAAAACCGGGAAAAACAGTAAAGGAAGACGTGTCCTGCACGCCGAAAATACCTGACATGGAGAGGTCAGAAACAAATTTTGAAAAACAGCTTTCAAGTTTCGGTACAGACGCGGTTTTGACGATGTTTGCTTTGATTTTTGTTGTCATGATCCTACTCCTTTTGGAAAGTTTACGGTCGCCTGCTGTAAAAAGCACGGCTAAAGTGCCGTCGCCTGCAGAAAAGCGGATAAAACAGAGCTTTGTTATCTATTCGACCTTTCTCTATATTTTATCATATAGAAGATAATTTGTCAACAAAAATTGAGATATAGAAGCGTTAAAAATCGGGTGTATTGAGGGGCGGTTGTTGTGTAAAATAAACGATTTTTCGACGAAGAGACTCGGGCTTCCGACCTGGAGCGGGTGTTTGCGCATGCGTGAGAGTTCGGGAGGGCGAAAAAACATCCCCTCACGGTACATTTTGCACCTTTTGGGGAAGTCGGAGGCCAAGC
>JAZULS010000074.1:0-24838 GCA_045603205.1 Eubacteriales bacterium | reverse complement strand
AAAGGCTATGGAGCTTCTTCCTCTGGGTCCCGTGGTGATAATCGACACTCCCGGCATAGACGACTCGGGTGAAGTAGGTGAGCTGAGGGTCAAGAGAGCATACAAAATCCTTAATAAAACGGATATTGCGGTCCTTGTGGTGGACGGTGAAAGTGAAAGGGGCAAGTTTGAGAGAGAGCTTGAAGAAGCCTTTAATAAAAAGGGAATTCCCTTCGTTACGGTATATACAAAGTCAGACGTGGTGAAAAGAGAGCACCTTTCCAATCGTGAGATATGTACAAGTGCCGTGACTCTTGAAAATATTAACGAGCTTCGTGAAATGCTGGCGACTCTTGTAAAGCATAAGGATACGACCCGCCGTATCATCGGAGATAAGCTGACAAAGTCCGATATCGTTGTGCTGGTTACCCCCATCGATTCATCCGCCCCCAAAGGAAGAATGATTCTTCCGCAGGTGCAGACACTCAGAGACGTCCTTGACTCCCATGCGATCTGTATTTTTGCACAGCCTGAGGAATTGCCTGCCACCTTTGCCGCACTTAAGGGAAGTCCAAAACTTGTGGTCACCGACAGTCAGGTGTTCGTAAAAGTCAAAAACTTAGTCCCCGAGGAAGTTCCCCTGACATCATTCTCCATATTGATGGCGGCGTACAAGGGAATACTTGACGGTGCGGTGTTTGGTGCTACCGCCATTGATAAACTGAAAAGCCAAAGTCTCGTCCTTATCAGCGAAGGTTGCACTCATCACAGGCAGTGCGAGGACATCGGCACGGTAAAGCTGCCTCGATGGATTAAGGAATACACGGGAGTTGAAGACATAAACTTTGAATTCAGCTCCGGCGGAGAGTTCCCCGAAAACCTTGAAAAATACGACCTCGTCATCCATTGCGGAGGCTGTATGCTAAGTGAGAGGGAGATTGCCTACCGTGCAAAATGTGCCGCAGATGCAGGAGTGCCTATGACCAACTACGGTACGGCCATTGCCTACATGAACGGGATTTTGAAGCGTAGTCTCTCGCCTTTTCCCGAGCTTTATGGTAAGGTAAAGTGAACTGTTGCAGTAAGATGCAGAAGGCGTGATTTCGTTCTCGTCGGCGTACTCGGTACGACAGAGAGCGAAAACGCGACTAAAAAGCCACATATAAATGAAAAAATTCGCCCGTTTTAAAGGAAAGCGGGCGAATTTTAACTTTATAAAAGTTGAAAACCGTTATTTTTATGATTTCTTTGTTTTTTATTTGAATCCGTGGTTTTTGTTCGGCGCTTAATGCGACAGCTCACTTACAAATCTTACACCACTCGTAACCCGATGCCAAAAGATCATCAATAAAGGAGACTTCTCCCCTATTTTCATCCTTGATCCGAGCCGCAGCATAACAGCTTTGACGGTGGATCTTCTTTGAGTTGGTGTTGATAATGTAGATAATCTCTTTCGGCTCTTCCGTGTCCTTTGCGGTGGTCTTCGAAGTTGCCTTTGTGGTTTCTGCGGTTGTTGTAGCCTTGGTAGTCGTCTCGGTTGTCCGTTCCGTTAACTGAGTGGTGGTTTCAGGTTCTTCGGTAGGAACTTCCGTGGGCTCTACGTATACCGTGGTTGTCTCAGACACCTGAGTTGTATCTTCGAAGGAGGTTTCCGTTTCGTCATAATATACTTGGACGGTTTGCGTTGCTGTCCCGAAGAAGATTTCTCTCGTCGTTTCGCTTTCTGTTGGCTTTGGTTCAGACTCAGCCTCTGTTGTTGCTTCAGTTGATGTTTCGGTCTCCGATTCAGTTTCTGACACCGAATCCGATTCGAACTTTGTTTCAACATTTTCAATAACAGTGACCTTCATTTTCTCCGAAAAGACGTTGCCGTCAGCGCTTACCGCATAAATAAAGGTTTCTCCCTCTCCCCTTGCCGTGACGGAATACCCTACGAGAGCTGTAGAGAAGGATGTAGCCTCAATATCCGCTACGTTATCGTTTTCGCTGATGAAGATTATGCTTCCCTCAAGGGCAGAACCACCGTCCGTTTTTACGTAAACGTACTCGGTATCGCTTTCGCCTACTGTCAAAATATAATCTGCTTTTCTGCAGAACTCTATCTTTTCGATAGTTGACCCTTTACTTTCACTGCAAGAAACAAAAGTGAGGACAGAAATAATTACAAATGTTGCCAAAATCAAAGAAATATATCTTTTCACTTCTTTTTCCCTTTATTATACCGCTTGGTTTGCCCGACGTAACCGCCTACTCCGCTTTCGAGTTGAATATGCTGTTTTACCGCAGGCTCTTCTGCTGAGTTTGCCGTCCGGATTATCTCATCCCGATGCTTGTCACGCCGTCTTGCCATGCGAACGAATTCTTCAAGCTTGAATATGGAATTGGTGAGCGCCACCATGTCTCTGCCGCTGACACAAACCTTAATGTTATCAGTGAAAACAGCGTGGAATTTTAGCTTGTCTGAGGGACTGAAATATATCTCTCCCAACTTCTCAAACAGATAGGATTTAAAACTATCCACAGCGTAAGCGGCAGACTCAAAATCTTCAATTTTTACCGCACCATCCGAAACAGAACTGTAATACCCGTCATGGAGAGGGGTGTAAGTAACTGCACAAGTGTCCTCTGAGAACTCATCAAGCATAAAAAGGCAAAGCTCGTCAGGCTCGTGATTGACGTGGGTGTTGTTGTAGGAAACGAGAGAATTATCCTCCCGTTTTGTTATAAAACAGTGGCGTGCAAAACAGATGCCGCATCGCTCCAGCTGTCGCGAGAGTGAGTCGGCATCATGTAAAAATATATTGTCCATTATTACTCGATGAAATCGAATTCGATTCCGCAAACGCAAACGGTGTCACCCTCTTCACAGCCTGCATCTCTGAGTCTGTCGATGATACCACCCTTTATGAGGGAGCGTTCGAAGTACATAAGGGATTCCTTATCGCTGAAGTTGACTCTGTTGACAAGCTTTTCAGCCCATTCGCCTTCGACGATGAACGCCGCGTTGTCAGCACGTGTGATAGTAACAGCTTCAACGCCGGACATTTCGTCTTCAACTTCTGCTTCGGGAATGAATTCGGGTTCGTAGGTGAGGATAGGGGGAAGTTCCTCCAGAATACGAGCGGTCTTGGAGATGAGAGTTTTTAAGTTGAGTCTTGAGCCTGCGGAGATATAAACTACTTCGTAGCCGCGTCTTGCCGCTTCAGCCTCAAGCTCAGCCGCTTCTTCGGAGACTTCGGGGATCTCGCAGAACTCTTCTTCTCCGTTTACCATGAGATCAGCCTTGTTAGCGGCGATGATTCTCGGGCGAGAAGCAAGCTCGGGAGAGAACTTCTCAAGCTCGTCGGAAATTACGGTAAAATCTTCAAGGGGAGTGCGTCCCTCAGTGGATGCGATGTCTACCACCTGAATAAGCATACGGCAACGCTCGATGTGACGAAGGAAGACGTGTCCGAGACCAAGTCCTTCGGAACCACCCTCGATATGCCCGGCGATGTCAGCTGCCACAAAGCCCTTTTCGTCACCGATGCTTACTACTCCGAGGCTGGGCTCAAGAGTGGTAAAATGGTAGTCTGCGATCTTCGGTCTTGCTTCGGAAATTGCCGCAAGGAGAGAAGATTTTCCCGCAGAGGGAAGACCCACAAAGCCAACGTCAGCGATCATCTTCAGTTCAAGAAGAACTTCCTTTTCTTCACCGGGAAGACCGTTCTTAGCAAAGCGGGGGATCTGTCTTGTGGGGGTAGCAAAATGCTTGTTTCCCCAACCGCCACGACCGCCGCGGCAAAGGATGAAATCCTCGTCATCGCACATATCTTTGATGATCTTATTTGTCTCGGGATCGCGTATGAGCGTACCCTTAGGTACCTTGATTATAACGTCCTCGCCGTTTTTACCGTGGAACTTTGCTCCGGCTCCGTCAGTACCGTGTTCAGCGGCGAATTTTCTCTTGTATCTAAAGGCGAGAAGGGTGTTGGCAGAGCTGTCACATCTGAAGATGACGTTGCCTCCGTTACCGCCGTCGCCACCGTCGGGACCGCCCTTGGCAACGTACTTCTCACGTCTGAAGGATACGGCACCGTTGCCGCCGTTGCCGGCTCTTACATAAATTTTAATCTTGTCTATAAACATAAAGTCTCCGTTTGATTATTTTCCTCGAAAGGATTTCTGGTATCTTTCGATGCAATGGGCGATGATCTTTTTGGCTTCATCCGGTCCCTGAAGGGCATCAACTGCGGTCTGTTTGTCTTCGAGCTGCTTGTATACCTGGAAGAAGTGGCTCATTTCGTTGAAAATATGCTCAGGCAGATCGAATACCGACTTGTACATGTTGTAATTGGGGTCAGAAAAGGGGATTGCGATGATTTTTTCGTCGGGCATACCCGAATCGATCATGTTGATAACTCCGATAGGATATACCTGTACGAGAGTCATGCTGTTTATTGCCTCAGAGCATATAACGAGAACGTCGAGAGGGTCGTTGTCCTCTGCATATGTAAGGGGCAGGAATCCGTAGTTTGCGGGATAGTGCGTAGATGTATACAGAATACGGTCAAGACGCATGATTCCCGTTTCTTTGTCAAGCTCGTACTTGAGCTTGCTGCCCTTGGATATCTCGATCACAGCGGAAAAACTCTCGGGAGTAATATACTTGGGGTTCATATCGTGCTAAATATTCATAGTTGTCTCCATTCAGCCGCTTGGCTGCATATAACTTGTATAGCGAGTGGGCTTGTGATATTACTTCAGCAGCTCAGCGGCAACCTCGCCGAGAGCCTTAATGCCGCGGACGATATCATCGTCGGAGGGCATGGAATAGTTCAGGCGGAAGGACTGTGAGGGAGCGTCCGGATCCGCGTTGAAGGTAGCGCCGGGAACAACGGCTACCTTTTTCTCAAGTGCCAGACGGACGAATTCCTTAGCATCCACACGATCGGGAAGGGTACACCAGATGAAGAGACCGCCGTCGGGACGGGTGTATTTTACTTCCCCTGGCATATTAGCGTCAAGCTCGCGGAGCATAAGAGCGCACTTTTTGCCGTAAAGTTCACGGATGCCTGCGATGTGAGCGTCAAGATCGTACTTTGTGATGAACTTGTGGCAGAGCATCTGGAAGAACTGGTTTGTGTGAACGTCCTCAACCTGCTTTGCGATGACCATCTTCTGAATGATCTCCTTGGGACCGCGGATGAAGCCTACTCTCATGCCTGCGGAGAGGATCTTTGAGAAGGAGGAGCAGTAGAGAACTATTCCCTCGGTATCAAAGGATTTTATAGTGGGCACGTCACGTCCTGAGAAACGAAGCTCACCGTAGGGATTGTCCTCAATGATGATGAGATTGTGTCTCAGTGCGATCTCGTACACCTTTTTTCTGTTTTCGAGAGTGGATGTGATTCCCGCGGGATTGTGGAAGGTAGGAATGAGGTAAAGGATCTTCGCGTTAGGTGTAACGCTTATGACTTCTTCAAGCTTGTCCGTGTCGATTCCGTCATCGTTTAGGGGAACACCAACAGTTTCGGCACCGTTGGAGCGGAAAGCGTTCAGTGCGCCGATGAAGGTGGGATTTTCACAAATGACAGCGTCCCCTTCGTTACAAAGAGCCTTGCATGCAAGCTCGATGCCCTGCTGACCGCCGGTGGTGATGAGAGTCTGATCCCCCTCGCGATTTATACCGAACTTTTCGGAGATCCTCTCGTCAATATCGCGGATCAGGGGAGCGTATCCCTCGGTAGTACCGTACTGGAGTGCGGCTGTTGACTCGTTTTCGAAGATCTCAGCGGCAAGATTTCCGAAGGCCTCTGCAGGGAAGGACAGCGGAGAGGGATTTCCTGCGGCAAAACTGATGATGGTGGGATCTGCAAGGGACTTAAATATCTCACGGATAGCTGAGGGCTTCATGGCAGCCAACTTATCTGAAAAAACGTATTTCATAATTAAATAAATCCTTTAAACATATAGTCTTTCATTATATTTTAACATATTATTAAAAACAATACAAGACTTGATGACACCTTTCTTTGATAAATTAGTGCGTGAAACTTGTTAAATTTTGTGAAACTTTGCAAAGAGGGCACTTGCACTATTGAAAAAAAGTTTCGGATGTGGTACAATTAACGGAAAGAACAAAAGTTGTATTCGGAGCGGCTTTCAGCTATGAAAAATTTAGTCAAAAAGATACTTACGCAGACCTGCGTTATCAATACGGTGCTTATCACCCTTCTTTACGTTATCGGTTACGTCACCAACCTTGGAGGCGGCACAAGCTGGATCCCAAAGTTCAGCATAATGTGGATGGTGCTGGGCGTGTCCTTTGTTGCGGCGGTTGCCGAGCGTGTGCTTGAGACGGAAGGCAGCTTCTGGTTCCGCACGATCTGTCATTTTGCTCTCTGCATGGTTGGATTCCTGCTGATCTTTATAGTCGGCGGAGGATACGGCAATAACGGTGCGGCTGTAGTTATCGGTTCCTTCGGATTTTTCCTTGTATATCTCCTTGTGAACGGCGTTCGTTTTGCTCTTATGGCACGCCGCGAGAAGAAGGAAAACGAGGAAGAAGAGTACGAGTCCGTATTCAAGAAATAAGACAGGACCCAAAAATCAAAATACTATTTACAAATCCTCGCTTTTAGGTTAAAATATTATAAAGAAATACGAGCCCACATAGGCTGAACGGAGAAAAATATGGAAAGTATCAAGTATAGGCGCGCCTTTTTAAAGCTCTCAGGTGAGGCACTTGCGAAGAAGGATGAGTCCACCGGTGAGCTTAAGGAGATTTTCGACACCGCGGTGCTTGACAGAATTACTTCTGTTATCAAAGAGTGCAGTGAGCTTGGTGTCGGATTCGGAATTATGATCGGTGCCGGCAATATCTGGAGAGGAAAGTTCGGCGTGGGTGTAAACAGAGCCAAGGCAGACCACATGGGTATGCTGGCGACCACCATCAACTGCCTCAGATTCCAGGATGCTCTTCAGAAAAAAGGACTTGACGCTGTGGTTATGTCCGCAGTTTCCATGACTGACTTTGCAGAGCCCTTCAACTACGAGCGTGCGATAGAGTTTATTGATAGCGGCAGACCCGTTATCTTCGCTTGCGGCGCTGGCATTCCCTACATTTCTACTGATACAGCCGGAGTTATCCGTGCAAGAGAGATCGAAGCGGACGTTATGCTTATGGCTAAAAACGTTGACGGCGTTTACTCTGCTGACCCCGCAAAGGATCCCACTGCAGTAAGATACAAGACTATTACCTATAAGGAGTGCATCGACCGCGGAATCGAAGCCCTTGACCCTTCAGCTTTTGCTATTGCAGCTGACAGCGGCATCGACATTATCGCCTTTGCTCTCAAGGAATACGATCTTATCAAGGCTGCGGTAAAAGGCGAGCCTGTTGGAACACTCGTTACATCTGCTGCCGTTGAGTCTGAGATCTACGACGCGTAAATTAATTAAGTTAATAAAATCGGTTTTTCGACCGAATGGAGGATACAAATGAAACTTGACACAAAAGAATTCGAAAGAAAAATGAAGAAGTCCATTGATGTATATCAGGACTCTCTCGCAACTATCAGAGTAGGCCGTGCAAACGCTGCAGTTCTCAACGGCATCAACGTTGACTATTACGGCATGGAAACACCTATCAACCAGATGGCTGAGATCAAGGTAAGCGACGCTAAGACTCTTATGATCCTTCCTTGGGATGCTACAACACTGAAGAGCATCGAAAAGGCGATCCTCGCTTCCAACATCGGCATCAACCCTCAGAACGACGGCAAGTCTCTCAGACTTTCCTTCCCGCCGCTGACTGAGGAACGCCGCCGCGAGCTGAAGAAGCAGGTTTCCAAGATGGGCGAGGACGCAAAGGTCTCCATCAGAAACATCAGACGTGAAGGCGTTGACGCTGCCAAGGATATGAAGAAGGCGGGAACAATGACTGAGGACGAGCTGAAGCAGTCTGAGAAGCTCATGCAGGATCTCACTGATAAGAACACCAAGGAGATCGACAAGATCACCTCTGAAAAAGAATCAGAGATCATGTCCATATAAATTTTAACGGAGAAGCGTCCGCTCTGCCAAAACGGCAGGGTGGGCGCAATGCTTGTTTTTATGTTCGGAATTAAGTTGGGTAAAAAGAATACAAAACCTGATATGTCTGCCGTGGTTGAGGCTTCAAATCTGTCTCATATTGCCTTTATTATGGACGGAAACGGGAGATGGGCAACCGAGCGCGCTCTCCCCAGAGAGGCGGGACACAGCGCAGGTGCCAAGAACTTCAAAGCGGTAGTAAGATACTGCAAGAAAATCGGCATAAAGTACGTCACCGTGTACGCCTTTTCCACGGAAAACTGGAAGAGACCCCGTCACGAGGTTGACGCTATCATGAACCTCCTTGACGGATATATGGAGGAAGCAAGGGAAGAGCCCGACGTAGAATATCGCTTTATCGGCGACATGGCGGCGATTCCCGAAAAGATCCGCGAGAAGATCGACCTTCTTGAGGATTTCACCAGAGGCAGAGAGTATAGGCTCAATATAGCTCTGAACTACGGCGGCAGGGCTGAGATAGTCTCCGCTGTAAACGCCGCTCTGGAAAAGGGTGCGGACAAAATTACCGAATCGGACATTTCCGCAAATCTTTATACTTTCGATTGTCCCGAACCGGACCTTATCGTTCGCACGGGCGGCGAATACAGAATTTCCAATTTCTTAATGTGGCAGTCTGCTTATTCTGAGTTTTATTTCTCAGACAAGCTTTGGCCTGCATACTCAAGTGACGACGTTAACGAGGCAGTGATCAGCTTCTCTAAGCGAAAGAGAAGATTCGGCGGCCTCGATAAGGATAAAAAATAAACGGTTTCCCGTCTCCGAAAGGATACATATCGTAATGCTTAAAAGAATTTTAACTGCAATTATAGCGATATGCGTTTTCGTACCGATACTCGTGTTTTCCCATACCGTGGCTTTCCCCATAGCCTTTGCTTTCGCGTCTTTTGTGGGAGTGTATGAGGTGCTTCGTTGTATCGGTGTTAAAAGCAAGATACTTTACGTGCTGTCTTCGGCAATTGCGCTGACTTTTCCTGTGCTTGCAAGATACGTTCAGAACACAGAACTTTTAGTGATGTTTTATCTGGCTGCATTCTTCTGTTATCTCGCGGTGGTGCTGTCTGTTTCCGTGTTCTCTCACGGAAAGTTTGACGTAACGGACGCGGCACTTTCCTACGTGATGGCTTTTTACGTTATTACAAGCTTTTCGTCCATTATATTGCTTCGTGACTCAAAGTACGGAGCGATGCTTTATATCCTTGCCTTCCTTGGACCTTGGATCAGTGACTCTGCGGCATATTTCTGCGGACGTGCCTTTGGACGTCATAAGCTTATTCCCGATGTCAGTCCGAAAAAGACTGTTGAAGGAGCCATTGGCGGCATTATCTTTACCGGAATTACCTTTGCGGCATACGGATTTGCCGTTCTCAATCGCGACGCGGATCTGATCCAGTATGTTATCCTCTTTGTCGTGGGTATGGTTGTGTCGGGTGTGGCACAGATCGGTGATCTTATCGCTTCTCTCGTGAAGAGAAAGTACGGTATCAAGGATTACGGTAAGCTTTTTCCCGGTCACGGCGGCGTAATGGACCGCTTCGACAGCGTCCTTATCACCGTGCCTATCCTTCTCGTTATCGCAGAGATCGCGGCTTATTATTCGATTTTTTAACTAAAGGGTAACTATCGTGGAAAACTACGAAAATGTCAGAGTTTCGATTCTCGGCAGTACGGGCTCTGTGGGAACACAGGCAGTATCTGTCGCAGAGGAGCTCGGTGTTAAGATAAATATTCTTGCGGCGGGCAGAAACGTAACTCTTCTTGCCGAGCAGGCAGAAAAACTTTCTCCCCGTGTGCTTTCCGTGTCCGATGCGGACTGTGCTGAAAAGCTCAGAGAGTTGACAGACGGTAAATATGAGATAATCTATGGTGCTGACAGTCTCGAAGAGGCGATCTTTGCAGGCGGTCACGACGTGATCGTACACTCTATCGCGGGTCTTGAGGGCACCAGAGCAGCACTTGCCGCGGCAAAGTCCGGTGCGAGACTCGCTATGGCGAACAAGGAAGCCATTATCGCCGCAGGTCACCTTATCAATGCTGAGCTTGAAAAATCCGGCGGAATTATGATCCCCGTTGACAGCGAGCACAGCGCTATTTTCCAGTGCCTCAGAGCTGATGGAAAAACAAGCGACCCGGACAAGGTCTCAAGGATCCTTCTTACAGCATCAGGCGGACCTTTCTTCGGTATGAGCGCCCATGATATGCGTTCAGTCACTCCCGAAAGAGCCCTTGCACACCCCACGTGGAAGATGGGACCCAAGATCACCATCGACTCCGCAACCCTTATGAATAAGGGCTTTGAGGTTATGGAGGCAGTACGTCTTTTCGGCGTAACACCCGATAAAGTGGAGGTCCTCGTCCACAGACAGAGCATAATTCACTCAATGGTTGAGTATATTGATAACAGCGTCATCGCACAGCTGGCGGCTCCCGATATGCGTTCTTGCATAAGATACGCTATATCTTACCCCGACAGAGCGAAGGCGGACTACGGCAAGCTTGATTTTGCCGCTCTCGCTACCCTCACTTTTGCAAAGCCAGATTTTGAAGCCTTTCCCCTTCTGGGCGTTGCTTATGAGGCTATCAAGGCGGACGGAGTTATGCCTGCATCTCTTATTGCCGCTGACGAGGTTGCCGTTGAAGCTTTCCTTAACGGCGTCATCGGTTTTGCAGACATTGTCACCGTAGTAAAAGAGACTCTCGATAAAGTAACTCCCGCTGAGCTTAACAGTGCAGAGGAGATCTACGCTGTCGTTGACAGAGCAAAGGCTATTGCACGAGAGGTCGTCAAAAACCTTTAAACTTCTTGAGAGGAAGTGTTCAAGATCAATTTCCTTTATATACTTTTGGCAATACTTATTTTTGGTGTGCTCATCTTTATCCATGAGCTGGGACACTACGTCTTCGCCAGAATTTTTGCCGTAAAAATCAATGAATTTGCCATCGGTATGGGACCCAAGATCCTGTCCTACCGATCAAAAAAGACGGATATAGTATATTCCATCAGAATCTTGCCCTTCGGAGGCTTCGTTTCAATGGCAGGCGAGGACGAAGAGAGCGAAGACGAAAACGCTTTTCATAAAAAGCATCCCTTAAAGCGTATCATCATTTCCGCGGCAGGTGCGGCGGTGAATATCACTGTAGGATTCATCGTTATGATGGCTCTTGTGATAAACTCAAACACCCTTTACAGTACGGAAATATCTGCCTTCGTCAAAGGTGAAGGCTTTGTTTCCACAAGTGAGCAGGGTCTTGATGTGGGAGACCGCATTTTAACGGTTGACGGCGTGAGAGTCCATACCGCAAACGAGGTTCAGTATGAGATAATGCGCCGCGGTATCGAGAAGATCGACCTCACCGTTGTTCGTGACGGCGAGACCGTAACCGTTGAGGACGTAACCTTCCCCGTATTCGAGGAGCAGGGAACTCTCTTCGGTCAAAGAGATTTCAATTTTGCTACAGAACCCAAAACTGTAGCATCTACCTTGAAGCACGCCTTCGCCCGATCAGTATCAACTATAAAAATGGTCCTTGATTCCCTTGTGGATCTTATTTCGGGACGTTACGGTGTTGACAGCGTATCGGGTCCTGTTGGCGTCACAAAGGCTCTTGGAGAAGCTGCAGAGGCAGGCGCGTCAAACCTTATCTACCTTGCGGCGTTCATCAGCATCAACCTGGGCGTAATGAATCTTTTGCCTCTGCCTGCTCTTGACGGCGGACGGATAGTTTTCCAAGTAATTGAGCTTGTACGCGGAAAACCCCTTTCGGTAAAGGTGGAAGGGTATATCCACTTTGCAGGACTTGTCCTTTTGATGCTGCTTTTGGTCATCGTGACCTTTAAAGACATCATTACTTTATTTTAATAAACAAATCTTCAGCTGCCACGTGGGCGGCTGAAATTTTCAGGATTTTCTCGAAAACGGAGGAGAACAAAATGGAAAGACGAATCAGCAGAGAAGTCAGAGTAGGCGGTGTAGTTATCGGTGGAAACGCTCCCGTTTCCGTTCAGTCTATGACTAATATTCCTGCGTCCGACTTTGAGGGAACCTTAAAGCAGCTTCAGACACTTGAGGCGGCAGGCTGTGATATTGCAAGAATCGCCGTGCCCGAGGAGTCTTTGGCAGAAGTCTTCCGTTACGCAAAGGCAGGCGGAGTAAATATCCCCCTTGTTGCAGACATCCATTTTGACTATAAGATCGCCCTTGCCGCTCTTCGAGCAGGTGCGGATAAGATCAGAATCAACCCCGGTAACATCGGAGACGCGTGGAAGGTAAAGGAAGTGGCTACCGCTTGTAAGGCGGCAGGTGTGCCTATCAGAATCGGCGTAAACGGCGGCTCCCTTGATAAAAAACTTCTTGAAAAATACGGCTCCCCCACAGCGGAGGCGATTGCGGAATCTGCCTTTACTCAGGCGGAAGAGCTCGAAAAGTTCGGTTTCTCCGACATCGTTATCTCAATTAAATCCTCCGACGTAACGAAAATGGTAACAGCATCCGAGCTTGTGGCTAAAAACAGCTCATATCCCCTTCATTTGGGCGTAACCGAGGCGGGCGACTCCTACAGCGGTCTCGTTAAGAACGCGGCAGGTATTGGATCTCTCTTGACTCACGGAATCGGTGATACCATCAGAGTGTCCCTCACTGCTGATCCCACCGAAGAGGTCAGGGCAGGCGTCGAGATACTTCGTGCCGTCGGCAGATGGGAAAAGGGAGGCATCAACATCATCTCCTGCCCCACCTGCGGAAGAACAAAGGTTGGACTTATCGACCTTGTGGCAAGCCTCAGAGAAAGAATCAAGGACATCAACACCCACGGCAAGAGCGTGAACGTTGCCGTTATGGGTTGCGTGGTAAACGGTCCGGGAGAAGCAAGAGAGGCTGACTTCGGAATCGCCGGAGGAGACGGATTTGGTGTTCTGTTCCGCCGCGGCATACCGGAGGGAAGAGTTGAAGAAGACAAAATAGTCGACACTCTCGTTGAAAACATATTAGAATTCATAAAATAAACGAAGGAGAGGCCTGGCGTGGCACCTGAAGTTAAAAAGACGCTGTACGAGCGTTTTTCTCGATTTTCACCGGTTGGTGTACATAAAGAAATATTCGATCACGCAAGGATCGACGGACTAAAGCTTGACCGTGAGCACAAGATCCTTGAAACTCGGGTAGAGCTTGACCGCATATTCTCCAAAAAAGACATATATTCCCTTGAAGCCGCCCTGGCTGAGTGTTATTCGCTCAGCCTTGTGAGGATCCTCACAAAATATCCCTCTGAGCTTTTCACAAAGGATTATCTTCCCGAGGTGCTTGCGGAAGCGGCAAGAGTCGGGACCGTCATCAACGGCTTCTTCAGAGATATGGAATACGACGTTGACGGACACAATATCACCATCAAGATCCCCTTCCCGAAGGGTGGCATAGATCTTCTTGACACGGCGAAAACATCCTCCGTCATTGCGGGAATTCTGCAGAGTGAATTTGGCGAGACCTATAAAGTCACCATAGACAGAAGCGAAGACGCAGGCTTAAAATATGCCGAATACATGAGCCGTCAGATCGCTGAACTCAACAGCATCAATAAGAGTATTGTTGAAGCCGAAGAAAGGCGTATGGCACAGGCGGCGGTAGCATCCCAGCCTGCTCCTGCTGAAGTGAAGGCGGAAAACCCCAACCTAAAGAGAGTTCAGTCTCTATTTGAGGGCGAAGACCGCGTTGAAAAGGGAGAAGACGGCGTCATCACGTCAGGACGAATGAGATTTGATATTTCGAGTCCCGAATTTGTCCTCGGACGTGAGTTTACCGCAGAAAATATCATTCCTCTCCGCGCCGTGAAGTCAACGGGTAAGAACGTGGAGATCGTCGGCGAGGTTTTCGACGTTGCCACAAAGGAGACCCGTCGCGGAGACAAGCTTTCCGTAACTATTGGCATTACCGATAAGGACGCATCCCTCTTTGTAAAGACCACCGTAGCCACAGAAGCCGCTGACGAGATCCTTGGCGCTTTCTCTGTCGGGAAATCGTACCTTATCAGAGGAAATATCAAAACAGATACCTTCGATAACGAGCTGTATATGCAGCACGTAGACGTGGCAAAGGTTAAGCGTATCCGCCGTCAGGATAATGCGGAAGAGAAGCGAGTTGAGCTTCATCTTCACACAAACATGTCCGCTATGGACGCGATCACCAAGCCCGATGAGGTAGTAAAAACCGCGGCAGCTTGGGGACATAAAGCTGTTGCTATCACTGACCATGGAAACCTGCAGAGCTTTCCTGTGGCAATGCTCACTGCGAAAAAACTCGAAAACAAGGTCAAGGTCATTTACGGCGTAGAAGCATACTTCGTTGATGACACTCAGCGTGCCGCATATAAGGGTGACGGCGTTACCTTTGACGACGAGTTTGTGGTTTTCGATATTGAGACCACAGGACTTTCTGCCGTCAACTGCAAGATCACCGAGATCGGTGCCGTTATCGTTAAAAACGGAGAAATTCTCGATAGATTCTCCACCTTTGTTAATCCCGAGGCGCCGATTCCCGAAAATATCGTAAAGCTTACGGGAATCACTGACGAAATGGTAGCGGATGCTCCGAAAATCGACGAAGCTCTGCCCAAATTCCTCGAGTTCTGCGGCGGACGAATGCTTGTGGCTCACAACGCCCAGTTCGACACGGGATTTATCCGCGTTGCCGCTGAAAGATTGGGACTCCCCTTTGAAAACCCATTCCTTGATACTGTAGCGGTGTCCCATTACGTGAACCCTAACTCTAAAAACCACAAGCTTGATACCCTTGCAAAGCTCTATAACCTTGGCGAGTTCAATCACCACAGAGCTACCGACGACGCTGAGATGCTGGCTATGATATTCGACAGAATGGTGTCAAGGCTTCGTGAAGAGGGAATAGGCGACATCTCCCGTATGAACTACGTGATGAGTGAAAAGGCGGACCCCCTCAACCTTCGCACCTATCACCAGATAATTTTGGTAAAGAATCAGACGGGACTCAAAAATCTCTACAGGCTCGTTTCCGATTCTTACCTCAAATACTACAGACGTAACCCCAGGATCCCCAAGACTCTGCTGTCAGAGCTTCGTGAAGGACTTATCATCGGTTCAGCCTGCGAAGCGGGAGAGTTGTTCCGTGCCGTTCTCGACAACAAGCCCGAGAGTGAGCTCCTGGAGATGGCATCCTTCTACGACTACCTTGAGATTCAGCCTATTTCAAACAATACCTTTCTTATTGAGCAGGGAAAGGTGGCTGACGAGGAGGCTCTCCGCGACCTTAACCGCCGTATCGTTGAGCTTGGCAAAAAGGCAGGAAAACCCGTCGTAGCTACTTGTGACGCCCACTATCTTGATCCCGAGGACGAGGTGTACCGACGAATCCTTTTGGCGGGTATGAAGTTTAAGGACGCCGACAAGGAAACCAAGCTTTACTACCGTACAACGGAAGAGATGCTTGCCGAGTTTGAATATCTCGGTGAAGACGTAGCCCGTGAGGTCGTTATTACAAACCCCAATAAGATCGCTGATTCCATCGACTTCATAAAGCCTATTCCCGACGGAAACTATCCGCCTCACATTGATGGAGCAGAGGAGGAACTGACCGAAAAGTGTCACGCTCTTGCTAAGGAGATGTACGGCGACCCCCTTCCCGTGGAGGTTTCCTCCCGACTTGACCGTGAGCTTGAATCCATAATCAAGAACGGCTTTGCGATCATGTATATCATTGCCCGAAAGCTTGTTGAAAACAGTGAATCCAAGGGTTATCAGGTGGGCTCACGAGGATCCGTAGGTTCGTCATTCGCGGCAACCATGGGCGGTATTACCAAGGTTAACCCTCTGCCGCCTCACTACAGATGCCTCAAGTGTAAGTATTCCGACTTCACTTCCTTCAAGGAAGAACAGCCCGACGTAAAATCCGGTTTTGACTTAGCCCCCAAAGACTGTCCCGTGTGCGGCGCCGAGCTTTACCGTGACGGACACGACATTCCCTTTGAGACCTTCCTTGGTTTCTACGGAGATAAGGTGCCTGATATTGACCTGAATTTCTCAGGCGACGTACAGGGTGACGCTCATAAGTTTACGGAAGTTCTTTTCGGAACGGGTAAAGCGTTCCGTGCGGGAACTATCGGTACGCTTGCCGCAAAGACTGCCTTCGGTTTCGTAGCAAGATACCTTGAGGATAAGGGCATTTCCGTCAACCGTGCGGAGATAGAAAGACTTATCGCAGGCTGTGTTGGCGTAAAGAGAACCACGGGTCAGCACCCCGGTGGTATTATCGTTGTTCCTGCGGAGCATGACGTTTACGAGTTCTGCCCCGTACAGCACCCCGCCGACGACCCCAACTCCTCCATCATCACCACCCACTTCGAGTTTAAGTATCTCCACGACACTATTCTGAAGCTTGATATTCTCGGGCACGATATTCCCACAAAGTACAAGCGGCTTGAGGAGTATTCGGGAACTAACATTCTCGACGTCCCTATGTCTGATCCTAAGGTTTATAAGCTTTTCACCTCCACCGAGCCTTTAGGTGTGTCGCCTCAGCAGATAAACAGCGAAACGGGTACTTTGGGACTGCCTGAGATGGGTACCAAGTTTATTCGCGGTGTTCTCATGGCGGCTCAGCCTAAGACCTTCGCTGACCTTCTGCAGATTTCGGGTCTTACCCACGGAACGGGAGTATGGCTTGGTAACGCGGACGAACTGATCCAAAACGGAGTCTGCACCATTTCCGACGTTATCGGCTGTCGAGACGATATTATGCTTTATCTTATTCAAAAGCACGATCTCGACAAGAGCCACGCCTTCAAAATCATGGAGGACGTTCGAAAGGGAAAGGGTCTGAAGCCCGAATATGAGGCGGAGATGATCGAGCACGGCGTTCCCGAGTGGTATATCGACTCCTGTAAGAAGATCAAGTACATGTTCCCCAAGGCTCACGCGGCGGCGTACGTTATGGACGCTCTCCGCCTGGCTTGGTACAAGATCTACTATCCTATAGTGTTCTACGCGGCATACTTTACCGCGGCCCCCTCAGGATTTGACGCTGAGATCGTTATGGGAGGCAAAGACAAGGTTGCCGCCGTGATCAAAGAGTACACAAGACCCGGCGCCGAGCTGTCTCAGAAGGAAGCTGACACTCTTGACGCATTAAACCTCGTTAACGAGTGCTACCAGAGAGGGTATTCCTTCCTGCCCGTTGACTTCCACAAGTCCGACGCCCACAAGTACGTTCCCGAAAACGGAAAGATCCGTCTGCCCTTTGACTCTTTGTCAGGTGTAGGATCTGCCGCCGCGGAAAGCATCGTAGCTGCCCGCGAGAGATGCGAGATCTTCTCCATCGACGACCTGAAGCGTGAAAGCGGTATGTCAAAATCCGTTCAGGAGATACTGGAGCGTTGCGGTGCTCTCGATGGTCTGGCAAGAACTAATCAGTTAACCATGTTTTGATCTTTAGTTCAAAAATCTGACAAAAAAGAAACAACGTTTTGCGTCGAAATAAACAAAAAAACGACGCAAAACGCTTTCTTATTTGGGACAATATGCCATCTTGATTTTTTCTGTGGTAAGGTTTATAATGACATTGTGGAGTTTTAGTATAAGCATCATCGAAAGGCGCTCAAATAGGGCGTATTTTCTGTTTTTTATGTGCTTTTCTAAGGCGTTTTTTACTCAAAACATTCTAAAAATACGGAGGACCGAATTTTGAGAGCTCTTGAGGATAAAATAATCAAAGAAGGCGAAGTTCTTCCCGGTAAAGTGTTGAAGGTTGGCAGCTTTCTCAATCAGAAAATAGATACAGCCTTTACGCATGAAATGGCTCTTGAAATTGCACGTCTTTTTAAGGATTCCGAGATCACAAAGGTGTTTACAATGGAGTCCAGCGGAATTGCTATCGGTTTTGCGGCAGCTTTTGTGCTTGGAGTGCCTCTTGTTTTCGCAAAGAAGAACCGTGCGGCAAACCAAAGCGGAAATATGATTACCGCAAACATCCACTCTTATACTCACGGAAACGACTACGTTGCCTGCGTTGCCGCTGACTATTTCGAAAAAGGAGACAAAGTCCTCATCGTAGATGATTTTCTTGCAAACGGTGCGGCTCTGAACGGTCTTATTGAAATGGTAGCTTCTTCCGGTGCTGAGCTTGTGGGATGTGCCATTCAGATCGAAAAAGGTTTTCAGCGAGGCGGAGACAAGCTTCGCGAAAAGGGTATCCGCGTTGAGTCTCTTGCAATTATTGACGAGATGTCCGACGACGGCACTCTCAAATTCCGCAGTTGAGTTTTCTCTACCCCGCGGATACTAAACTTGTATGTAACTCGTTACATAAATTTATTTATGCCGAAAGGCGAGGAGAAATCAAATGAAAAAGATTCTTTCCGTTCTTCTTGTGCTCACAATGATGCTTGGCATTTGCGTTGCCTTCACATCTTGCGGCGGAGAAGAGACCACTAAGGACGTCAAGGTTGGCTTCATCTTCCTTCACGATGAGAACTCTACCTATGACAAGAACTTTATGGATGCTGCAAAGGCAGCGTGCGAGGCTATGGACGTAGAGTATGCACAGAAGACTCAGATCCCCGAGTCCACCAAGTGCTACGACGCAGCAGTTGAGCTTATCGAGGTTGACGGCTGTAACGTAATTTTTGCTGACAGCTTCGGTCACGAGTCCTTCCTTATGGACGCGGCTAAGGAGTACCCTGAGGTTCAGTTCTGTCACGCAACTGGTACACAGGCTCACACAGCAGGTCTTGACAACTTCCACAACGCATTCGCTTCTATCTACGAGGGTAGATTCCTTGCAGGTGTTGCTGCAGGTCTCAAGCTCAATGAGATGATCGAGGCTAAGGAAATCAAGGCTGAAGAGGCTAAGATGGGATACGTCGGCGCATTCACATTTGCTGAGGTTATCTCCGGTTACACCTCTTTCTACCTCGGCGCTAAGAGCGTTTGCCCCAGCGTAACCATGGACGTTAAGTTCACAGGTTCTTGGTACGACGAGCAGCTCGAAAAGGAAGCAGCACAGGCTCTTATCGAGGGCGGTTGCGTTCTCATCAGCCAGCACGCTGACTCTATGGGTGCTCCTACCGCTTGTGAGAGCGCAGGTGTTCCCAACGTTTCCTACAACGGCTCTACCGTTGCAGCTTGCCCCAAGACCTTTATCGTTTCCTCCCGTATCGACTGGACTCCTTACTTCAAGTATATGATCGAGTGTGTACAGAAGGGTGAGAAGATCGCTACTGACTGGACCGGTACTCTCGAGACAGGCTCCGTTGTTCTTACTGACATCAACGAGGCTGTAGCAGCAGAGGGAACAGCAGCTAAGATCGAAGAGGTTAAGGCTAAGCTTCTTGACAAGACTCTCAACGTATTTGATGCATCAACTTTCACCGTAAAGGACGAAACACTCACCAGCTACAAGGCTGACGTTGATACCGACAAAGACTTTACTCCCGATACCGAAGTTATCGAGGGCGGCGTATTCTACGAATCCAAGTTCCGCAGTGCTCCTTACTTCGATCTCGAGATCGACGGCATCACTCTTCTTGACCGCAACTACGGCTAATAACGGATAGTTTAGGCGGGGCATACGCCCCGCCTTATCCTAATTTTGAAGGTTGTGCATACGAGGTGTGCACTGCCTTGAGAATTATGATAGAAAAAGGAGGTTCAAAGTGCTCCCACCTGCTATTGAACTAAAAAACATAACCAAATGCTTCGGTAAGGTCGTTGCGAATAAAAACGTCAACCTTACGGCAAACCGTGGGGAGATCCTGTCGATCCTCGGTGAAAACGGAAGTGGAAAAACTACCCTTATGAATATGATCTCCGGAATATATTTTCCCGATGAAGGACAGATATTCGTAAACGGAGAAGAGGCGATCATTTCTTCTCCCAAGGATGCGTTTTCCTATAAGATCGGTATGATCCATCAGCATTTTAAGCTGGTAGACGTGTTCACAGCCGCTGAAAATATCGTTCTCGGTCTTGACAACGGAAAATATGACCTGAAGGCATCTATCGAACAGATCAAGGAGATCAGCGAGCAGTACGGCTTCGATCTTGACCCCGATAAAAAGATATATACTATGTCTGTATCGGAAAAGCAGACCGTTGAGATCATGAAGGTGCTCTACCGCGGCGCTGACATACTTATTCTTGACGAGCCTACCGCGGTCCTTACTCCTCAGGAAACAGAAAAGCTTTTCAACATCCTTCGCCGCATGAGAGACGACGGTAAGTCCATCATCATCATCACCCATAAGCTTCATGAGGTGCTTTCTCTGTCTGACAGAGTATCAGTACTCAGAAAAGGTGAATACGTAGGTACCGTCAATACCGCTGAGACCAGCGAGTCTGAACTTACCGAAATGATGGTAGGTAAGAAGGTGGAGCTGAACATCAACCGCACCGAGCCCAAGGACCTCGTGGACAGACTTGAAGTTAAAAATATATGCTGTATCGACCGTCAGGGAGCAGTAGTTCTTGATGACGTGTCCTTTACCGTACGTGCAGGTGAGATCCTCGGTATCGCAGGCATTGCAGGCTCAGGTCAGCGAGAACTTCTTGAATCTATTGCGGGCCTTCAGCACCTGTCATCCGGTGAGATTCTTTATAACAACCCCAAAACGGGCGGAATCGACAACCTTCGCGATAAAACTCCTATGCAGATCAGAAACATGGGTGTTCGTCTCTCCTTCGTTCCCGAGGACAGACTTGGTATGGGTCTTGTCGGAAACATGGACATCGTTGACAATATGATGCTTCGTAGCTATTCCAAGGGTAAAGGCTTATTCCTTCAGAGAAAGGACCCCAAGAACCTTGCTGAGGAGATCATCGAGCGTCTCGAAGTCAAGACTCCCGGCGCAAACACACCCGTCAGAAGACTTTCCGGCGGTAACGTGCAGAAAGTCCTTGTAGGGCGTGAGATCGCGTCATCCCCTACGGTTTTGATGGTGGCGTATCCCGTTCGCGGACTTGACATTAACTCGTCTTACCTTATTTACGACCTTCTCAATCAGCAGAAAGAGCAGGGAGTAGCAGTGATTTTCGTCGGCGAAGACCTTGACGTTCTCGTTGAACTTTGCGATAGAATCATGGTAATCGGTTCCGGTAGAATCACGGGAACCGTTGACGGCAGAAACACTACAAAAGAGGAGATCGGTCTTCTTATGACAAAATCCAGGGAAGCAAAGGAGGAAAACGCAAATGGCTGACATCACGAAAGTAAAGCATCACCGTGAGCCGCTTATACACATTGCCAAACGCGACGATATGATCTGGTGGCAGGCGTGGCTTATTCGTATCGGTACTATCGTTTTAGCGGTACTTTTTGCAGGACTTGTTTCCATGCTTCTCACGGGCGGCTCTTTCGGAGAGACCTATTCCATCATGTTCAAGGGCGTTTTCGGTAGACTTGGCTCAGGCTCCACAAAAATGCTCTGGAAGTATCTGCAGGAAGTGGCTATCCTTCTTTGCCTCTCTCTTGCGGTTACTCCTGCATTTAAGATGAAGTTCTGGAACTGCGGTGCTGAGGGACAGGCTCTCATCGGCGGACTTGTAGCTATGATCTGTATGATTGAGCTTGGCGGCAAGCTTCCCAATGCGGCTGTTGTTCTTATCCTCATCGTTTGCAGTATCGTAGCAGGTGCCATCTGGGGTGTTATTCCCGCAATCTTCAAGGCGTTCTTCAACACCAACGAGACCCTCTTCACCCTTATGATGAACTATATCGCAACACAGTTTATCGCGTACTATGTTTACATCAAGGGCGGCGGATCTAACATTATTCAGCCTGTAACATACGGAAACCTGCCGAATATCGGACCCAGCCCTTATTTCATCAACATACTTATCGTTGCAGTTCTTACCCTCGGCGTGTACGTGTACCTCAAGTACAGCAAACACGGTTACGAGATCTCCGTTGTCGGTGAGAGCCAGAATACAGCCCGCTACATCGGTATCAATGTTAAGAAGGTCATCATCCGTACCATGTGCATCTCCGGTGCCCTCTGCGGTGTGGCAGGTATGCTTCTCGTTTCCGGTACAGACCACTCCATCAACACAGACACCGTAGGTGGACAGGGATTTACCGCTATTATGGTGTCCTGGCTCGGTCAGTTTAATCCCGCTATCATGGTGCTCATGACCGCCCTCATTATCTTCCTCAGACTCGGCTTTGCCAAGGTTGCAGATACGTTCCTTCTGAACGCTTCCTTCGCTGATATCGTCGTGGGCGTTGTCGTTCTGTGCGTCGTAGGATGCGAATTCTTTATCAGATATTCCGTTAAATTCCGTCAGCCCAAGAAGGAGGTCAAGGCATGATCACAGCTTTTATTTGCAGAGCAATTTTGCTCGGAGTGCCGCTCCTTTACGGCTCAACCGGTGAGATCATCACTGAAAAATCCGGACACCTGAACCTGGGTATCCCCGGTATCATGTACGTTGGTGCGATCAGCGGCGTTATCGGCTCATTCCTTTACGAGAACGCTTGCGGCAACAATATTGAGAGCATGAACGCCGTTCTTGCAGTGCTTATTCCTTTCCTGTGTGCTATTGCAGGTTCTCTCCTTATGGGACTTGTTTACAGCTTCCTCACAGTTACTCTTAGAGCCAACCAGAACGTTACAGGTCTTGCTCTGACAACCTTTGGTATCGGTCTCGGTAACTTCTTCGGCGGCTCTCTCATCAAGCTTACAGACAGCGATATGCCCTCTGTAGCCCTCACCAAGACAAGCCAGTTCTTCTGTGTAAAGCTTCCCTTTGCAGACGATCTCGGCTGGTTCGGACAGATATTCCTTTCTCACGATTTTCTTACCTATCTCGCTGTCATCATAGCGGTAGTAGCAACCATCGTTCTCAAGCGTACCCGCGTTGGACTTAACCTTCGCGCGGTAGGCGAGAACCCTGCAACAGCGGACGCGGCAGGTATCAACGTTACTAAGTATAAGTACGTTGCAACCTGCATCGGTAGTGCAGTAGCAGGTCTCGGTGGCCTCCAGTACGTTATGGCATATGCAAACGGTGTTTGGTCAAACAATGCTTTCGGAGATAGAGGTTGGATGGCGATCGCACTGGTAATCTTCGCACTCTGGAATCCTTCCGTGGCGATCTTCGGCTCATTCCTCTTCGGTGCGCTCTGTAATGCTAACAACTACATTCAGGGTCTCGGTACCGAAACTCAGGAGCTGTTCAAGATGCTTCCGTACATCGTAACTATCATCGTGCTTATCTTCACAAGCGCGAGAAAGAAGCGTGAGCATCAGCCCCCGGCACACCTTGGACTTGCATACTTCAGAGAAGAAAGATAAAAACGTAAAAGTGATGTGTAAATTTTGCACATCACTTTTTTGATAGGGGAGGGAAATACTTTTATGCTATTTTTAGAAAACGCTTGAAATTACAGGTGCGGTGTGATATAATTTCATGGTAAACATATACGCAGAGATATCGAAGTGGTCATAACGGGGCTGACTCGAAATCAGTTTGCTGGCAACAGCACGAGGGTTCGAATCCCTCTCTCTGCGCCAAATGCGGTTTCAAACCGCGAAAAGAAGCCGCAGGACATAGGTGTTCTGCGGCTTTTTCACTCTAACGAAAGGAGGATTTTCTGATGAACAAATTGAAATGGTATCAAAAATTATTGATTGGTTTATTGGTTGTAATTTTTTCTCCGCTGATTCTTGCATTTCTTATTTTCGCAGGTATTGATGCTCTTTTCCAAATACCCAAAAATAAAAAGGAATATATAAAATCCCGGTATTATTTGGATTTTAAGCAAAAATTTATGATGGACTCGCTGTATTCACCCGAGTACCGTTTTTACAATTCTGCCATTCAACGTAATCTTCCGATGCAATATATCAAGCAAGAATCAAACGGATTTGAATATTTTATTTTTAACGACACCTTATATCTTTTCCCCGATTTTGAACAAATTGATTTTGATGCGGAAAAAGGAGAATGGCAAGTTGATCGCGACGGTGATTGGAGTGGATTTGAAGAAGCTCACAAGAATCTGCTTGCAAAGCTCGATAAAGAACCTGACATTCCCGTCAAACTTTTGATCGAAAGAAAAATGTTCCCTTTGGCAAATTTAAACGATGTTGATATTCCCAACGGTATCTATATAACTTGGGAATACGATGAAGCCTTTGAAAACGAAGACTCTCCGTTGAAAATGGTCATTCCGCAAAACTCAAAAGAACTTTATGAGATGATGCTGCAAACACCGGACCTCTGCGGTACATTTGAGCTTCTATCGGACGACGGCAATATTGTTTGGAACCTATATGATGATATCCGTATTGAACTTGGCGTTGATCCTCATGACTGTTATTTGGGTGTTTCCAAGATGCTTTTCGGTAAAGTCGAAAGCGGGTTAACTCATTGGCATCCCACTGCATTTGAAATTTACAACGAAGTTTGTAAAATCGGTAAACGAGGAAACGTAATGATCCTACGCACATTCGCAAGCGGTGGAGGCGTTCTATATATCGGCAAGAAAGAAGATTGCCCCTATCAAAAAAGCAAACGATATTTATTTGGTAAACTCTATTACTTAGAAGCAAAATAATTGTAAGCCTAATGACTACGCGGCGAGGGTTCGAACCTCTCTCCGCTAAATGCGGTTTCAAACCGCGAAAAGAAGCCGCAGGACTTAGGAGTTCTGCGGCTTTCTTAATATGCAATTTCTATTTACAAGAGGGTTAATACTATGGATAATAATCAGAATTTAGAAACAATTATAGCAGGTATCTTAAACGA
>JAZULS010000073.1:0-25875 GCA_045603205.1 Eubacteriales bacterium | reverse complement strand
ATTATGGGCTGCTATGGTATCGGTGTAGGCAGACTTGCGGCGTCTATCTGTCAGGAAAGCCACGACAATTTCGGCCCCATCTGGCCCATGTCTATTGCTCCGTGGCAGGTTCAGGTCTGCAACCTCAGAAGCGATGACGAAACTGTAAACTCCACCGCTAATGCTCTCTACGAGTCTCTGAAGGCGGCAGGCGTCGAGGTACTTTACGACGACAGAAACATCCGTCCCGGTGCAATGTTCGCTGACGCTGACCTCTTTGGCGTGCCCGTAAGAGTGGTTGTGTCTCCCAAGACCTGCGAGAGAGGCGTTGTTGAGGTTTCCTTCCGTGACAAGTCCTGGAAGGGCGAGTTCAGCATCGAAAACGCTACCGCAGAGATCAAAGCAATCGTAGAAGCAGAGCTTGCAAAGTACAGATAAGTAAAATTAAACTTAAAGGAGGATATTACGATGAGAAAAGCGGCGTTTTTGTGTGTTGTTTTGCTCCTCGCGGTATTCCTCCTTGTTTCTTGTTCTAATACAGATGCCGAAAATATCCGCGGAACGTGGAAAACTGCTATAGATTACAGCGAAGAGCTGAAAAGTGAGCTGGGCGACAGCGAATCCTACTTCGAGATAGATACTTTCAAGCTTGATATGTGCTTCACCTTCAAAGAAGACGGTACTTACGTGTTTGAACTTGCCGATGACGGCATTGAGGACGCCCGCGAGTCTTTGAGAGGACCATTGAAGCAAGGAATTATTGAGATGTTTGAGTCTGTTGCCGCAACTCTCTCTATGACTGTTGAGGATTATCTGCAAACTCTCGGTCAGAGCGTTGACGGAGTGGTGGACGAGATGATCTCCTCTCTTGACATTGGAGGATTTGCCGACGCAGTTCGTACAGAAGGGTATTACTACATAGGTGACGGCAAACTGTACATCAGCAGTTCAAGAGAAGCAAACCTTGATCCCGATGTTTACTACGCGCTGTCCTTTACGGGGCGTGACTCCTTTGAGCTGACGGGGATCGTCGGCGACGACGGCGGACTTTTGGATTTTCCGGCTGAGTTCACGAAAGTTAAATAAAAGTTAAAAATACCGCCGTTTGAGGCGGTATTTTTTCGCTTTTAATATAGACAAAGAAGGCACAATGTGGTAAAATATCATATATTTATTCGTGAAATTCACAGCGAGGTCATTTCCAATGAGCGAAAAGAAGACGGTAATCCCTGCGGGATATAAACCGAGACTCAGCATTTACGACACCCAGTGTGCCATTGATTTTATAAAGAGAACTTTCAGCCGTAACCTCAGAGGCGCTTTGACTCTCAGACGTGTTTCAGCACCCCTCTTCGTGCTTGAAGCATCAGGACTTAACGACAACCTCAGCGGCGTTGAGCGTCCTGTAGAGTTCGATATTCCCTCCATCGGAGAAAACGCCCAGATCGTACACTCCCTTGCCAAGTGGAAGCGACTTGCTCTTGCCAGATACGGTTTCCCCGTAGGTGTTGGTCTTTATACCGATATGAACGCGGTTCGCCGTGATGAGGAGCTTGACAATATTCACTCTATTTACGTAGACCAGTGGGACTGGGAAAAGGTCATCACCGCAGATCAGCGATGCAGAGGCTACCTTGAAGAGACTGTTCGCCTTATCGTTGGTGCACTTTGTGACACAAACGAGGCGGTTATGGATGAGTTTCCCACCCTCGACTGCAAGATCGACAGAGAAGTTTCTTTCGTGACTTCTCAGGAGCTTGAGGATATGTACCCGAGCCTCACTCCTCACGAGAGAGAGGACGCTTACGTCCGTGAGCATGGTACTACATTCATCATGCAGATCGGCGGCAAGCTGAAGTCAGGTAAACCCCACGACGGACGTGCCCCCGACTACGACGACTGGACCCTTAACGGTGACATTATGGTGTGGAACGAGGTTCTCGGGCGCTCTTTTGAGATTTCATCTATGGGTATCAGAGTTGATGCAGAGGCACTTGAGCGTCAGCTTGAGCTTGCAGGCTGTCCCGAAAGACGTGAGATGGAGTTCCACAAGATGCTTCTTGAAGGGAAACTCCCCCTTACTATGGGCGGCGGTATCGGTCAGTCCAGAATCTGTATGCTTATGATGCAGACAGCGCACATCGGTGAGGTGCAGGCTTCCGTTTGGGACGAAAATACTATCGAGCTTAGCAAGGACGCGGGAATGATCCTGCTTTAATAAAATCGTGGGAATAATTGAGTTACACCCGCAATTTGCAACTAAATAAAACGGAAAAGGGAAGAAAACCAGGTTTTCTTCCCTTATTTTATATTACTTTGTGCAAAACCCTGTGATCATAACTGCAACTTCTTCTCTTGTTGCGTTGTCGGAGGGCTTCAGATAAGCCTTGCCGGATACAGACTTGCCGTTGATGATTCCTTCTTTGTTTGCCCAGGCAAGAGCATCTTTAGCAAAGGCACTTACCTTAGAATTGTCGGGGAATGAGGAAAGATCGGCTCTGCCCGTGGTATCCTCCCCCTTGATGTTGGCAGCATAGCGGTACAGGAACGTAGCGATCTGTTCTCGGGTAACGTAACCTGTGGGATTGAAATGGGTTGAGTCGGAACCGTAAACGATGCCTTTTTCGCTTGCCCAAGCCACAGCCTCGTGATACCAGGTCTGTTTTTTTTCAAGATCTTTAAAGGTGCAAGCCTTTGTTGCCGCAGGTGAGCCCTCAAGCTTCCACAGAATGGTTACGAACATCGCACGGGTGGTTTTACCCGTCTGAGAGAAGCTGTTCTTTGAGGTGCCGGACATGATTCCGTTGGAAACTACGAAGTCGATGCTCTTCTTTGACCAGGAGTTGACCTTGAGATCATTAAAGGATGCTTTTGAGTCCTTGTAAGTGACGGTATTAACGTCGATCATGTGACCGCATGCGCAAACCTTTGCGGAAAGTCCGTCATTTTCTGCAGTTGCATATACGACAACAATGGGGGAAGCTGAGTATACGTGCCTGTGAGCGGGATAGTTTTTATTGTAATTCCATAGGGGTTTAACGTATACGGAGGTGAAATCGTTCTCGAGATATTCGGAATCGGGAGTGTGGTTGTAGAAGAAAATATCGGACTTCAGGAAATAATCATAAGGACGGCTGACCTGCTTACGGGAAGAATCCCAAGTAGCGTCAAGGTTGTAGTAGTATCCGTCAAGCTGTACGATATTCCAAGCGTGACGTTCGCCGTCACCGACACCTGCGATGATACGGCTGTCAATGCCGCACTCAAGGCAGAGACGGTAGAACAGATTTGCATATCCCTGACATACCGCGGTCTTGTTGATAAGAGCAGCATACGCTGACCACTTTAAGATATAATTTTCGTCATTCAGGTTCTCATAGTCGTATGTTACCGTACTGCATATGTAATCGTAGATAGCGCAGACCTTAGAGTAGTCATCGTTGGCGTCGTTGATTATCTCTGAAAGGACAGTATCGACTGCGGTATCCACCATCGCCTCTTGTTCGGCGGTTGTATAATAAACGAAGGTGTAAGTAAAATCGTAGTAATAGATGTTACCCACCTTGCTGTATTCTCCGGAAACATTATAACTTTTCCAAGTGAAGTTGAGGTAATCGCCTTCGTTCGGAACACCGGTGTGGGCAAAGGCAAGGTTTAACGTGGTGGTGTAGAACTCTTTAGAAAAAGCCTCGGAAGATTTGTAGCTAACGGTAAAAGTCGTTTTTCTGTCTACAAGATTCTGTCTGAGCTCTGCAGAGTAGTCTTCAAGAGTGGAGTGATAGACCTGAGGTTCGGCGTCGCAGGGGGTAGCCGTGTCTTCGAAAACAAGATCCTCGGGCGAAACTTCCTCGGCGTGAAGTGAATTGACCTCACTCATGGTCATGTCGTCGTGGCGTTCTGCAGTAGCAGCTATGTTTACGGGACAGATCATAACCAATGTCAAAACAAGAGAGATCAAGGACAAGAGTTTTTTCATAATTATCCTCCAAATAAACAAATACAATTTTATTATATCACAAAATGAAAAAAGTGTCAATGGTTGGAAACCCGTCTGAAAAAAACGCACGCTGAACTCATCAGAATCAGCGTGCGTTATATTTACATATGAGATATTGTCAGCGTGGATTCTTCAAGGAATACCGTGTTGACTGCTTTGACTGCTTCAGTTTGAACTGAGAAGAGGCCGCGGGTATTTGTGTGAGGTATAAACTGGGGGAAAGCGGAGGAGGAAACGTCAATTCGCAGCTTTTCGCCCTTCTTTATGAGGAATGCACCTTCGTCAAAGGTGAAATCAACGTAAGTATCGGTGCCGGGGACGTAGTTCTCATCGAAATTGGAGATTTTCGTGATGCTGTCACGGAGCGCAAAGTCACCTTCGGGCTTCACGATTGCAATTCTTACGTAGAAACAGGTGTCCTCTCTGTCGGAACGGACTTTAAGACGTGCTTTCATCTTGCCTCTAACGTGGGTGTCCTCAGCGAATTCAGGAGAGTAGCAGGTGATGATATCTTCGCGAAGGTTTGGCGGATCCATGAAGACAGTGCCGCCAAAGTTGTTTGAAAGTCCGCCGTTAAATCTTGCGGGATTACGGGGATCGTAGACATATGAACGTTCTCCGTCACCGAGAGCAAAGGTCACACTGCCGTTTTGGGTGTAATAATCCTCTGTATACCACTTGTTGCCAAAGAGCTCGTAGTATGAGATCTTTCCGAGGGGGGCGTTGAAGGGGACACCGTCGCGTACATGGTTGAACCAACCTGTCTCAAGGTCGCCAAGATATTCTTCCACTGTTCCACCAGGGAAATGATAGGGCTGTTCCTCGCTGGTCCCGCCGTGATGGTAAGGATGGATAATAAATGCACAGCGACTCTTCATTTCATCGTCGAAGCTTTCCCAACTGTCGTGGCTGCCTCTGTTGAAAATATCGAAGAAGCCTGTGGTGACAACTCTGGGAAAATCGGCGTTGTCCAAAGCGTGCTTTTGCAGGGAGCCTGCCAGAGGGGTTTCCCAAAACTCGTCATCCGCATCGGGGTGCAGGAGCATCTCATCAAAGACGGGGGCGCCTTCACCGAAGACTTTCTTGGAGAAGTCTGTCATAGGCAGAGTGAGGAATGACTCTTCGGTAAAGTTTTTGTTAAGTCCGCATTTGTTTTTATATCGGGGTATGTACCAACCGCCGTGAAGATTCGCGCGGTAAATTCCGTTAAGGTAGAGCCAGTTGTATAGGTTGCTGTCGGTTGCCTCGAGAATGATGCTTTTTATATCAGAGTCAAAGGGAGCGAGGGAACGGTTGACGAATCCGCAATAGCTTCCTGCCACAAGGTAGATCTCGCCGTTGTAGAAGGGCTGCTGTCTTATCCAGTTAAGGGTCGCCTTTCCGTCGGTTTCCTCGTAAATGAAGGCATCAGACTCTCCCGTGCTGTTGGCAGTACCTCTGCAGTGAGCGTAGATGAAAACATAGCCGTTATCAGCCCATTTTGAATAGTTTTCGATCATATAAGCTTCCAGTTCCGAGGGGGACATTTTCTCGTGATGAACGTCGTAGGGAGTGCGAAGGAAAGCGGTGGGATATTTTCCTTCTTTGGCTGGTTTTAACACCATTGTGAAAAGCTGATTGCCCTCGTTTTCTACGTAATAGGTCACATAAATCGGTTTCATTGACACGCCTCCAGATAATTACATTTCTTTTGTCGAAAATTTGTTTTTTGACGACAAATACGATCATCTTACGTAATTATAACAAAAAACAAAATTAAAAGCAAGAGCAAGAGTAAAGAAGGACGACCACGGAGGCCGCCCTTCAAAAATGAGTTGCAGTAACTGAAGAAAACCGTATATGATAGTTTAAAATTCGATCGGGGAGTATATATCGTAGCAGTGGTAGCCCGTAGGGAAACGCTGGTCAGAACTTTCCTCAATGATGACCCACAGACAGCTTGAGCTAAACTCAAGTCTACCTTTTATACCGCTTTCGTCGAAGGTAAACACGCCGTCTTCGTTTTTGACGGTGACTTTTAAGTCTGATTCGGTGGTCTTCTCCAAAAGGAAGTTATCCTGGTCGGGGTCAGGATAGAAGGTAGTATATGCGTACTTGAAATTCACGTCTATCTGCGTGCCTGTTACAGCTTCGAAAGTTACATAGGTGTTGCTGTGAGCGGAACTTTCCCATGAAGACCCATCCAAATCAACGAATTTGCACCATGTTTCGTTGATTGCGTCCTGCATAAAATCCTCTGTAGGTTGTGTCAGAGGGGTGAAGGTCAGATCTGTTACGTTTCTTGTCTCCTCGTTTGGCTCAAAGTACCTAGAATACCTTACGTAATCGTTGTGATATAAGTCTATGGATTCTTCAAAGGTAATAAGCTTGGTTTTTCCGTCCTTTGTCAGATAACGATTTCCGGTCTCCGCAACAAGTATGGAATAAATAAGACTCATGTTGCCTTCTTTTGTGAACTCGTATAGGCTGTACTCCACTTCATAGTCGTCCTCACGGTCTATATGAATATAACCTTCGTTATCCAGCCAACATGTTTCCTTGGGGAAGGCACCCAATAACACGGGGACACCGTCTTTTTGAGTAAATATAGCTTTGATGCTGTAGTCTTCACCCAAAAGCACAAGCTCGTCCTGACCGTCGCCGTTCAGGTCTGTCTCGTCGTATCCGATGTATCCTCTGCTACAAAAATCCACATACAGAAAACGGGTGTAGTATTCAAAAGAGAGGTCATTCGGGAAGGCAAAGAGATTGTCGTATTCACCCTTAGTCCATTCGGATGTGCTGAATTTATCAATACAGGTTGAGATCGCCTTGTAAGTTTCTCGTATGGAGTCGTAGCTTGAGAAATCTGCCACAGGGAGGTCTTCATTTCCTTTGCCTGCTTTCAGAGGTAGATGGATTCGAGGCGCTGCTAATTTTGTGACGATACCGTAACCGATGTGAAGGGAGTTATTATACTCCAAATATAACTCGGCGAATGTATCTTGGTCAATGAGATTACGGTTGCCGTCAACTATTTGGAATCTTTCAATGATTTCATAAGTATTTTGATCTGAGACCCTACCGTAGACAGCATCGTATATCATTTTATCTCCATCTACATGGCAGGTGTAAAAGGTGTCTTCTTTAATATTGTCGTCTACAGTGTTACGCATCATGAGGAATCTGTTTTTTGTTGCGAATACGAAGGATGTTCCTTCTCCGTAGTTTGCTTCCAGCAAAATAGGCTTGTTATCCGAGATCGTGAAGATCGCCTTGACAGCGGTGTAGCGTGTCAGAAGGATCAACTCGAGGATACCGTTGCCGTCCAAATCTTTAAATCCGTATCCTAATCCTTCTACAGCTTCCGCATCCTTTGTGGTGTCCACGATTCCATGAAGAGTCTTGACAATCTCTGCCTCACGCTCGTCCATGCCATCGGTATTTGGTGACGGCAATTCTTCGCCTTTGTGTTTGGCGGTGATAAGAGAAGTATACTGTGAAATAACATCATTATATATCTCTTTGTGATCTTTTTGGGAAGTTGTCGTGCAACCGATCATAGTCAAAATCATAGAAAAGCAGATGAGCGCGGCTAAAAATGTCTTCATAAACATTACTCCTTTACGGTCTTGCGACCATTTATCTGATAATATTATAGTGAAAATAAATTTGATTGTAAAGAACGTTAGATAAAAATGACACCACACATCACGAAAGAAAAGACCACCGATCTTGAATAAACCGGCAGTCTTTTGTAGTTATTTGGTTTTTACATATTTGTAAGTTGACCATCCGGAGTAATACCTGACTCCTGCAACGGTCTTGTAGGTTCTTACACTTACGTAATATGTTCTGCCTGTTTTCAATCCTTTCAACGTACATTTCGTGGTGTTACTTCCCGAAATGGTTTTGATTGTTGAATTACTGAAGGTTTTAGATGTCGAGTACCGTATCTGATAACCGGAAACTTGAGTAGTGTTCTTTTTTACAGATACAGTGACACTTTTCTTACCTGCAGTGAGCTTAGAAACTGAGGTTTCCGAAGGATTTATTTTGAAAGTGAGTGTCTTTGTGCCACTGTATTTTCCGATCAACTTGATCGTAACCTTGTAGGTACCGACGTTCTTTCTTCCGCTTGAATAAGTGATGGTATAATCGGTATTCAGCTTAAGGATGTTGCCTGCGGAATCTTTCACGACAACACTTGGCTTTTTTACTTTGCCGTTATATGTGTATGTCTTGGTAGAAAGGCTGATAGACTTAACATATCTTACGGTGTCCGTGACGGTTTTTCCGCAGACACTGCACTTTTTGACTACACTTCCGTTTTTAGAGAGGGTTGCCTTGGTGGTGGTAGTTTTGTAGCTGTGGGAGATACTGCGGGTAACCTTACATATGTTGCAGGAGCTGTCGCAAGCATTTGAATACGTGTGCTTGATGGTGCGTGTAGCCTTACAAACGTTACAGCTTTTGTCACAGGAGTTGGTGTATGTGTGTGTCTTGAGTTTTGAAATGGTTTCGGTCTTCGTGCCGGAACATTTACTACAGGTGTAGGTCTTAACACCTGTGGATTTGCAGGTCGCTTTCTTTGTCACCTTGCATGAGTCGTAGTTGTGAGCAAGCTTGGGAAGAGTTTCTGATTTGATCTCCTCTTGACAAAGTGTGCACTTGTAAATTTTGGTGCCGACAGACGTGCAGGTTGCCCCTTTGGTTATACTTCCGCTGTCGGAAACGTGAGTGAGAGCAGAGCCTTCCTTGGTGCGTGTGTCAGATATGCCGCAACCGTTGTCACAGTAAGCTGTTTCGGTACCGTTTACACCACACAGTCCATCATTATTATAGGTGTAATCCGAATAAGTGTGGCCCGAACAGACAACTGTAATTTCAAAGAATGCAGTTTTTCCGCTAAAGGAAATATTTATCGTTGTGTTTCCGATGACAGAGGTGTCTCCGCTGACGGTGTATCCGTATATTTCCGCAGACGTGCCGTTGTCGTAGTATGCGGTAACGATCATATCAGATAAATCGAGGGCTTCCCCCTTTGAATACTCTGTTTTCGTTGCTGTCTTTGTGATCTCAATTGAGGTCAGGTATCTTTCTGCAGAACAAACACCGCAGCTAAAGCTTTCACCGGAAGCGTATTCATGCTCACTGATTTTGATTGATTTGTTGCACAGTAGGCATATCTGCCAGTGATTATGCTGATCTTTTTCCCAGATTCCGTTTTTCAGGTGCTCAGCCTCGCGAGTGTAGTCGCAGGATACGCACTTCTTGTCGCAATCATAGTCGAAGGAATGTTGAGCCTCGGTGAGCTTTGCTCCGCAGGCATCACATCGTGTCCAATGACAGTCGCCGTTGAAGTAGCAGAACTCTCCTGCAACGCAGGTATGTTCTGTTACGGTGTGAGCAACAGCCCTGAGGGTAGGATAATTATATCCCGATACAGCACCTATAGTCCAGTTCGAGGAGAAGTTTAATGCGGTCAGATAAGATTTGTCAACCAACTGCTCAGCAGAGCAAGGGATTGTGTTGTCGGATTTGCCGTAACCGACTCCACTTTCGGTTGTGTTAATGTAGTACACGTTTTCATGACGTACTCCATCGTTATATCCCGTGATACCGCCTGAGCGAGGTGAGGTTACCTTTCCTGCATTATAGCAACGGGCAACCTTTCCGCCAGATCTTCCATATCCGAGGATACCACCGGCGGCGGGAATGATGGAGTCGGGGAGATCAGTCGTGGATCCAACGTGACCTGCATTATAGCATTCAGTGATGGAGCTGCTTGTTTCTCCTACGACACCTCCGGCATAAATAAAGCCGAATGTGGAGTGGACGATGACGTCTGCCGTGTTATATGACAGGCTGACTGAACCACCGTCAACGCTCTGACCGAGAATTCCTCCCGCAAATGCGTAGGATGATGTTTCTCCGTTTGTTTCGCTTATAATGACATCTGCGATATTACTACTTGAATTAATGCTTCCGCCCTGAAGCTTTCCTGAAATGCCACCTACGTAGTAACGGCAGATGCAAGAGCCTGAAAAGTTGCCGTTGACGGTGATCGCTCCTTCATTTCGGAGGGATTTCTGCTGTGAGGTGTAAGCACATCCTACAATACCGCCGCACATCAGATCGGAAGAGCCTCTTGTTGTATTCTTAATATCTATGGTGATATCAATTTTGTTTGTAACGTTTGTTACAGAAGCATCCACGGAACCGACAACACCACCGACGTGCAGATAATTTGCACCTGCGAGGAGATCAAGATCCATTTGACCGAACGTACTGCAGTTTTTGATGGGTGTGTAGCTGTATCCAGCGATTCCGCCTATGTTGATTTTCTTCGCTTGAGTCAGATTTACACCGTAAAGGTTTGTTTGGGCGTTTATATTTTGGATCGTTCCGCTGTTTATACCTACAAGGGTTCCCACAACGGATTCGCTTATGTCACTTAACGTGATGGATGCGTTTTTTAGGGTCAGATTTCTGATAATACCGCTGTTTTCGCCTATGAGTCCGACATTTTTGTCAGAGCCTCCCGAGCGGATGGTAAGTCCTGCTACAGAAAAAGAGTTTCCTTCAAGAATACCGTTGAATTCGGTTATCAGATTATCCGTGATTTCACCCGTGAGCTCAACGTCGCCGGTTAATTTGAAGTATTTGCGTGACGTGGAATACAGGGAGATATTTTTGAATTGCTCCGCTGTTGAGATGAGATAGGGATAGAACGCATTGCCGCAACCACCGTCGAAGTCATTTCCGCTTTCGGTTTCGATGATGGGCTTTGTGCGCATTACCTTAAGAGTAGGCGCAGGATAGTTGGCAGTGGTGTCGATTGCCCATACGGACTCAAAATCATAATCATCAAACACTATTTTTGAGGTCAGCTGTGAAGCAGTTAAACGTGATCCACCGGATGTTCCGTCAGCGACAGTTGTCGGTGTGATCTCGTAGCAATAGCTGTAAATGATCTTTCCGTTATTAAGTCCGCAGACACCACCTGCATTTTCTGTTACAGGAGCTGTACCTGTGCTGTAACAATATGAGATCGTTCCTTCTTCGTTTGCTCCTACAAGGCCTCCGATGTAGCTTCCGGGGTAGGACGCCTTCGCGTTGACGTTTCCTGTGTAAAAACAGTTGGTAACGGTACCGCGGTTTTCTCCGACTAAGCCACCCACGATGGTTTTTTTGTCAGAGCTGTAAGATATATCTGAAGAGCTGTAACAACCCGATACGATACCGAAGTTATTACATACCACGGTTGCAGTGTCAGTGACTACACCGTTTGTGACAGAGAGATTTTTTATCGTTCCTTTGTTATTGTAGAACAGGCTTTTGGTAAGTCCGCTTATAGCATAACCGTTTCCATCAAAGTGACCGACAAATCTGGTCGGATAGTTACCGATACTAACGAAATTTTCCGCTTCTTCGTCGGTGAAAGCAATGTCGCAGGCAAGCTTGAAGCACGCATAGCTGTAGTCATCAATCTTTGACAGCTGTTCTACAGTTGATATCAGAAATGGATTTAATAAACTACCTGTTCCACCTGCAAAATCCGTAGTATTTTCTTCGCCTGAAGGTGAGATATGGCGAAGACCTTTAAGTACAGGGAAGGATATCTCGGAGTCAGTGTGCATTTCCCAGACGCTACTGAAGTCAAAGCCTGCGAAAGAGTTTTCCAAACCAAGCTCGGAGAGTGAAAGCTTACGACCCGCGTTACCTTTCTCTCCGATACCCACAAGCTCGTTCTCTAAATAATAACAATCTGTTATCTGCCCTGAATTTCTTCCTGCGATACCACCTTCATAGTCTGCGAAGACATTTCCGATGTTGTAGCAGGAAGATATCGTTCCGTCTTTGTAGTTGACTGCGGCAATTCCTCCGCATTCATTTATCGTTTCATTTTTGCTGATGACGTTACCCATATTGTAGCAGTCAACAATCTCGCCGTAATTCTTTGCAGCGATACCACCTCCGTTACCGGTGAGGATATCCATTGTGCTGTAACAACCTGAAATAACTCCGTTGTTGATTCCCGCAAAGCTGCCTGCGGAGGAATAGTTTAGAGTTGTGTTAATGATACTTCCGTCTACAAGGGCAAGGTTTACAATCTCACCTAGATTTTCTTTAAATAATCCTGTAGTACTATCCATATAATCCACGGTATTACACTGAAGACCGATAATAGCGAATCCCTTTCCGTCGAACATTCCCGAGAAAGATATTTCATCTTCTCCTCCGATGGGGATCCAGCCCATACCGTCGTTGTAAAAGTCACCGCCTTCGGCAAAGTCGGAGTCGGTAAATTCAATGTCGCATATCATACTGAAGCAGGCAGTGGGATAATTGCGCACGTTGTCAAGATGCTCCTTGGTTCCGATCAGATACGGATCCTTAGCTGTACCGCTGCCTCCTGCAAAGGCTGAGTTTGTTTCATCAGTCGCCAACGCTAAGGAAGACAGATTGACAGCAAACAACACAGTGAGCAGGATGATGAAAAATAGTTTTGTCAGTGTCTTGCATAGTCTCATAGTGTAAATCTCCTTATAAAAATGTTACGGTAACGCCCACGGGACGGAACGTATCCTATAACCGTTACCAAGTAAGTGCGATGTATAAAGGTAAAATGTTATACAAGAATATTATAGCATAATTAATTGGAAAAGCAAAGAGCTGGTGGGGTAAAACTTTGAATTTGAGGCGAATAATACCACAAAGTCATATTTCTGCCATTATAACAAATCCGTAAACTATATGGTACGGATCTGTTCTTTTATATCAAAATCCAAAGATAGTCAGCCAATGGAGGTTATACGCATGTAACGGGTTTCTCGAAAACAAAGAAAAGGCGTAATCTCCAAAGGGCTGGTCAATCATGATATAGAAGCTATGTTGGGTAACAAACATTTTACTGCTTCCATTCTCCAAGGTGAGCTTCCCCTCGTTCTCAACTGCAAATGTAAGCTCCAGCCTAAAATCCTTAGTCGAGACATACTTATAATCCGAGTTTACTTGACCCTGAGAATAAGAATACACACAATGGCTAACAGCATTATTGTAGAAGTTGAGAAGTTTTACCAGTCTCGGATCGTCCACGCTAAGGCTCACAGCTTCACCGTCCTTGTAAAGCGTTGCCGATTCGGGTGTGGTGTGCATACCTTCGATTTTGACATACTCGTCGGAGGGAATACTGTCAAGCACCCACTCCCAATCAATCGACTCAATCTGCTCTTCGGCATATAACTCGTCCACCCAAACGTATGCACCTTCGTGCTCGGGATCCGGCTCTCCGTGGACGTCGACAGTCTCATATGTAGTCGCAGGCTGGGTTTCAGTATGTGTCGACTGATCCATAGTTTTGCTGTCTGAGGGTGAATTGTTGCTTTCACATGAGATCAAAATGAAGGAATAAAGAAGAAGTAAAACAAAAATTTTTCTCATAAGCAATACCTCACTTTATTTTTTTCGGCAAACATATACCCGTTACACATCCTTTACCGAGAGCGCTTGTATAACCCCAGCGTCACGCTTTACTTAGCCATTTCGTAATGCTCCTTATTGTATGAAATGAGCTCATCCAGGGTACTCACTCTGGGAATTCCTGCTATTTGCAAGAGCTCGTCACTATAGTTTTTATACATGCTGTGCCATATTGCAAAGCATTCGTAAACGTTCATAACCTCAGATACAGTATAGGTGCTTGTGGGATTGTGTACTATGACGCCGTTTTCAAAAGTTACGTATCCTTCTTCGCGGGCAAATTCGTCAAGCCCAACACAGTACGTTATTTCGTTAGAGATCCTTTGGTCAAAGGTGTATTTTTGGGGCTCTCGGACGTACACCAAATCCCCGTTATCGTCAATGCTGTAGCCGAAAACAGATTCATTGTACCAGGTGGGATTGTTTATCGCTTCCTCAGATCCGGGTATTATCTCCGGCGGTTTATGATATTCATATATACTATCCGCTGTAATGATGAGATAATAGCCGCATGATGTCCTTGTCTTAGCATATACGAATACGTCATCCGTCAATAAGAGGGTTAGCCCGGCATTTCTTTCAATAACACCGTCTGAGAACGAGGAATCGTACTTGCTGTCACTCAGCGCAAACGTTTGTCCGAACACTGAGAAGGACTCAATAGTGAATCGTGCTTCGTTCAGATCATAGGGCGAAACGTTATTTTTAGCAATTATTATGAGCTCACCAAAAACAAACTTGGTTCGTTTTCCGATAAAGTCAACGCTGCCTTCCATTTGTTCGAGAGTTTCAACGAATGTTTGAACATCAATGGTATTATTATCCGTCAGCGAGAAGTGTATCGAACCATCGGTAGCCATCAGCACTCCATCCCTAAAGATGAAATTACTGTTGTCCTCGGGGACTGTTACCCGGCTGAGCGAAACGAGTCCGCTAAAGGCTTTTTCTTCGATGCTGTTGATACCTGAATTCAGGTGGATGGTAGTAATATCCGCAGCATTTGTTGAAGACGAAAATGTGTTGGAGGCGATGGAGCTTACCTCTTCCGGCAGAGTAATTTCAGTTTCACTACCGGTATACGATACCAGGATGCCGTTTTCAATTACGAAGTCTGACACAGGCTTCGGCGGGTCTACAACGGGGGCTGAAGTATGGCCATCGGTTGACGGTTCGGTGGTAGTGGATTCCGTCGCGTCTACAACGGGTGCTGAAGTATGGCCATCGGTTGAAGGGCCGGGGTGGGAGGGACTCTTGAAATTGCTGACGACAAAAAACGCGCCGAATAATATGATACATGCACAGGCTGCAATGCTTGCAATAGCTGCTGCCTGCTTGTATGCACGAACTCTATATCCTTTGTATTCAAGTGCGGCTTCGATGAATTTGTCATCAATTGCCGATATAGCTTTTAGAAGCTCCATGCTTTTCATCAAAACACGCCCTCCCTCAAAAGGATTTCCTTGAGTATTTCTCGCGATCTAAATAAGGATACTTTTACACTGGACTCCTTCATTCCGTATTTTTCGGAGATTTCCTTTATCGAAAGCATGTGCCAGTACCGCATAACAAAAACGTTGCGGTTTTTCTCGCTCAGGCTCCTTAGAAAATTATTTAAAATGTTGGTGATAAATATCTTATCAACGACGCTGTCTGTGCTTTCCTTGCCGGATATGCAGTCTTCAAGCTCCTCAAGCACCAGTTCAGTTTGTGTACCGCCTCGTTTTTGAGCGACATAGTATTCGTATCTGTTAAGTGCAAGATTTCTCGTGATCTTTCCGAGAAATGCCGATAGCTTGCTGGGCCTTAGAACAGGCATTGAGTTCCATGCCTTCAAATATGTATCGTTCACGCACTCAAGGGAGTCCTCATTGCTTCGAAGGATATTATAAGCGATCGTTCGGCACAGATTGCCATACTTTTTCTGCGTTTCTGATATTGCTTCCTCTGAGCGAGCCCAGTATAGATCAACTATTTTTTCGTCTGTCATTTTTTCACCTTCCTTCCGTCTTGATTGAGGTCCTCTATATATTAAGACAATAAAACATTTGAGTAGGTTACATTATATTTTTATTATATCACAAATTTTAAAATATTTTTTAAAACATATCAAAGCATCGAGAAAAAGAAGCTTTGATGGCTTGTTACTTGTCTTACAGCTCATATATGAATATTTAAAGAGTGACGAGTATTCAGTAACACACTCGCCGCGTTTGCTGTAGATTCGTATCTCTTCGGGTGATGTTATACGATTTTCTTCTTTAAAATTTCGTATTACTTTTCGTTCCCCAATAATTGCTTCTTTCCCACAAAATACGGATTTGTTGACCTAAAACACTTGTTAGATTGTCAGACAAAAGAAAAAAGCCTTGAAACCCTAATGATTTCAAGACTTTTTATTTATGGAAACAACTGGAATCGAACCAGTGACCCCTTGCATGTCAAGCAAGTACTCTAACCAGCTGAGCTATGCTTCCGTATCACGAGTGATAGTATACCACAGCAAATTCTAAATTGCAATAGTTTTTTCAAATTTTATTTTCCATTCGCAATTTGTGACATCTTTTACATCATACCGCAGATATAATGACATTACCGACGTTGAAAGGAATGAAGTGAAATGTTATTTAACGATTCTAACGTAAAGCTGGAGGCCGAGAACGGAATTCTGACAGCCTGTATCATAGGGGAAATAGACCATCACAACGCTAAGTTCGCCAGACGCAAGATCGACGTAGAGTTAGAGTCTACCCGCCCCGGCGAGCTGATTCTCGACCTGTCGGGAGTGAACTTTATGGACAGCTCAGGACTTGGACTGATCCTCGGCAGGTACAACAAGGCCACGGAGCTTGGGATTGGTTTCGCTGTAAAGAATCCCACCCCCGCCACCATGAAGATTCTCTCCCTTGCCGGTGGAGAGCGAATCATAAAGATCATCAAATAATCTTGGAGGATAATACCGTGAGTAAAAACGAATGTATAAACGAGCTGAAATTCACAATCCCGTCCTATTCCGCCAATGAAAGTGCGTCCAGAGCCATCGTATCTGCCTTCTTAGCTTGCTTAAACCCCACCGTGGACGAGCTGTCAGACATACGCTGCGCAGTTTCCGAGGCGGTGACCAACTGCACGGTCCACGCTTACAGAGATATGATAGGCACCATATCCCTTTCGGTGAAGCTTTACGCCGACAGAACAGTGAAAATAGACGTAAAGGACAAAGGATGCGGAATTGAGGATGTGAGCCTCGCTCTGAAACCTCTCTATACCAGTGACCCCGAGGGGGAGAGAAGCGGAATGGGCTTTACCGTTATGGAAAGCTTTATGGACTCAGTTACCGTGAAATCTACAGTAGGACGCGGAACTAAGGTGAGTATGAAAAAACGGCTCTCATCTCTGCCGGTAAAGAAATAATTACATAATTATTACCGAAAGGGTGAGGTCATTGAGTATTCAGCAAACAAGCGGACTCCATGAAGAGAATATTAGACTGCTTAGGGCTTTAGCTGAGGGAGACGAAAGCGTTGTTGAGAAGCTTATGGAGCAGAATATGGGTCTTGTTACGGGACTTGCATACAGATTTCGCGGACGGGGAACGGACGTTGAGGATCTGGTGCAGATCGGAGCTATCGGTATGCTCAAGGCTATCAGAAGCTTTGATTTGTCCCGCGGAACGGCGTTTTCTACCTATGCAGTACCTCTTATCGTAGGGGAAATACGCAAATATCTGAGGGACGACGGCCCCGTGAAGGTCAGCAGGACTCAAAAGAGGATAGGCGCCATGTTGCTCCATGAGAGGGAGAAATATATCCGCGAAAACGGGCACGAGCCGCGAATTGAGGATCTGGCCAGGGCGTGCGGTCTGTCTGCGGCGGAGGCGGCGTCTGCTCTTGAGTCTTCAGCCCCGGTTCACTCTCTCTCGGAGATAATTGCAGGGGACGATATGGCGCTTGAGAGCGTTATTCCGTCACCCGACGACACTCTCGGACGAACTGTGGAGTATATCGCCCTGTCGGAAGCCATAAAAACTCTCGATCCCTTGTGGCGGCAGATAATAATTTTGAGGTATTTTAAGGAATACTCCCAACAGCAGACAGCCGACGCGCTGGGGCTTTCTCAAGTGAAGATTTCCCGTGAAGAAAAGAAGATTTTTGCAAAACTACGGGGAGCCCTTGCGTGAAAATAAATAAGACCGACCAAGCTTTGTACTTAGGCAGGCTTGATCGGTCTTTTCCGTTAATTTGTTTGACAGTTCAGAACTCTCCGGAAGCAAAGGGGTCAAATCGTTCTGTTGTTTCCTCGGGATCGGAAGAGTCTACGGATTCAGAGGACTCCTCGGGGTCAGAAGATTCCTCGGGATCGGAAGAGTCTACGGATTCAGAGGGCTCCTCGGAGTCAGAAGATTCCTCGGGATTGGAAGAGTCTACGGATTCAGTGGGCTCCTCGGCGTCAGTGGATTCCTCAGGATCGGAAGACTCCGGCTCCGGAGGTTCTGTAGGCTTTGCGGTTACTGTAGGAACTTCGTCGGGAACTTCGGGAGTTTCGAATACAGCCTTTCGTGCCGCCTCATAGAGTAGGGCAGCTACGTCCTCGGTCAGATTACCAAGGTAGGTCAGTGTGGTGGGATCCTCGCCCGTGATCTGAGTGAATATAGTCACAGCGGCAAGATAGCTTCCGATGTAGGAAGGATGAGTTAAGTCTTTGTTATATAGGTCCACCGTATCGCCGTGAGAAGTATGGACGTCAAGGAAGGCAAGTCCAACGTATACAACTTCTACACCAAGCTCAGCTCCCAGTATCTTGTAGGAAGCGGCAACGTTCATCGCCATTTCCTCGGTGGTGACTCCGTATTGGTCTAAGATCTCATGTCCCGCTTTTCTGCCCCAAGTGCAGTAGAACAGGGGAGTGGCTCCGTTTTCTCTTACCATTTCCACCATGACACGTGCCGACTTGTAAAAACGATTTGGGTGGGTAAAAGGCCAAACACTTTGCTCCTGTATTACAGCGTAGTCGAACTTTGTTTTTGCAAGGGCCTTGGCAACTCTGCCGCCGGTCTCAGTCTTGGGGTCTATTGCCTCTTCGAGAGTTCCGTGGGCTTTTGTGATCATCGTCACGTTGAAAAGGTATCCTGCCTCTCCCGCGATTCCTGCGAAGATTGAGGTAGGCATATCATTGTAATAGGTATAGCTGTTGCCGACGAAGAGTATGTTTCGTGTGAAGACTTCCACCTTGTATTTCTCAAGGAATCTTTGAAGGATGGAGGCAAGCTGAGCGCGGGTAGCTCCGCCATGAGGATCAAGATAGACTTGTCCGTAGTGGGAGGTTCCAACGATCAGGGATTCGCCGTATGCCCAGTTCAAGGAGTCTTCAGCCCAAGGGCTGACGAGAGTATAATCCTTGAAAGAATTGATTTTCTTTTTCGTCTCTACGTTACAACCTCTGTATGAGGCGTAGCGGTAGAGGATAGTGCTGAGCTGTTCACGGGTAGCTACGTCGTCGGGGCTGAAGAGCTTTTTTGAGGTCCCCATCATAATGCCGTTTTCGTATGCCCATGACACCGCATCGGTATACCAAGCGTCTTTAACGTCTTTGAAAGGTACCTCGACGGTCGTTTCGGGTGAGCCTTCGATGCGGTAGAGAACACTTACAAGCATTGCGCGGGTAGTCATCTTGTCGGGAGCAAATTGTGTGCGGGATACACCGGACATAAACTCATAAGAGTAGCAGTAGTCAACCCCGCTTTTGTACCAAGCGTTATCGGGAACGTCGCGGAAGGTCTTTATTTCTTTTGTTGGGGTGGATTTTATCGGTTTAGCACCTGTTGTGGCGAAGAAAGGCAGGGAAAAGGTTGAGATCACCAGTGCAAGTATGAGAGATATGATGCGTTTTTTCACGAGGGGGCTCCTTTCTGCCAAAGGCAGAACAAATAAAAATGAAAATAATAAACCACCTTATTATTTTATCATATAGAAGAATAAATGACAAGAAAAAATATCAAATTCTGCATATTAAAACAAAAAAGTATCAAGGAGTCCGTTATGGGCTCCCTGATGCTTTTTAGGACGTTATATGAGGTCAGTCACAACCACACTTTCCGTGGGGAGAACTGTCTTTTATATGCGAGATACCGGGGGCGCAGAACTCCTTCACGGGGAACGCCATATTCTTGAAAAGGGTGCAGGGGTTGTCGTCGGCAGGTGCACAGCATTCCTTTTCGGGGACACAGTATTCCGATGCGCTGATGAGATACTGAGCGGGACGTTCAATGCGGACTACGGAGAAAAGTCCGAGCGATACGAGAAGCTTATTTGAGCTCTTGCCGTCAGACAGCTCACCGCCGAGAGTGGCACTTACACACTCGGGAACTTCGTCAACACTGCAGCAACATGAGCAGCAGAAATGTCCGGAGGGTTCAACCACCTTGGATGAGAGAATAATGGGATCCACGGTTTCAAGAACTGCGATGGGAAGGTTACTGGTCTTTATAGAGTGGCAGTCGGTTCCGCAGAAACAGTTGCCGTTTGATTCACTCTTGAAGATGCTGACAGCACCCTCGCTTCCGAAGAGAATGACCCTTTTTTCGACTACCGCAACACCGTCCAGCTCTCTGATGTTACCGGGGCCGAGACACGCCTCGCACAAAACTTTGATATATATCTTGATTGAGAGCTGATAAAATCCCTTGTTGAACGGTACGTTGTCAATATTGATATACGACCACATTACCTTTGCGCTTTTTGCCCTTACCACAGTGGTTCTGTCGATTATATCCTGTCCCTCGCAGGTGAGGTAAACTCTGACGTCCTCAAAGCAATCCTTATCTCTGCATGAGTCAAGGACTCTGTAAGTATCTATACATATCATGTCACGCTCTCTGGAGCGGTCCTGGGGATAAAGGCATGAGTTTCTGTTTTCAGCCATTTAACTTGGTTCCTTTCAACTTTACTGTAACTGAAGAGACGTTGGCTCTTCTCCTTAATAGGATATGCGAGGGGGGCTTATGCGTGACAGAATACGTGTATTGGGCAAAATGCTACACTGAAAGAAATATTTTATAATTTTTTTGTAATTTTTTCTAAAAAGGTATTGACAGACTCTCTAAGGTGTGTTATAATTAAGGTGCAAAAAGGAAAAGCCCTAAAAAGGGTGGATCCCAAAAGAAATTTTAAGGAGGGTCGGAAAAATGATTTTCGGTGTAAGAAGATTACGTGCCGCAAATGTGCGGAGCTTGACAAAATCAGAAGTTCCGACATATCCAATAAAGCGTATTTCTTGATGCGGCACGCAGGCTGAGTTGACAAAAAGCCAGTGTGTCGCCTTTTTAATTCTCCGATAGCGAGAAGGGTAGAGAACGAAAACCGACGGATTGCTGAGTCAGAGTTTAGAAAGGGTAGGGATGAGAGCCCTACAAGAATGAGTTTCAGTTGAAGCCGGAGTAAAAGCGGATGCTGAAAAGCATAGACAAGATAAGTCGAAGATAAAAGGCTGGTCTTGAAGGAAACAAAGAGCGATAAGGTTTAGACGTTCGATACGGAAAAGACTTAAATAAAAAATCGAATAAAGTGTCGGATCCCGAAAGAAAGATCAGACCGAAGAAACCGAGAAGTCATGTAAGGATGCCGGGGAGGCATACTGAAAGATGAGCTTAAGGTAAGTCGGGGCTGAAAAGTGAAGAAAAGGGTCTGAGATTAATTAAGATTCATATTCAACAAACACCACGGTCGTCATTCCGAAATAATGATTTATAAAAATAAAGATGAATTTGTAGAAGATGAAGAAAAAGCGATTTTGAAGTTTCGGTCTCTCGCAGTTCGGCATAGATCAGATTAATACAGATTTATATAGATAAGTCGGTAAGAACAAGTTGGAATAAAGGTATAAGGCAATGTTCTGATAAGTTTAGCACTAAGGTGCAATAAAAATCATAAGTTAAATCGTAAAAATTACAGATAATAATGATTTTATAAGAAGACTTTTCGCCTGAAAGTAAACTATGAGGATACTCCAATGGTTTAATTTAATTCCTTAAACTGAAATACTACTGTGCTGGGTATGCACAAAACAATGTTTTAAGTAATAACCCTTAAAGATATTTTCATAAGCATAGAAGTTAAGTTTTAGCCGATAGTTTTAGGTATAGACCAATGTACTAATTAAGTGAAAAGTAATATGCCAATATAAAAGCCTCCGATGTTGATATCGGAGGCTTTTTGGTTGGTGCAGAATCAAGTTTCAGAGATTTTTTTTGTTGAAGGACGCAATAAAATTTCCGACTTCTGATTTGTCAATGTCGAGAACCGTGGCAAATTCGTCTGAAATTATCCGTTCCGCATCTTTTAGTATACGTTCATCGGATGCGTGCATTTTTTTCTTGGCAGTTTGAAGCTCGCATCTTTTGTGATACAGAGTTCTGATAAGTCCGATGATCTCGGCTCGATCCTTAGACAAAAGTATTTTTGAAAAATGTTCGGCACGAAGTTTATCGTTTTCGATCCATTCGGCATTGTGATGTATAAGCTCTTTCAGCAGGGCGTAGATCTCGTCTTTAGAAAGAATATTCTGTATTCTGGAAGTCAGCATTTCGTTAGCCGTAGGGATGAAAAAGGTGGTGTCCTTTGAGGAAAGCGACTTTAGAACGTAATATTCCATATCCGACCCACAAAAGGGACGGATTTCGATACCCGTTATCTCGCATATTCCGTTTACTCCGTATTTTACCACGTCTCCGGTTTTAAACATACTATACCTCCAATAGACTTTTAGTGTTATATCCTTTTATATTAAAATAAAAAACGTGTAGCTGCAACTGGACTTACGTTCAGAAACAAACTACACGTTACGATGTAATTATAACATAAATTAAAAGAAAAATCAAGAAAGAGATTTTTTGATCCGGGATAAAAATGTGCTATCAGTCAAATACTGTCTCAACAATTTTTCTGCAACAAGAGGGTGAATACCTCCAGGCGCTGATATGACGCACCTTCATCGTGTCAACGTAATATTTGAGGCTTGTGGGCACTTTCCCACGGGTACTGTCGATCAAGACAAGCTTGATTTTCATCCTCTCGGGTATGATGTTCTTTATATACACCGCGCACACGTCCCCGACTTCTACGTTGTCACGGTATTCTGCAAGACCTGCAAGATTCGGTGCCAGCTCCACGAAAATTCCGTATTCCTCTATGGAACGGACGATTCCCGTTACTGTTTGTGACACTTTGAACTGCTCCGCGTTTTCCTCCCAAGTTCCGAGAAGCTCTCTGCAACTCATATATATCCGTCCTGAGTCAGGGTCAACGCTTCGTACCACGCTCATGATCCGGTCTCCACACTTGAAACGGTCCCTCGGATGAGATATGCGCGACACGGAGATAGCGTCAATGGTGAGTAGCGATATTATGCCGCAACCTATATCCACGAAGGCGCCAAAGCCCTCGAGATGGGTGACGGTGGCGGGAATTATGTCTCCCGGACGCAGATTCGATATGTATTCTCTGGCACATTCCATCTGGGCTGCTCTGCGGGACAAAATAAGAAGGGGTGCCCCATCTGCATCCTTCGATATTTCAAGGATTTTGAAGGCGGCGGGTTTTCCGACTCTGGTTATGATGGCGATGTCTTTAATTTCTTCGTTATCTTTTGAATAAAGTGCTTCTTCTTTTGGAATCACACCGTGAAATCCTCCTACGTCAACGCAAAGATCCATGGTGTCACAGATGCACTTCGTAACAAGCCCCTCTAAAATTATTCCCCCGTTCATTGCCCGTTCGAGCCGTCTGATGTCAGAAGAGTAGTATGTGTTTTCTTCCTTGCCGATGAGGGACCCCTCAGGCATATAAATACTTTCCGTCATTTTCGTAACCATTCCTCCCCTTACTGCGAGATGCCGCAGCGTTCCTTTCCAAGTGTCCTGTGTGATAGATTTTATGCTCGGTTTTTCCCGCTTATTCCGAATTTGACAAATATATCAGTGACCAACCGCTTTTTGAAAACAAAATATTTCGAGGAAAATTGCAGGAATATTTTGACTTTCTGCATACTTTGTGATAAAATAAAAGGAACAGTATTACTTTAGTTGCTTTGTAAGCTTTGAAGACTGAATTTATGTCTCCGTCAGATAAATTGGAGGTTAGTATGAAACATATTGCAATTATCGGTTTTGGAATCGTCGGCGGTGGAATCCCTGATGTTATCGAGTCCTGCGGTGAGGGACTTGTTAAGCTCGTCGGCGACACAGTCAACGTAAAATATATTCTCGATCTGAGAGAGTTTCCCGATTCCCCCTATGGAGATCGTGTAGTCCACGATATTACACCTATTCTTGAGGACCCCGAGATCGAGGTTATCGCTGAGACTATGGGTGGTGCCCATCCCGCATATGAATTTTCCATCGCGGCTATGGAACACGGCATCAGCGTCGTAACCTCTAACAAAGAGGTCGTTGCTACCTTCGGAGACAAGCTTCTGGAGTGCGCGAAGAAGAACTGCGTAAATTATCTCTTTGAGGCAAGTGTCGGAGGCGGTATTCCTTGCCTTCGTCCCTTTGCAACATCTCTTGCTCAGGAAAAGATAGTCTCCGTCAGCGGTATCCTCAACGGTACCACAAACTTTATCCTCTCTAAAATGAAGAGCGAGGGAAGAGAGTTTGCGGATGTTCTTGCTGAGGCTCAGGCTCTCGGTTACGCTGAGAAGGATCCTTCTGCGGACATCCACGGCATCGACGCTATGAGAAAGATCATCATTCTCACAGCTCTTGCAACAGGCAAGATCGTATCTGCAGAGAATGTGTACGCAGAGACTATGTCTAAGATAACTCCCGATGACATCGACGCGGCTACAAGAATGGGAGGCAGCATCAAGCTTATCGGTAGCTATAAGGCAGTGGGCGACAAAATGAGTGTTTACGTTTGCCCCCAGATCGTGGATGCTTCTAATGCACTTTCTTCCGTAAACGACGTATATAACGCTATTTCCGTTAAGTGTGAGATCACCGGTGACGTAATGTTCTACGGACGCGGTGCGGGACGTTATCCCACTGCAGGTGCGGTCGTTGCGGACATTTGTGCCATCCTTTCCGGTGCGGCATCTGCTGAAAAACAGCACGTCTTTACAAGAGACGAAGACAGTCTGCTCGCCTTCGAGGACGTACCCTTCTCCTATTACGTCAGAGTACGCGGTGACTCCTCTGCTGACCTGTATGAGACATACTCCAATCTCTTTGACAGCGTGAAGAAGCTTGAGGGCTCTTCTGAGGGTATTTGTGAGTTCATCTGTGGCAAGGCGACAAAGGCTGAGCTCGAGAAGCTTGGCGACAGCCTCGGTGACGTTGAATCCGTGATCAGAATTCTTGAATAAAAAAGTCGGGGTAGGTTCTGAGCTTCAGAATTTACCCCAATTTTAAAATCATTATTAAAAGGAGGTGCTCCTATGGCAAACAAAGCTTTTCTTGAGATAACAAACGTATGTAACCTGTCCTGCAGCTTCTGTCACGGGACTAAGAGACCTCCGAAATTTATCACAAGGGAAGAGTTCGAGAGGGCGGCAGGGGAGCTTCGCACCTTTGCAGAGTACCTTTATTTCCACCTGATGGGTGAGCCGCTGCTTCATCCTATGATCTCCGAGTTTCTTGAGATTTCCGAGAGCCTTGGATTTAAGGTTATTCTCACGACCAACGGCACGTTGCTTAGAAAAAAGGCAGATGCCTTACTGTCAGCACCTGCCTTATACAAGGTGAGTATATCCCTTCACGCCTTTGAAGCAAACGTGATGAACATAACGATGGAAGAGTACCTGCAGGACTGTTTTGAGTTCTGCGAAAAGGCGGCACAGGCAGGGAAGATCGCCGTGATGCGTTTGTGGAACGCGGGCGGTCTGGAATCGAGAAATGCTGAAATTCTCGAGCAAATGAAGGGATATTTTGGCTCAGAGTGGTGTGAAATATACAGCGGATATAAGATTGCTGATAAAATTTTCCTTGAATGGGGCGAGAAATTCGATTGGCCTGACGTTGACGCTGAGACCTGTTCCGTTAGTCACTCCTGCTATGGACTGAGAGATCAGGTTGGAGTGCTGTCCGACGGTACTGTGGTGCCGTGCTGTCTCGATGCAGAGGGAGCTGTGAACCTCGGCAATATTTTTGGCACGACACTTGCCGAAATACTCGAATCAAGCAGAGCAAAAGCGCTGAAACGAAGCTTTGAGACGAAGAAAATTACCGAACCGCTGTGTCAGCGATGCGGATACGCAAAAATGAAGAAGTTTAGATAAAAAAACCACTTCGATTGAAGTGGTTTTTTAGTTTAGGACAAGTGGTAAATATGCGTTTTGATCTGTTTGACAAATTCTTATTTGTTTAACTGACATTTTCTTAAGTTTTTGAAAATCAATCGTCAACACTAATCAAAAACACTTTGTTTTTAAATGCACCATTTTTA
>JAZULS010000072.1:0-9113 GCA_045603205.1 Eubacteriales bacterium | reverse complement strand
ACCGATCGTGGAATCGAGAAGCTTTGTAAGACCGGGGTTCGAATAGCAGAGCCAACGTCTGTGAGCGATACCGTTCGTTACGTTTGTGAACTTCTCGGGAGTATACTTATAATAATCGTGGAAGATGGTATCCTTGAGGATCTCGGAGTGGAGAGCCGCAACGCCGTTGACCTTGTGAGATGCAACGATGGAGAGGTTAGCCATTCTTACCTGACCGTAGCTGATGATGCTCATACGGGTGATTCTTCCCCAGTCGCCGGGATATGCGTTCCAGAGATCAGCGCAGAAACGGCGGTTGATTTCGGAGACGATCATATAGATTCTCGGGAGCTTGAGACGGAAGAGGTCCTCGTTCCATGTTTCAAGAGCTTCGGGCATTACTGTGTGGTTTGTGTAAGAGATACACTTTGTAACGACATTCCACGCGTCTTCCCAGGAATAGAAGTAATCATCGAGAAGGATTCTCATAAGCTCGGGAACTACGAGTGCGGGGTGAGTATCGTTGATGTGGATAGACACCTTATCGGCGAAGTTGTTAAGGCTTCCGTAGGTTGCAAGGTGGTCGCTGATGATGTTCTGGAGAGAAGCAGATACAAGGAAATACTGCTGTGACAGACGGAGAAGCTTACCTTCATCGTGTCCGTCGGAGGGGTAGAGCACCTTTGAGATGATCTCCGCGTTTGAAGTTTCCTGCATTGCTCTGACGTACTGACCCTGAGAGATCAGGTTCATGTTAAAGCTTGTGGTATCAACAGCCTTCCAGAGTCGGAGTGTGTTAACTGCCTCGCTGTCGGAACCTGAGATAAGAAGGTCATACGGAAGTGCCTTTACTTCGGTATAGTTTTCGTAGGTGATGTCGCACTTATCTCCGTTCCAGTTTTCGTGAACAGTACCGCCGAAACGCACGGGGAAAGCTTTATCGGTTCTGGGATTCAACCACGCCTCACCGCGCTCCATCCACATATCGGGGAGCTCGATCTGGTTACCGTCGATAAGCTTCTGCTTGAAGAATCCGTATTCGTAGCAGATGGAAAATCCGGTAGCAGCATATTCAAGTGTGGTAAGTGAATCCATAAAGCAAGCCGCAAGTCTACCAAGTCCGCCGTTGCCGAGACCAAGATCCGGGTCAGCATCGTATGCGGTGTTAAGGTCGTGTCCAAGCTCAGCCAGAGCCGCTCTGTATTCGTCCTCTACGCCGAGATTATTCAGCGCATTTTTAAGTGTACGTCCTACAAGGAACTCCATGCAGAGATAATATATCTTCTTCTCTCTGGATTTCTTGGTTTTCTCGCGGAACTCTCCTCTTTTTGCAGAAAGAGTATCCTTTACGCTGAGAACGACAGCCTTATACATCTGTTCGGGTGTAGCCTCATCTGCCATAACTCCGAAATATCTCAGCAGCTTGCCTTCAAGTGTTTCTTTGATCTGTTCTTTGGTTTGTGCCTGTGTACTCATTTGAACCTCTCGCGTTTCTGGGTCAGAACATTGACTCGTAAAGTTTTACATATTTTTCAGCGGATGCCGTCCATGAGAAGTCAACCTTCATGACACGGCGTCTGAGCGCTGTCCATGTCTGTTTCTTATTATACACCTCGATAGCGTATTTGATAACCGCCATCATGTCGTGTGCATTGTAATTTGTGAAGGAGAATCCGTTTCCTTCGCCGGTAAATTCGTTATAGGGCTTGATAGTGTCGTAAAGTCCGCCTGTTTCGCGAACGATCGGCACGGTGCCGTATCTTGATGATATCATCTGCGCAAGTCCGCAAGGCTCACTCTTGGAGGGCATGAGGAACATATCTCCGCCTGCGTAGAACTTTTTAGACAGAGCCTTGTTATATTCAAGCTTTACCGCAACTCTTCCGGGATAATCCATCTCAGCACGGCGGAAGAAGTCCTCATACTCGGTCTCGCCCGTTCCGAGGATAGCAAAGGTAAGGTTTGTCTGCTCAAGCAGGTCGTACATTACACGGCGGACAAGCTCAAAGCCTTTATGTCCCGCAAGACGGGATACCATAACCATAAGAGGTGCCTTGGGGTCTCCTGTAATACCGCAGATACGTCTGAGTTCTTCCTTGTTTGCCTTTTTACCCGCGCTCTGCTGTGCGGAATAGTTACAAACGATGTCGGGGTCGGTCTCGGGATTGTAATAATCTACGTCGATTCCGTTGGTGATGCCGGTAAGCTTGTCTCTTGATGCGCGGAGGATGTGATGAAGTCCGCTGGAGTAGTATTCGGTGAGGATCTCATTTGAATATCTCTCGCTTACGGTGCTGACCATATCAGCGCAGGTGATAGCGCCCTTCAGAAGGTTGATACATCCGTCGTATTCTACCACATCACGGTCACCGTAGTCAAGATCAAATACGTCACCGAGGATGCCCATATCATATTTTCCCTGATACTCGATATTGTGAATGGTAAAGAGCACCTTAACGTAGCGATAAGTCTCGATATGAGACATCTTCTGCTTCAGGTAAATTACCGCAGGAGCACTCTGCCAGTCGTTTGCGTGAAGAACGTCGGGTACAAATCCTGTATGCATCATAAGATACATTACAGCTTTGCCGAAAAATGCAAATCTCTCGCCGTCGTCAAAGTTACCGTAAAGCATCGGACGTGAAAAATAGTATTCGTTATCTATAAAGTAGAAGGTTACGCCGTCGCGTTCGGTCTTCCAGATTCCGCAGTAGAGGTTTCTCCAGGCAAGGCGTACCTCACCCTCGGAAACAAGCTCAAAGGAGTCGTCGATCATCTCCTTGGTCTTGGGATACATAGGAATAACCACGCGGGTGTCCGCTTCTCCGTTTGTAGCACGTCTGACAGCTGCAGGAAGAGAGCCTAAAACGTCAGCAAGTCCGCCTGTTGATATGAAGGGGAGCGCTTCGGAGCCTACATATAAAATTTTCATATATTTCCGTTCCTTTCTTAGGCTTTTATGATCCCTCATTGTAACGTGAGGGATCATAAATAAGCTTTAGAGTATTATTTGTTGATCAATACGTTTTACAGAGTCTGATTTTTAGAAATGTAGTAGGGCTGCTCTTCAGTACCGGAAAGGAGGCGCCCGTCACGAACGAAAGCGTTCTTATCGCTGACTACGCAGTTGACGAAGGAGCCTTCACCGATGTAGGTGTCCTGCATGATGATGGAGTTCTTAACGGTAGCTCCACGGCTGACTTTAACTCCTCTGAAGAGGATGGAGTTTTCAACTGTTCCTTCGATCTGGCATCCGTCGGCGATCATAGAATCCTTAACAACGGAGTCATCACTGAAGTAAGTAGGAACAGAGTTACGAACCTTTGTGTAAATGGGACGGTTCTTAACCTTGAAGAGAGAATTTCTTGCGTTCTTATCAGCGATAAGATCCATATTGAACTTGAAGTAGTCCGCAAAAGACTTGATGCAAGCAAAATATCCATCGTGCTTGTAAACTGAGAACTTGCCGCTGTCGATGTTTCTCAGCACAACGTCCTTAGTCATACTGGTATATCCGTGAGCGATGGCATCAAGCACCATCTGCTGGAGGTATGCTCTGTTTACTACGTTGATGTTGAGGGCAACGTCAGCACGTCCCTTGAACTTCTTTGGGAATGCAACAATGTCGGTAAGTTTTCCGTTCTCGTCGGAATAGCAAAGTGTGCTTGCTTCTGCGGTCTTCTCGTCAAGGTCAAGTGTCTTGACTGCCATGGTCAGCTCTGCACCGCTTGCCTTGTGGAACTTGATAAGCTCCTTCAGGTCAATGTTACAGATAACGTCACAGTCGGACATTACCACGTAGTCTGCTGTGAGGCGGTCGAGGATGTAGCTTACGCTCTTGAGTGCCTCAAGACGTGATGTATAAAGATTATTTGCCGCATTTGCGTGAGCAGTGATGTAAGGGGGAAGAATCTTGACGCCGCCTGATCTGCGGGCAAGATCCCAGTCCTTACCGCTTCCGATATGGTCCATCAAAGACTGGTAATTATAGTGAGCAATTACGCTGATGTCAAAAATGTTTGAGTTGACCATATTTGAAAGAGCAAAGTCTATAAATCTGTATCTGCATCCGAAGGGTACAGAGGCGAGAGTACGTCTTCTCGTGAGTTCGGGCAGATTTGAGTCATGTATATTAGAAAAAATAATTCCTGTGGCTGACATCTTTTTCTCCATTCTGCCGTTTTTACGGCGCAAGTTTAAATTTGTTCCGGTAAACCACCGTCGGGCTGATTTTACGTAAATTACTTGTTTTCATCAAGCCAAGCCTGATTGATCATAGCACCTGTAGGAACGGCAAGTCCTTCACCGAGAGTAAGTCCCGCACCGACAACGGTGATCTCACCGCCTTCGGTTCTGTCTGCTCCTACGGTGCAGTTTTCACCGACAACAGTATTCTCGTCAACGATACTGTAATTCACGGTAGCGTTTGCCGAAACCGTAACGCCGCTCATAATGATGGAATCCTTGATATACGCGCCCTTTTCAACGACTGCTCCGCTGAAGAGAATGGAATTTTCAACGGTGCCCTCGATATCGCAACCCTCAGTGATAAGAGAGTTTGTGATCTTTGCCTCTCCTCCTACGTGCTGAGGCGGCATAGCGGAATTTCTTGAGTAGATCCTCCAGCTCTTGTCCTTGAGGTCAAAGTTGGGCTTATCGCCGAGAAGGTCCATATTCGCTTCCCAAAGAGAGGAGATGGTTCCAACGTCCTTCCAATATCCTTCGAAGGGATATGCGTACATCTTGCAACCGTCATCAAGCATTTTGGGGATAATGTTCTTGCCAAAGTCGTTAGAGGAGGTGGGATCAGCCTCGTCCTCTGTGAGGTACTTTGCAAGGAGGGCTCTGTTGAATATGTAGATACCCATAGACGCATTAGTAGACTTAGGCTGCTTCGGCTTTTCCTCAAACTCGAGGATCTTCATGTCGTCATCGGTGTTCATAATACCGAAGCGGCTTGCTTCCTCAAGAGTTACGTTAAGGACCGCAATAGTACAGTCAGCACCCCGACGGATGTGATCCTGCAGCATTGCGTTATAGTCCATCTTATAGATATGGTCACCTGAAAGGATCAGCACATAGTCGGGATCATATCTGTTAATGAAATCAAGGTTCTGATAGATAGCGTTGGCAGTTCCCTTGTACCAATCTGCTCCGTTCTTACCCTGATAAGGAGGGAGAACCATAACGCCGCTGGACATTCTGTCAAGGTCCCAAGGCTGACCGTTTCCGATATATTCATTAAGCACCAGAGGCTGATACTGTGTGAGAACACCTACGGTGTAGATGTGTGAGTTGACACAGTTTGAAAGGGGGAAATCGATGATTCGATACTTGCCGCCGAAGGGTACTGCAGGCTTCGCAGTTTTCTCCGTCAGCGTATAGAGTCTGCTTCCCTGTCCGCCCGCAAGTAGCATTGCAACGCACTGTTGTTTCTTGTACATAATATTTACCGCTCTTTCTTAGATTTTTTATATGCAGGGGTTGGTTTTTGAAATTTAGTTTTTGGGGCTTGCCGTTTTTCTCGGTCTGCCTCTGCGGCGCTTCTGCCGTTTCTTGAGCATCACGCCTGACAGTGCCGGAAGCGTGAACTCAAGCACGTCACGGCCGTCCGCTTCTCTTGTCTTGCTTTTTATACTCTTCAAAGCAAGTCTGTTTCTTCCGCCGAACTCGTAAAGGTCGGAGTCGAGGATCACGTCGTATTCACCGGCGGTGTCAAGCTCGATTATAAAGTTTTCGCGATCCACGGGGGCGTAGTTGATGACGTTTATTATCTCGTCACCCGAGGTACTCCGTCTTGTATACGCTACCATATTCATATCGGGAGAGTTTGCGTATATCCACTTGAAGCCGTCCCAAGAGTCGTCTATCTCCCAAAGCTCAGGGGAGTCTACATAAAGATTATTAAGGGTCTTTACGAATTTATGCATCTCTGCGTGTCTGGGATATTCAAGCATAAACCACTCAAGCTGATTTGCAAAATCCCATTCTCTGAACTGAGCAAACTCGCATCCCATGAACATCAGCTTCTTTCCGGGAAGAGTCATCATATTCACAAGGAAGGCTCTCATTCCCGCGAACTTGTCTTCGTAATCACCGAACATCTTGTCCACCAGGGATTTTTTGCCGTGGACCACCTCGTCGTGAGATACGCTGAGAACGTAATTTTCACTAAATGCGTACATCAGCGGGAAGGTAAGCTTTGAATGGTTGTACTGCCTGAACAGAGGGTCCGTCTGAACGTATTCGAACATATCGTTGGACCAGCCCATGTTCCACTTGAAGTTGAAACCGAGTCCGCCTACATGAACAGGCTTGGTTATCATCTCCCATGAGGTGGATTCCTCAGCGATCATAAGCATATCGGGGAATTCAGCGAAGATCTGAGTATTCAGCTTCTTGAAGAAGGCAATAGCTTCAAGATTCCGGTTGTTTCCCTCGGAGTTAGGTACCCATTCGTCGGGATCGCGGTCAAAGTCTAAGTAAAGCATTGAAGCTACCGCATCGACGCGAAGTCCGTCAACGTGGTACTTTCGCATCCAGAACATAGCGTTGGACACGAGGAAGGACTGCACCTCATTTCTGCCTACGTCGAAGCATCTTGTGCCCCAGCCCCGGTGTTCCATCCGGTCCGCTCCCTGATATTCATAAAGAGGCTGTCCGTCAAACTCGTAAAGCCCTGCCCTGTCCTTCGGAAAGTGGGCGGGTACCCAGTCGAGAATAACACCGATGCCGCTGTCGTGCATCTTGTCAACAAAATAAGCGAAATCTGCGGGAGTTCCGTATCTTGCGCTGGGTGCGTAATATCCCGTCACCTGATATCCCCAAGATCCGTCGAAGGGATGCTCCATTACGGGAAGCAGCTCAACGTGGGTGTACCCCATTTCGTTAAGATAGGGTGCCAGAAGATCCGCGATCTCGCGGTAGTTTAAGTAGTTTTCTCCCTCTTCGGTACTAAGACCGTCCTTCGTTCTCCAGGATGACAGATGCATCTCGTAGATGTTCATGGGAGAAGCGTAAAAGTGGCCTTTTTCGTAGTCTTTTGCGGGTCTTTCGGAGCGTTTTTTCAGCCACGCCTCATCGCTCCACTCAAAAACATCCACGTCACAGACTATTGAGGCCGTATTCTTCAACGTTTCCGAAGAAAACGCATAAGGGTCGGCTTTAAGGTACGTAACTCCGTCACGACCGGTTACGGCGTACTTGTATTTCATACCCTCAAATGAGTTTTTATCCCTCAGCGTCAGTCCCCAGACGCCCGCCTCAGTCTCTCTTTCCATAGACTCGTGAGAATACCATCCCGTTTTGTCCGATGCAAGAGCTACTGCTGTGGCGTTGGGTGCCCATACCCTGAAGGTGCAGGTGTAGATACCGTCCGACTCATCGAAGAATTGATGTGCCCCGAGATATTCGTAGGCGGCAAAGTTCGTTCCTTGGTGAAAGAGGTACGCCTGAAAATCTTCGGATTCTCTAATGTTCATATATCCCCCGCCTTTGTTTAAATTTTATATCAATACTAAATCGTATTATCGGTGTGCATCAGTGATGACTCCACCTATTATATCAGCACAAGTGTTCGAAAAATGTCAAACCGGAGAAGACATTATACGCTTACGGCATCGTGAAGCTATGAACGTCTTCTCCGGCAAATCAACAAAGTTTAATCCACGGATCTATTAAATTATATAATCGCTTATATATCAAGACAACCGAGCCGCGCTCAAACTTGCCTAACCGTTCATACAGCTACACACCAAGTTGTAGATTTAAAAGAATGTCACCTCTCAGCAGATCGGGTTTACTCGTAGGAGCGTATGCTTCCTATTACCTTCCCGAGAATCGACAGACTTTCGACGATTATCGGTTGCATTGTGCTGTTCTGAGGCTGAAGTCTGTAATGACCGTTTTCTTTATAGAAGGTCTTGACGGTGGCTTCGTCGTCGATAAGGGCAACAACGATGTCTCCGTTCTCAGCGACCTGCGAACGTTCTACTATGACGATGTCTCCGTCAAGTATTCCCGCTTCTATCATACTGGTGCCCGTTACTTTAAGGGCAAATAGCGCTCTTGCGGCTGTTCCCTTCTTATCAAAGGGATACGCGATGTATCCTTCGTTATTTTCCACAGCCAGAATAGGCAGTCCGGCAGTGACACGTCCGACAATGGGAATCATGGGCCGTGACACCGGAACCTCGCCCGAAACAAGAGCATCCACACGCAGAGTACGGCTCTTGCCGCCCTCCTTCTGGATGTAGCCCTTCTTCTCAAGCTTTTCGAGATATGTATGCACGGTGGAGGTACTCTTGATATCAAGATCCCGTCTGATGTCTCTGATGGACGGAGAATACCCGTTCCGCGTTATGTTTTCTCTTATATAGTCGAGTATTACCTGTTCTTTTTCGCTTAATCCTGCCATGGTCTTCTCCTCGTCGGCATTATTTGGAAATTACGACGATAAAACGTGTCTTTTATAGTGATATTATTATAGCACAATTATTCAAATATGTAAACACATGTTCGATTTGTTTACAGAAAATTCATAATTTTAAAATACATCGTCTAATTTTTCGTTTGCTCTGAATTATCCGTTATTTCAGGGGTTAAAAACGGCATTTTTCATCCATAAAGCCAAAGTGAAATTGCACAAAAATCCATAAAATATCCGTGCATTATTAACAAAATGTAAAAATATCAAATAAAGCTAAATTTGTCGTTGAAATTACTGTTAAAATGAGGTATACTTATACTGATAAATTATAAAACTTAATTTGGAGGACTATGACAATGACCACAAACAAGCACGTGCTTTCATGGATTGACGAAATGAAAGCCATGACTCAGCCCGACAATGTAGTATGGATAGACGGTACCGAGGAGCAGGCAGAAGCTCTTCGCGCAGAGGCTTGCTCCACAGGTGAGCTCCAGAAGCTCAACGAGGAGATCCTCCCCAACTGCTATCTCCACCGCACCGCAATCAACGACGTTGCTCGTGTTGAGGGCAGAACCTATATCTGCACACCCACTAAGGAAGATGCAGGAAACATCAACAACTGGATGGATCCTACCGAGATGTACGCTAAGCTCCGCAAGCTCTACACAGGCGCTATGAAGGGCAGAACAATGTACGTTATCCC
>JAZULS010000071.1:0-8538 GCA_045603205.1 Eubacteriales bacterium | reverse complement strand
GATCTTTTATGCTCTTTACTTTGTTTTTTGAGTATCATTTATTCTTCAAAAGAATTTCGGAGTCTCTTTGCACTTGATTGTTTCCAATCAATTTATGATGCTTGTTGTTCAATTTTCAATGAGCTTTGCCTTCGCTTTTCCGCGACAGCCTGTTTATTATATCACTCCATACCCCCTTTGTCAAGTCCTTTTTTTAAGTTTTTTTGATATTTTTTTGCGGTTTTTTTCACTTACCATATCTTGTATTTTATCCCCCTTTCCTGCACTAAATGCAGACGGGAAAGACACTCAAAAATGCTGAATACAGGCGGTGCGGCACAAAAACCTGCGATTTGAAGGTTTATCGGCGAAGATTTTTCGAATCATTTTTTAACCGAACCACTAATTTTATTGTCTTTACTTCTACTATGTGGTATAATTTTCTTATACTAATAACGCTGCATAATAACAACTCTGCCGAGAGGAGTTTCAAAGCTTTATGATAACACTTATTTCACCGACTGACAACGCCACGATGTCCGTACTCACCTCCCTTCAGAAGGAATTCATCCGCAGGGAGCGTCCCTTGAAGCCTTGGCCCGAGATCCACGACATAACAACGGTTTATCCGTGGCTGTCGGAAGAGCTTATCGTATCTATGAACCAGACGAAGCCTGCATCTGTTATATTTAAATGGAAGAGTTCCGACGTCACCTTGCCTATGAAGTTCGAGCTGTCCCTATCCCCCGACTTTGCTCCCGATGAAGAAGTAGGATCCATTGCCACTCTAAGCCACATCTTTGCTTCGTCGGAGGAAGCAGACGTATTTTGCCTCCGCGGTGACAATCTTCTCAGCGGCACCACCTATTATTGGAGAGTCAGCGACGCAGAATCATGCGAAACCCGAACCTTCTCCACCGTTTACGGAGAGATCCGCCCCGTTCACGTTGACGGCATAATAAACGTCCGCGACATGGGCGGCAGGGTCACATCCGACGGCAGGCGAATAAAGCAGAGGCTGGTGTACAGAGGCTCTGCCCTCAACCCTCTCGCAAACAGCGAAGAATGTTTGGGCTGTGACGGAATTCGCGTGGCACGTCAGGATCTAAAAATCAAGACTGACTTAGACCTGCGGGCAGACTCCGTCGACATGTACCGCCACTCGGCTCTCGGAGACGACGTAAAATACGTGATCGTTCCCTTTGACGCCGAAGGAGCAACGCTTAACGACGTAGGCAGAGGCGCTCTGGTGAAGGCTCTTGAGCTTTTTGCCGACGAAAACAACTACCCCATATACTTCCACTGCCAGCAGGGGGCGGACAGAACGGGGACCGTCGCTATGTACCTTGACGCTATACTGAACATGTCCACCGAGGATATTTATCTAAATTACAATTTCACCGCCTTAGCTGAGGATATGCGCCGAAACTGTTATCATCAGGACGGACCTGTGGCTTTCTTTGAGTTTCTCGAGGAGACCTACCCCGACCTGACCCTGCCCCAGCGTTTGATGGCAAATCTGCGAAAATCCCAAATTTCGGAAGAGACCATACAGCGTATACGGGATATTTTGCTGGAATAAACCCGAGGAAAGCACAAAAATCCACCCGAAGAAGAATTCATCGTTCTTTTTCGGATGGATTTTTTATTTTCCGAAGGCTGTCCTCTGCCACGTGAGATTTTGAAGCAGATCGGCGTGCTGCCGTACTTCAACGCTCCCGTTTTCGGGTAAAATCAGGAGTGAGAGGAACAAGGAATGGTGGGCTTGCCTCCGAAGCTGTCGTAAAAGGGGGTGTCGTGGTCGTTTTCGTACTTTTTCAGATCTTCCTCAAGGTGGAAATCGGGAATGTCGTAGGGCACTCCGTTCTCAAGAAGGCTTCTGTGACCGAGAATCGCAACAGAAGACATAGTCGTGGCAACATACACGTCGAACACGGGCTTTTTGTCTCCGCGGATGGCGTCAAAGCAGTCTCGCACCGCGATAAAGTCGCTTCCGTTGTGGCTGGCGTTCTTGATAATTTCCTCGTCGGCGTCGTGCCACTCGGGATAGTATTCCCGGAAAATCTCCTGACCCTCGGGAGCGCATCCTTCCTCATACATTACCCTTACCTTTTCGTCGTGGCCGCGGACTGTAGCAACTTCTCCCTTGTCGCAGCAGAGCCTGTAGGAGGTCTTCGTGCCGCCGAAGCCTGAGCAACCTGTTACGCGGAAAACGGAGTCGTCATCGTTGAGGGTGGTAATGATCGCCGCTCTGTCCTTTACTGCAGGGCCTGCCATGGCGTCTCCGCCGGGGAAATATACGGGCATAGCGGTAACTCTCTTGGGAGTAGCTCCGGTCATATACATAAGTGGTCCGATAGAGTGAGTTATGTAGTAAGTGCGGGGAAGATAGTTTCTCCAATGCTCGGGGAAGGGACGAATGTAGTTGGTCTCCTTTATCTCGCCGTCGGTTATTATCGGATGGTTGTACTCACCCTCGCAGAACAGCGCCTTACCAAGGGTGCCTCCCTTATAGATTCGGTCCATCTCCTTAGTATCCTTGAAATAAGGATAGTTTTCCGCCATCAGGTACAGAGCACTGCTCTTCTGCTGAGCACGGACCAGGGCAACCGCCTCCGCCATAGTCACGTTGCTGAGGCACTCGCTGATAACGTTAATATTCTTCTCCAGTGCTTTAATGGCGTATCTTGCGTGTTCGTTGAAGAAGTTGGCGATGAACACTACGTCAAGGCCGGGGTGGTTGATGAATTCGTCAAAATCGGTGTACACTCCCGTGTCCTCGCCGTAGATCTCCTTGAGGCCGTAAAGTTCTTCCGTTCTTTTTTCGCAGAAGGCAACGATCTTTCCACCGTTCCGGATGGAGTTTCCGACGAAGGCTCCCCCTCTGCCGAGACCGAAAATGCCGACTCTGAGTTCTCTTTTTTCCTTCATTTTGCTCGTCTCCTTATATTATACCGCAGATCTTCTCAAGCTCCGCTATTTTTCTGACTACACCGCCTTCGGGAGCTGTGGGAACTGTTCCGTCTGCCGCCGCGATGACCTCCTCGGGAGCTGTCTCCACGGCGTAAGACTCGTGGGCTGCTTCAAACATGGGCACATCGTTAAAATTGTCGCCGAAAGTCACTACTCTGTCCGCGCCTGTCAGGCGTTTTATCTCAAGGGTGGCTTCTTTTTTGGAGGCTGATCTGTCGAAGACCTCCAGATACCAGACGTCTTTTACGTAGGAGTCGCGGTAGCACGCAGTTTTCACGCCGCCGAGAGCCAGACAGGCCTCGTTTGCCGCCTTGATCTTCTCTTCCGTGTCCATAGCGGCGAAATATATGGGTTTCCCGGGGAATTTTTGCCCGCTTTCAAGGCGAACAAAGGGTTTGTTATACTTTTTCACCCGTTCTGCCATAAAGTTTTCCATATAATCATTGGTAATTTCCGTGTAAGCGGTGGTAAGCTCGTCGCCGTCAAGAAAATACATAAAGGGAGTCACGTCCAAGAGTGAAAGAGCCTCGCGGACCGCGTCAAAGTCCTCGTTTTTGAGGTAGGCGGCGCTGAGGTAGTGTTCCGCCCCATCCGCAAGGGAGCAGATAAGCACGCCGTTCATCAGAGCTATAGGATACTCAGTGGGGGCGTCTTTTAAAATGTACTTGACGCTCTTTATAGTTCGTGCGGTGGCGTAGGTGATGTTTACCCCATGATCTGCCAGGGCGCGAAGACCTCTTGCCGCGTTTTCAGGCAGAGTCGCCTCGCCGTCCAGCAGAGTTCCGTCGAGGTCACTTATATAGATAGTTTTCATAGAAGATTCCTCCGTAGGTGATGGTGACGCGATGTTGTCTACCACGTAGGGGCGTACCTGTAATTAGCCTTCTCCAGCTGGAGAAGGTGGATTTTGCGAAGCAAAAGACGGATGAGGTGTTTTCGTCGTTTTCACCGCACGAAATTTATGCCGCCGCACGAAATTGATACATCGTAGGGGCGATCTGTGATCGCCCGTTACGTTTGGTTTTCGCCATACGTCCAAATCATGGCAGGGGAGAGGCCCCTGTCCTCCCGCCGCTTCGTTTGGTTTAAACCCAGGCGTAATTCGTTTATACGCAATTTTTTCGTGAAAAAAACTGCACTAAAAAAGCCTTCAATATGGGGGCAAGCCCCCCTTGAGAAGCTTCACCCCCCGCGGCACCTATACCATCCGCAGGCGTGAACGCACTGCTGTGTTTCCTCTCCTGAAATGAAGCCATCGAATCTATCGTCACGTCATACCCCACAATTTTGAAAATCGTGCCGCATTGGTGTTAGATAACGTTTCGTTCGTTGCCATATCGTTCCGCTTTAACGTGTACAGGCTTCGCCTGAGAAGGTGAATGGTTGGTTACATCGTAGGGGCTGACCCTGTAATTAGCCTTCTCCAGTTGGAGAAGGTGGATTTTGCGTAGCAAAAGACGGATGAGGTGTTTTCGCTGATTTTCCGCCTCACGAAATTGATGTCCACAGAAACGTCCACACCTCGGCAGGGGAGGGGCCCCTGTCCTCCCGTTTCGTTAGGGTTCAAATACAAAATTCCGTTCCTTAAACCGCCGCGATAAGTCCCGCCAGTGCCACCATCAGAGGCAACGTTAAAATACAAAGCACGCTGGTGGTTCCCACTATACGGGAAGCGTATTTCGGGTCGATGTCGTACAGCTCCCCGAACATGGTGACGATTGCTCCCGAAGGAAGGGCGGTCATAACTGTGCCGAACAGAATATAAAAGCTGTCGAGCCCCAAAAGCTTCAGCACCAATGCCGTTACCGTAGGAATGACGAGAAGCTTCATAGTGGACACGGCGTAAACTTTCACGTCACCGAAAAGCTCCTTCAGGTTACTTTTCGCGATAAGGGCACCCGTGATCATCACGGAGATGGGGGTACAAAGCTCCGCGAAATATCCGGCGGTAGTCTTCACGAAGGGCGGCATCTCAACGGGCAGAAGGAACAGCAGAATTCCGATATAGCAAGGCACGGTACCGTGGTTTATCACCATTTTAAGAGGGGTGAACTTTATATCGGGTCTGCCTCTTGAAAGAATGTACATTCCGAGAGTCCACACGAAGATGTGGAAGCCGATGAGGTAGAAAGCACCGCAGAAAAGTCCGTCCTCGCCAAAAATGCTCTGCAGTATCGGCAGTCCGATGAAGCCGCAGTTGGCGAATATCATAGCGAAGGCGCTGATCTTCTTCACGTTGACCTCTCGGAAGAATCTCGAAACCACGAGGGCGATGACACCCACGAAAGAGTGCAGAGCGAAGCTGAGGATGGTGCAGTTTATGCCGCGGAGTAGATTTTCCTTTGTGAACTCAATGGAGATCATGGCGGAAATTATTAACAGCGGCTGACCCAGCTTGATGATGAACTCGGACAGCTTTTTTGAAAATGCGTCGTCGATGAGTCCCGTTTTGCGAGAGCCAAAGCCGATGCCGAGAATAACGGCAAGGGTGGCGACGGCGTTAAGTAGGGAGAAAAAATCCATACGTCCCCCTCTGACTTACTTGATCTCCTCGATCTTGGCAAGGTCGTAGGGTGTGTTCTGGTATACGAAATAGTTGAGCCAGTTGGAAAACAGCAGGTGGGCGTGGGCTCTCCACGTATTCTTGGGGGTGCTTGCGGGGTCGTCGTTGTCAAAATAATGCTTCGGCACCTTGGGGTCAAGTCCACGGGAGAGGTCACGCTTGTACTCAAGGCCAAGAGTCTCCGCGTCGTACTCGCTGTGTCCCGTTACGTAGAAGAGACGTCTCTTCTTGGAGGCAACGATGTAGATCCCCGCCTCTTCACTCTCCGCAAGAATGTCAAGCTTGCCCGTAGCCTCGATGTCCTCGCGGCGTACCTCGGTATGTCTTGAGTGGGGAGCCTTGAAAACTTCGTCAAAGCCACGCATGAGGGGGTGACCGAGATTTAAGCACTTGTGCTCGAATACGCCGGACATTTTTTCGTCAAGGGGATATTTCGCCACTCCGTAGTGGTAGAAAAGTCCCGCCTGCGCCGCCCAGCAGATGTGAAGGGTGGAGTAGACGTTCTTCTTTGACCACGCCATGATCTCGCAAAGCTCATCCCAGTAGTCAACGTCGGAAAACTCAAGATTCTCCACGGGAGCGCCTGTGATGATGAGTCCGTCGAAGCGCTCGTTCTTGATGTCGCTGAACTTGCGGTAGAAGGCGCTCATGTGCTCCTCGGGGGTGTTGAGGGACTTGTGAGTCTCCATAGCCAGAAGAGTCAGCTCGATCTGAAGGGGGGTGTTGGAGAGCACGCGGATGATCTGGGTCTCCGTGGTGATCTTGGTGGGCATCAGGTTCAGCACCGCAAGCTTCAGGGGTCGGATGTCCTGATGGCTCGCTCTGCCCTCCTCCATTACGAATATATTTTCCTCGGTCATCACGTCGTGAGCCGGCAGGTTCTTAGGAATTCTGATAGGCATAGTTTAGTCCTCCGTCAGTATATATATAAATAGGTAGAGTTTTTTAATTTATCTTATTTTCCCACGCAGAATCGTGAGAATATTCCCGCCACTATCTCCTCGGTAACGCCACGTCCGTCGGTCTCGGCAAGCTCGGACAAGGCTCCCTCGCAAAGGGTACATACCGCGTCCACCGCGTCGCCGTATTCAAGAGCATCGAAAGCTGCGGTAAGGTAGTCAAGGGCAATTCTCAGCTTTGATTCATGCCTTGCGGACCAGATGACAGCGTCCCGTCCCAGGTCAACCTCTCCTGCGTCGTAAAGTTTTCCTACCGCCTCGGAGAGAGCCTCAAGTCCTTCTCCGGAGGCGCAAGACATATTTACGCAGGTGGTGTGGCTTTCTCTGATGAATTTTTCGTCCTCCTCCGACAGCTTCCTCTCAAGGTCACCCTTGTTGAGGACGGCGATACGGGAGACGGCGGGGTATTTTTCCATCATTTCCCGTTCTTCCGCGGTGAGGGGAGCGCCGGAATCAAAAACGCAGATGAGAAGTTCCGCGGACTCCATCTCCTTTGTGGCGCGGTCCACGCCGATCATTTCAACAGCGTCCGCGCTCTCGCGAAGTCCCGCGGTGTCGCAAAGCTCAAGGGTGACTCCGCCAAAGGAGACTCTCTGCCTCAGCACGTCCCTTGTGGTGCCGGGGATGTCCGTAACGATGGCGGCGTCCTCCCCGGCGATAAGGTTGTATATGGAGCTTTTGCCCGCGTTGGGTCGTCCGCAGATAACGCATTTGACTCCGCTTGACACCGCCTTGCCTCTCTTATATGTGGAAAGAAGCTTTGAGATGCGGTTTTTCGCCGATTCCACAGCGGAAGCGATCTGTTCTTCGCCCTCGGTGCCTACGTCCTCTTCGGGATAGTCGATGGCGGCGTAGAGAGCGCTCATCACGTGGGTCAGCTCGTCGGTGATGGCGGTGATCTCCTTTGAAAGTCTGCCGCCTAATGCCCCCCCTGCAAGGCGCATCTTGTCTTCGGTGTCCGCCTCAAGAAGCTCGCCCACAGCCTCAGCCTCGGTGAGAGTCAGCTTTCCGGAAAGGAAGGCGCGTCGGGTGAACTCCCCCGCTTCGGCGTGTCGCGCACCGGCGGAAAGGACAGCGGAGAGAACGGCACGGGTCACGTAAAGTCCGCCGTGGCAGGAGACTTCAATCATGTCCTCCCCCGTGTAGGATGCGGGGGAGGCGAAGTAGGTGAGAATCCCCGAGTCCAGCATTTCCCCCGCGGGGGTGTGGATCTTTCCGTAGGTAGCCTTTCGAGGCGTGAAATTTTCGCTTTTTCCAAAAGGAGTGAACACACGTCGGGCAACAGAGACAGCCTCGTCGCCGCTTATTCTGATGACGGCGATACCACCCACTCCTCGGGGCGTGGATACAGCCGCAATTGTGTCGTTTAAGGTCATGTGTTACCTCCCGATTATCGTGTTTCGGGGCAGTTTCAGCCGAAAATACCCCATTTTTTCTATTTTATCATAAAAGTACGAAAAAATAAATATTTTCACGGGGAAAATCGCAGGTTTTTATACTTTTTCTCAAGGCCAGAAGTGGGTTAGGTTGTAAAATTCAATTATTCTGTTGGGGGGAGGGGCTTGTCTCCCGTTTCGATTGGATTTGGTTTAACGTAATTCATTTATACGAATTTTCTTTTATAAAAGAAAATTCACTAAGAAAACCTTCAATATGGGGGCAAGCCCCCCCTTGAGAAGCTTCACCCCCCGCGGCACCTAACCCATCCGCAGGCGTGAACGCACTGCTGTGTTTCGTCACCTGAAATGAAGCCATCGAATCTATCGCTGCCTCATACCCCACAATTTTGAAAATCGTGCCGCATTGGCGATAGATAACGTTTGGTTTGTAGCCATATCATTCCGCTTTAACGTGGGCAGGCTTCGCCTGAGCAGGTGAACGGTTGGTTACATCTGTAGGGGCTGGCCCTGTGTGGCAGACCATGGGTTAGACGAGGCGGTGCAGTGAATCTCGTAGGGGCGAATCAAGAATCGCGCGTTATGTTCGGTATAAACCCAGGCGTAATTCATTTATACGCAATTTTTTTCGTGAAAAAAACTGCACTAAAAAAGCCTTCAATATGGG
>JAZULS010000070.1:0-6223 GCA_045603205.1 Eubacteriales bacterium | reverse complement strand
GATCCGACTTAGTCGTCTAAAATTCTCTTTTTTTGATAAAATACCAATAAAAATTGCTTATTTTGTTTCTTTTTGGATGTAAGTGTGTTATAATATACATTGCAGATTTCTAATGACTATAATTTAAATAAATTTCCGCTTTTGCGGAAGGATGGAGAAAAGTATGTTAAAGGTAACGGTGTGCGTAGGTTCATCTTGTCATATCAAGGGTTCTCACTATGTTGTACAGAGACTCAGAGATCTTATCGCTAAAAATAATATCGGCGATAAAGTCGATCTTGAAGGCTCGTTCTGCCTCGGTAAGTGTCAGGAAGGTGTGTGTATCCTCATCGGAGAAACTCTCTTCTCAGTAACACCCGATAACGTTGACGAGTTCTTTGCAAACAGCATTCTTGCTGCTGTCTGATTCGAATACAAAAAGAAATACCCTGATTCCGTTTAATGCGGTTTCAGGGTGCTTTTTATTTGCGTTTTCTTTTATGCCTCGGTTTTGTAACGGCGTATAAAACGTAACCTGCTACACTTCCTGTGAAATTGAGTATTATGTCATCAACATCCAGACTTCCTACCCCTATGAAAAGCTGCAGAACCTCGATCAAGGTGATAAGACATAAAATAACGCTCAAAGTTCGGTACCATGCGGAAAGACGTTTGAAAATCTTCGGTAGAATTATACCCATAGGTAAAAACAGAACGAGATTTCCGACGATGTTCCACACAAAGACAGTACGGCTGATGTTTCCGTTGCGGACGGCTTTCACGTAGTTGTCGATGGTATCGAAGGGAGTCAGATTTACATAATTATTGAACCTTTCGCTTATCGCCTCAAAGCTAATGTTTATCTCTCTGCCGTAACGCAAAAATAAAACCGAGAACAACAAGAGAAAATACACTGAGGAAACGAAAATTAAAGTTGATCTTTTATCTTTTTTCATAAATCAATCTCTATATAAGGGTGACAGATCTTGAAAATCAAAGGATTTATTTTCGGTCAGATAAAACCCTTCAAGTATCACGTCTGACTTTCTTAGCATTTCTTTTATGACAACGGCAAATGCGGCACGGTATCTGAATCTTTCAAGGTCATCTTCGTCGGTCTTTCTGATTGCAAGGATCACATGTGACGTGTCTGTGCGACGGGTAAAATCAACTATTACATCCCTAAGTCTGTTTTCATTGTCTCTGTGATCGGAGCTTAACAGCATCTCCGAGAGGAAGCTTCCTCGTTTGTTAACAGCAATTACAAGGAGTGCGGCACCATCTTCCATCATAAGCCTTGCAGCGGAGTAAATACCTGTCGAAAGCCCACCGGAAGGAAAGTGCTTCTTTGCCTCGTCGCAGATTCCTCTAAGGAATATTTGCTCTTTAATCATTATGCTTTTCTTGCCTTTTTGATTCGTTTGAGTTAAACAAAGCCGCTGGTGTTTTTCAGCGGCTTTGTGTTGTTGTTTAAAGCTTGATAACCTCACCGGTTTCGGAGGACTTGAATGCAGCCTCGATGATTCTGAGAACGGTTCTTACCTGTTCGTGCTTAACGAGCATTTCCTCTTTGCCCTCGATAGTTCTGATCATACTCTTGTAAAGATCAGCCCAGTCTTGCTTGAAACTTGCACCATCGTCAGGATAGGATACCTCTTCAATATCCTCGATAAGATGAACTTCCTCACGGTCGTAAGCACCCTGAGCATTGTATGCATCTGTGATCTTACTTTCCCAATGAGCTTCTTTGGCATATCTGAGGGTACCCTTGTTGTCATAAATATTCTTGATCCACATAACACCCTTGTCACCGTAAACAGCGAAACGGGGGAGAGGAGCAAGGAAGGAACCGCAAACGGTAACACGACCCTTTGCGCCGCTCTCGAAGGTGAACTCGATAACGGATCTGTCGTCAACCTCGGGGTTCTTCTCACACTTAAGGTCAGCGTAAACACTCTTTACAGGCTCGTCCATAAGGTAAACGATCTGGTCGATAAGGTGTACACCCCAGTCGTAAAGACTACCGCCTGCATGGTCTTTAAAGCTTCTCCAGCCGAACATTTCACCGCCGCAGAAGGAGCTCTCGATAGTGGAAAGTTTACCGAGACGACCTGTTTCGTAAGCGTGCTTAACGGTGAGAAAATCACAGTCAACGCGTCTGTTCTGGTGAATGAAGAGAAGTTTGCCGGTGCGCTTAGAGGTCTCTACCATAATATCGAATTCCTCAGGAGACATAGCTGCAGGCTTCTCACAGATAACGTGCTTACCTGCTTCAAGAGCCTTGCAAGTCATCTCACAGTGGAAGTTGTTTGCACAGGCAACTACGATGATGTCGATCTCCTCAATAGCGAGAAGTTCTTCTACTGTGGCACATACTTTTAAGTTGTTTTCAGCCGCGAACTGCTGCTGAGACTTGCGAACATCGTAAACAGCTAAAGGGGAAAGGCCATCGCATACGTCGGCTCTGTCACGGGCAAGTTCATAATGGTATCTGCTGCCCATTACGCCGAAGCCAATAAAACCAACATTGTGTTTCATATTGAATTTCCTTTCAAAATTGATTATGATTTGATAAGCACGACATCAAGTCTGTCGAGCGTAAGATCTAAATTTAATAAGTTTTCACCCGCTACGGTGACTTTTCCTGCTTCTTTTTCGGGAGCGTGGTCAGAGATCACCTCAGCTTCTCTGAAATCTTCCGCATGCTCTGTAGTAAGCTTTACTCCGCGGATAGGATCTCCGGAGGTGTTCACAAGGGCGATGACCCTTCGTCCTGCTGAAGTATACTCAAATACATTCAGATAAGGTGTCATAGCACTTGTAGCGCCTGTGCCGACGAAACCTGTTAAAACTTCCATCAGAGGTCTGCACCTTCTTCTGCCGAAATCTACGGGATAGTTAACATAAGGAAGGATGAGGATTCTGCCATCGACAGTCGAAACGGTGTCGAGCATTTTTTCTCCGCGGGGGGAGCAAAGGTGGCAGATGACACGGCGACTTGAACTTTCGTTATATTCTACCGCGAGAATGCCTCCCGCGCTGTCGGAGTAACCCGTTGAGCTGAGGGAATCCACAGAGCTGTCCTGAGCACTCATTCTGACTCTGTCGCGTCCGCCTATCTTTACGTCAAACTCCTCGTAAGCGCAGTTTCCGACGGGAATATCGGCGACTTTAACATCCTTTATACCTGCAAGATGCAGTTTTTGTCTGTCAGCGAGGACGAGTAGGCTCTCTCCGTCAAGGATAAGACGCTTTTTTGCAAAGATCTCTTCAAGCTGACTGTCGTCAAAATTGCGAAGAGCTTGTCCTGTGCACATAACAGTATCTACACTTGGTACTTTGTCAACCGAATAGTGGTTGGAGATAGCAAAAGCGGAGAGTAGGGACGCTGCTATATACTCTCTGGGGTAAAGTCCCGTAAAGGAACTACCGTCAGTAGAATGAAGCCTGTAGGATGCGGTGGGAGACGTGGGAACTGCAACTCCGCGAGTGGTGTCCACAGCCAGTCCAAGTCTCGAAACGCTGTCAAGGAAAGGCTTTGCCTGCCTTAATATCTCATCATAACCTTCAGTCTGGTCAACGCCACTGCCCATCATGTCAAAAATGTTCAGAGTTATGGCAGATGAAGGAAGGAGAGCGGCGGTTTTTACTTGGAAGTCGGTAAAAGACGCGGATTTTGTGAAGAAGGAGTAAGGATAATTCTCAAGTTCGGGAGCAAAGTCCGCACCGTTGACGTAAGCCGCCGTAAGACGTGAGTTGGCGGTATAGTTCATTCCGTAATCCTGAGAAGTTGGCTCCTTGTACGCGGGAAGATGAACACGCACCAATGGACGACGGTTTCCCGTCAGCGCACCTATGATCCTGTCCCAATCGCGCCCTTCTGCACAGTGTACGTAGGGCATGGATGTCATAAGACCGAGCCTTACGTTGGGGTTTACCTTGAAAACAGCATCACTTATACGCTCGATGAGGTTGCAGATCGTCTCTCTTGCCACGTCAAGCCAGATCTTGCGCCATGGATGAACCTCTCCCTCGGCACAAACTGCAGAAGCGAACTCTTCTCTTGTTACCGTATGCCCGATCTTCTCCGAAAAGACTTTCATATGATGCTCGCAGAAACAACCGCCCCAATCAAGAGGGGAATGGTTGTGGAGCCTCATATCGTCCTCGATCCAGAGAGTGTCGGGAGAGAGCCTTGCGTACTCTGCATACATTTCCGCGATGTAGTCAAGATAGTTTTCATCCGACGGGCAGGCAACAGCGGAGGCTGACTTACCGTACCTGTCGCACATGGTTCTGAAATTCTGTGACTTTGCAAGGGTTCTGCCGCGGTCACAGTGTAAGGTAGTCGCCCAAGGGTTCAGTGACGCGGTAACGCCCACAGCCTCAAGGGCTTCTTTGGCGTTTTCAAAGACTTTTGCCCAGGTGGAAACAAATTCTTCCTTAGTGACGTGGCCTGTGTTAAGTTCCTCAGCACAGGTGATCAGCATTACGTCGGAGACTTTTGCGCTTTTGCAAAAATCTACAAGCTCTTCAATGCGCTCCTTCACCATACAACCGGGGTCGATGGTGAAACGGAGCATATATTCAAAACCCTTATTCATTTGCGGGAATATCAACCTTGATACACAGTTCTTCAAGAGTCTTGGGGTCAGGCAGACCGGGACACTTAGAGAGAAGTTCAGAAGCATTCTGTACCTTCGGGAATGCGATTACGTCGCGGATGTCCTCGAGACCGAGAAGGAGAGTGACAAGTCGGTCAAGGCCGAATGCGAGACCGCCGTGAGGAGGTACACCGTACTTAAATGCTTCAAGGAGGAATCCGAACTTTTCTTCTGCATCCTCGGGAGTGATTCCGAGAGTGTCGAACATCTTTGTCTGAAGATCAGTCTTGTGGATTCTGATAGAACCGCCACCAAGCTCAGTACCGTTGAGAACGATGTCGTAAGCTCTTGCACGAACTGCCGCGGGATCGGTCTCAAGAAGGGGAATATCCTCTTCGAAGGGCATGGTGAAGGGGTGATGCTTTGCGTAGAATCTGTCGTCCTCTTCGCTGTACTCGAGAAGGGGGAATTCTGTAACCCAGAGGAAGTTGAACTTGGACTTGTCGATCATGCCGAGCTTCTTAGCTACGTGAACACGGAGGGCACCGAGAGCGTCGAATACAACGGCATTTTTGTCCGCAACGATGAGGGCAAGGTCACCTTCACAAACGTTCATAGCGGAGGTGAGAGCTGCGATCTCTTCTTCGGTCATAAACTTAGCGAAGGAAGAAGAGACCTGACCTGCCGCGTTCTTGTACCAAGCGAGACCCTTAGCACCGTAGGTCTTGACGAACTCAACGAGAGCGTCGATCTCCTTACGGGACATGGAAGCACCACCCTTGACGGTGATGCCGCGAACACTGCCGCCGTTCTTTACAGCACCGGAGAATACAGCAAAGCCGCAGTCACGTACAACGTCGGAAACGTCAATAAGCTCCATTTCAAAGCGAGTGTCGGGTTTATCTGAGCCGTATCTGTTCATTGCCTCAGCGTAGGTCATTCTGGGGAAGGGAGTCTCAAGGGGAAGACCCATGAACTCGTCGAAGAGGCGCTTGATGAAGCCCTCGTTCATGGTAATGATATCGTCTTCGTCGCAGAAGGACATTTCAAGGTCGATCTGAGTAAACTCAGGCTGACGGTCAGCACGAAGGTCCTCGTCACGGTAGCAGCGCGCGATCTGGAAGTAGCGGTCAAAACCTGCGTACATCAGAAGCTGCTTGTAAAGCTGAGGAGACTGAGGAAGAGCATAGAACTTGCCGGGGTGAACACGGCTGGGTACGAGATAGTCTCTTGCTCCTTCGGGAGTAGGCTTAATAAGGTTGGGGGTCTCGATATCGATGAAGCCGTTCTCTGCGTAATAGTTACGTGCGATGTTAGTGATCTTGGAACGTGCTATGATGTTGTTCTGGAGATCGGGACGGCGAAGGTCCAGATAGCGGTGAGTAAGTCTCAGTTCGGGTTTAACGTCGCTGTTTTCAACAATAGCGAAGGGAGGAGTCTGAGCCACGGAGAGGATCTTGAAGCTTTCAACTGCGATCTCGATCTCACCTGTTGCCATGTTGGGGTTGATAGCTGCCTCGCCTCTGGAACGAACGGTGCCGCTTGCCGCGAGAACATACTCTGCACGAACGCCGAAAGCGTCGTCGAAGATACCGCGGTCAGTCTCAGCGTCGAAAGCCAGCTGAACGATACCGGTTCTG
>JAZULS010000069.1:0-7761 GCA_045603205.1 Eubacteriales bacterium | reverse complement strand
TGTTCTCCTCCTTTCGCATAGGCTCACTAAGCATATCGTCGATAAGTTTATCTTCCTCGCTTTTTTCCATCACACCTCTCTCAGGCTCGGTTCGGGTAGAGGATTTCTCTGTCTTTGCCTTCTCAATGTCATGCTTGATGGACGCGGCATCTACCGTTGACAGCTTGAAGCGTTCAACAATTCGGTTAATCTTGGACGCATCCTCGGCACGAACCATAACGTCAACAAGTCCGTCTGCTGATTTGCCTTTGCCGCGCAAGGCGCAGTATACTACTCCGTAACGCTTGGCTTCTGCGGCGAACTGCTTCAGATGTTCTTCGCTTACCGTGAATACCCTAAGCTCCTTACCGCTTTTCAGCATGGAAGTGAGTCTCTGCTTACCCTTCAGCTTGTTTTTGTCGCTGTTTTTCATGATGGCATAAATGCCTGCGGCAATGTTCTTGGCGGCTGAACCCGTGAGTTTCAGCGCGACCTCCGTACCCTCAAGACTCATTCGCACGATTTGTTCTGCCGCTTCTCCTGAGTTGTTCATCTCGTTTTACCTCCTTTGATTTATTGTCCTCTCGGACAGTTTTGATCTTGTCCTCCATTACACCGGATCGCACACGTATATCTTCACATAACCTCACCTCCTGTCTGAGCTTTTTGATCTCGCTTGTGAGTGAGTCTATCTGACCTTGCACCTCGGCTTTGCTCGTATCGTCAGACTTAACGGAAACGGTACGTCTTTTTCGGAACAGTCCGTTTCGCTCGTCAATGAGAGCTTTAAGCCTATCCTCACAGCTTGATCTGTACGAAAAAAGCTCCTCAGCGGTATCAATGTGATTCCGTGAAAGGAGCCTTGCTTCTTTTGATATGTCGTCCATTTTTATGAGATCCTCGCGGAGTAAAAAATGGAGTCTTTTTCTGTTTTGCGGTCTATCCCGCGGGAAGATACCGAGCAGATAACAGTAGTGGTAGTACAGCGCACGAAAGCCTTTTACTTTCTTTGCTTTGCTGATGTTTCCTTGTACATTGAAACGCTGTGCCTTTCTATGGATTTCTGGCAAAGGTCGCTCGGCTCTGTTTTGCGATAAGATACGCTTTCGTATTCCATCCATAGTGTAATCCTCACCGAAGTTACGGGCAAGTCTCACGAAACGGTCCTTGTTCGGAGGCTTGACGGAGATATCCTTGCCGATCTTGACTTCATACCCGCGCTTTCGAAGGTTATCGAAGAACTGACGTTCCGTCATAGACTGACGTATTACCTCGTCCACTTCAGCGTGGATGATGCCTCGCCATGTGGGGCGCTGTTCCGCTTCGGCTCTCCACTCTCCATAATGCTTTCCCTTTCCGTATTGCACGTCTTCGATCACAGATAATCCGTACTCACGGCACAGCTTATCAGACTCAGTCTGCATATCGTGATAATCCTTTGCGGAGCGGTAGTATTTGATCCCGTCGATAAAGGAAACGGTGTTCACCACGAAATGGTTGTGCAAATGATTTTCAGTATCAAGGTGAGTTGCGATGATAACTTGATACTTGTTCCCCCATAACTTCTCGGCTAACTTGATGCCGATCTCATGCGCTGTCTCGGGCGTGGCTTCCCCAGGTGCGAAGGACTGATATCCATGGTAAGCGGCGGTACCGTCTTCTTTTCCGAATCTCCGCTTCACCGCAAGCATCTCGTCCCTCGCCGTTGACGGGTGACAGTTTATCCCCGACACAAAGCTGCTGTGAATCTCGGTACTTTCGTCATCGACCTTCTGTGTTTTCTCGCTGTTTACCGCGTAGTCGATTACGTCCGATAATCCCTGCACTCCCTTTTCTGTAATACCGTCAGTTTCGTAAAACTTGGGGTTGTCGGTCTTTTCGGGATTCTCAACGTAGAGTACCACATTCCCCAGCCAGCCGTTAATTCTCCATATTGATGTCACTGCCATTCGTCACCTATAGCCTTCGGTTCCACCACCGCCTCTGTTATTTGCTTCACCGCCGCTTCAAACATACATACTCCAACGTCGTACCTCTGTACGTCGATCACATTCAGCGTGTGCGCCTTCTTTGCCACTTGGTTTAGGCTGTTTCCGATTCGGTACAGCTCGCGCATCATGGCGTAGTAGTCGGGAGGTGGTGCATCTCTCGGTACACACCCGTTTATGAGGTGGCGCAGGTACGCTTCTCTTGAAAGTCCGCTTTTCTTCACTCGTTTGGTGAGTGACTCCATCTCTTTTTTGTTTAGTCTAACTTTGATCTCAATGCTTCTTTTACTCATTTTTCTCTCCTTTGTTTATCTGAAACAGGCACATGATTAGGACGCCAAATGTGCCTCCTGCCATCATGCCGATTATGAATATTACTGCTCCCATTTTAATTATCCTTTCTGTTTAATATTGATTTCCGTGTGGGGTTTCAGGGGGATACTCCTGACAAAGCGGTCGTTTGTCCCCAAACGACGATGCTTGCGGATAGATGACATCCCCACGTTCTCCCATACGGGAGATTTCGCGCTACCGGCTGAAAAAGAAAGCAGCCTGCAATGCAAGCTGTTCTTCGGTATTAAATTGTATTTCCGTTATTATCTTGTTTGCGTTCGCACTGTTTTAGTTCGTGTTGGAATCGCAAGCAGCTTTCTCACTCTTGCTTCAATCACACGTTCAATGGCACAAAGATGTTCTTCGGGCAGATTGAGACTCGGATGGCGTTTGAACTTAAAGCCGATCATTCGTCTGAGCTGTTCTTTCTGCTTTGCTCCCATAACCTCTGCACACACATCCTCGTATGAGATATTGTACGGATTGGCACGTGTTAAAGCATATTCTTCAAGGTTCGCAATATCTCTCACGCCCACCTCGTTGAACAGTGATCTTCCGTGGTCAAATATCGGAGCCGGGGCAATTATCTTTCCCGTATGGTTGTCTCTGAGCACACCGAAGTTGCCGAAATGTCTGTCCTCGTTGTATACAAGCGCGTCAAAGACAAGCATACTGCGTATCTGCTCGGAGAACTCCTTGCCGAGAGAATCATAGTAATCAAGGCATCCTTTGATTCCGCCCGATCTTACGATACGTCCGATGGGAACGTATGACACATCGCGATTCGTAAACAAAGCACATTTTGAAGCGATGATACCTTTCCAGTTCTCAAGGTCGTATTTTACCGCATTGAGCTGCATCGTTTCTGCTATCTGCGATGCGTAGTATTCGCAGTACGGCTCCCTTCCCGTGTTGGATGCACCGCTAGTTCCTCCCTTGTATAGATATATTCCCTCGCCCTCAACATATCTCCATGCCTTGGGGAGAACACCGTTAGTTGTAAGCTCGGGAGACGTTGTAAACGCCTGCTTGCTCTGTCCGGCACCCGTGTACGCCACAAGAGCGAGCATTTCCGAGAATCGGTTTTCGTATAGATTATATTTATCAAAGGTTCCGTCAAATCCATCGGGTACTACCCAATAACTGTCGTTTAGGGACAGTCCTTTGCAAACGTCAATAATGCCCTTTGTATCGTTATGGCTGAGTCCGAGAGTCTTTAGAATCTCGTCTACAAAAGTTCTGTTTTTGGGGATCACCCGTCGTTCAAGCCACTTTACAATGCTCTCACTCGTCAGCTCCATATCAAGGGGCATCAGATGCGATAGATCTTCGTTTACAGAAATAATTTCTGCAACAAGGCCTTCAAGTCCACGTTTCTCCATGCTGAAACGTACAAGCTCTGTATCATATATCCGAAGGCTGTATATGTTAGACATCGTTTCCTCCTTATCCTCTATCATAAATGAGACGTCCTTCCCAAGCGCCGACGTTATCTTCAGAATCATATCAAGCGTTGGGTTCTGTACTCCGCTTTCAAGTCGGCAAATATTAGAACGCTGTGTTCCTATCATACGCGCAAGCTCCGCTTGGGATATTCCTCTTTCAAGTCGCGCTTCTACTATTTGTGAGATTATCTCTTTTCGTTTTTTCTCTGCGTTCATAATATCTCCTCTCTACAAATTAATCTACATATATGTTATCATAAATGATAACATATTGCAAGGGGATTATGATAAACACCGCAGAAAACTTTTCGACATTATCTACTATCACCGCTACGCGGCTTTTTCGCTTTTATCAGATCCTTCACCTGCTCAAGTTCTTCCGTTTTCACATAACACCTTTCGATCTTCCATACGAAAAAGAAAACAGCTCGTATTTCAACAAAGCTGCCTTCTTTGATTCAGTTATGGTTTTTAATTTACTAAGTCCATTATTCTCTCTGTAAGTGGTCTTCCTTGAGACATAGGTATATCTTTTTTTTGAACTGATAATCCTTCGGCAAGACGAGAAGTATGGATTGTGTCGTTTTCAATTCTATCAAAAGTCTCTGTAATAGAAAGTGCCTCGTCGCGAGTTTCTTGTGCTTTTTCGTTTTCTCCAGTGCGTTCGTAATAGTTACTTAGCTCCATTAACATGTATGCCATGTTCACAGTACTCTTTCCGTAATCACCGTCGGGATAAATACTCTTTATTACATCAGTAAGTGATTTAAGCTTTTCACCTTTTCTATCGTTATCTTCAAATTCTTTACCGATACTGCTCAGTAAGTACGCTATTTCACATATCGCTTTCTTGCAAGCATCTTCTTTATCTTCACCGCTTTGCGAAAATGAGCAAGCAAGGTAATCGCGGGAGTTCTGCATTAGCGGCATTTCATCAAGAATTTCAGATATACGTTCTTGTGATATACCGCTTCCTTCGATATTGCATAGAGTTTTATAATATCGGCACATCAGCTTTTTTGCCCATATCCGTATACTATCAACAGTACAATGCTCCGTAATTTTTGAATATACTGCCTCGGCTTCGTTTTTTATTGACAAGGCGCTTTCGCTACTTTTCTGTCCGCACCACAAAAGAATGTTCAAGTACCTTACCCATAAGCTAAACTCAGCAGGATAGCTTCTGACTGCTTCCTTCATCGTTTTCAAGACATCTTCATACCGTGCCTGTTGCCAAAGGGAAGAATATTTGTCAATGTACTCCTGTATTTCTCTTTCTTGATCACGTTTGTCAATCCCAAGCAGTTTATCAGTTGACACATCAAAAAAAGCAGCAACGGTAGTAAGCATAAATAGGTCAGGTACGGTGTCCCCTCGCTCCCACTTACTCACAGCCTGAAAAGAAATACCTAAGAATTCCGCTAATCTTTCCTGCGTAAGTCCTCTGTCAATTCGCAATCTGCGCACATTTTCTCCGAAATTAATAATCATATATACTCCTTGTCGGTATTGTAAATATGTTCGATGAGTTCGAGGACTTTATTTGAATATCCCCACTCATTATCATACCACGAAATAAGTTTGAAGAAGTTTGAGTTAAGCTCGATACTTGCTGTAGAATCATATATTGAAGTGCGAGTATCCGAATAGAAATCACTCGACACAACTGCTTCGTCTGTATATCCGAGTATTCCTTTCATTTCATTCTCAGAAGCACTTTTTATGCATTCGTTGATTTTCTCAAGAGATGTGGCTTTTTGAGTTCTTACAGTCAGATCAACCACAGAAACATCAACAGTAGGTACTCTGAACGCCATACCTGTGATCTTACCCTTAAGCTCCGGAATAACAAGCGAGCAAGCCTTCGCAGCACCTGTTGATGATGGTATTATGTTGACCGAAGCGGCTCTGCCTCCACGCCAATCCTTAAGTGACTGTGCATCTACCGTTTTTTGCGTATTTGTGGTAGAGTGTACGGTTGTCATCAATGCTTCTTCCACTCCGAAATTGTCATGAATCACTTTCAAAATAGGGGCAAGACAATTAGTGGTACATGAAGCGTTCGATACAACGTTCATACCGGAATCATACGATCTTTCATTAACCCCGATTACAAATGTCGGTGTCTCTTTATCCTTTGCCGGCGCAGTGATAACTACCTTTTTTGCTCCTCCCAAAAGGTGTGCTGAAGCACTTTCCGAGGTACAAAATACACCTGTTGCTTCAGCAATATACTCTGCGCCTACTTCTTCCCACGGTATTTCAGACGGTTCTTTTATGCTGAATGTTCTGATAACATTACCGTCAACGATAAGACCGTTTTCTTCAACTGATATTTCATGATCAAATTTGCCGTGCACAGTGTCATATTTCAGCATATACGCCATATACTCCGTACTTATAAACGGATCATTGACTGCACAGACAGTAAATCTGTCAGGAGCCATGATAGCCGCCCTAAGAACAAGTCTTCCGATTCTTCCAAAGCCATTGATTCCTATTTTAATACCCATAATAATACCGCCTTTTCTTATTTGCATTTACAGTATATCATGATATTAACGTGAAAACAATAACCTTGTATGAGAAAACGTTTCTCTCGGTAAGAGAATTATTCAATCATAGATATAAGTGAATGGGCAGATATTCAATGTGTATTACGTTAACATCATCGTACAATTTCCTTTCTAACTATTTTTGTCCTCGGCAAACCGAGTCTGTCGCAAAGCATATCGTTGTAGTCCTTTCCGCTGAGCGGCGGCAGAGGACATACGTTATACTTACCCGTGAGCTGCTTATATATGGTGTTCATCGCTATACGCCCTGCAGGGTCATTGTCAAGTCTAAGATTTACGTGCGTCACCTCGGGATGATCCTCAAGGAATTGTCCGAGCGCTAACGGCAACTTGCTTTCCTCCGTTTCTCTTTTCGGCTTGTACACTCCCGCGAGAGACACGAGGTGCTCCGCGTTCCACGGTTTTCCGTCAATCTTCTGCATCGTTGCATATGACAGCAGATCAACGGCACTTTCAAACAGATGCACGGTATCGCTGTTCGTGGCGGGTATACTGAACGAGACGCGCTTGTCGCTCCCGGTGGCTTCGCCTTTGAAGTCCGTTCCTATCCCTCGCAAGTTAGCATAACGAGCCTTGCCGTCCTTGTCTTGACCAACGAACACAACGTTGTGATAGGGATAGCTTTCGTATATGCGTCCGGTTTTGATACAGTAGTCGATGATCTCTCCGTCAATTCCGCGGCCGCGAAGGTATTCTACCGCGTTGGTCGTGCTTTGATTGGCTTTGGGGAGAAGTAGCGTTTTAGGTTTCGTTTCTTTTTCTTCAGAAACAAAAACAGGCGGCTGAACTCTCGTCTGACCGCCGATCCTTTCAACCGCTTGCATGAATGGTATTCCTTTGACTTTGATGAGGTAGTCGAGTGCCGATCTTCCGCCGATCCCTCGGGAAAACCAACACCATTTTCCGTCTGAAATCTTAAGCGAATCGTGCTCGCGTGTACAGTAAGTGTCACCGCCGAAGTGTATAAGCTCCTGCGGCTCGTAATTTTGGAGATAGGTTAGTAAATCCATCTCACGTGTTTTTGCAACGATATTTGGTGGGATGTAGGGCATGGGGGACCTCCTTTGTATTTTGTTTTTTGAGTTGTCAAAAAATGAAATTACGACCGCACTACAAGAAACATAACTGCACTTAAACCTTCTTCATTAAGTAGCAAACAAACCTCGTGAGATATCCTGTCGTTTTTATTATACTCCACACATTAACACAAAGACTACCAACAATCTAAAAAATACGAGACTTAAATTTACTTTTTCGTATTGAAATAGGCTTCCTTCAGGCTCCACCTCACGATGAACGCCCTTGCCCTTGGCTAACAGTTCCTACTGCCAAGTCTGTAGCGGACTTTCACCGCCAAGTAATAACGCATGCCGAGCGCACCGAAAATCCACCCCTGCTGCGCAGCAGGGGTGGATTTTCGGTGCGCTCGGCATGCGTTAT
>JAZULS010000068.1:0-24215 GCA_045603205.1 Eubacteriales bacterium | reverse complement strand
TACCGTCCAGCCGAAGAGATTTCCGGGCACCGCAAGCTGAACGGGTCGTTGGTTGATATTTTGCTTTTCTAAATTTCGTTTTGACTAAGACTTACGTTTGTGGTACCATCTCAAACGCCGAAGTTTCCGCCTGCGGCTCCTCCTTGGCTGAGTTGGTTCGAGGGTGTGGTGCTGCGATCCAATCGGATGTCTTTTTTGGTTCTATCCTTGCAGGATTCAAGCCGATAACCTTTGGTTAACAGCCTTATGCTCCTATAACGGAGAGGCATAGCCTAACTGCGGCTGTTAACTGGAATCGAGGTGAGCGCGCGGTGCGAAAAAGCGAGGCGAGATTCGCGCAGCGGTCGGGAAGGTCGAGGCTGGTACCGTCCAGCCGAAGAGATTTCCGGGCACCGCAAGTCCCTTGGGTCGTTGGCTGTTGTTTCAATTTCCAAAATTATGATCTGCTTAGCTCCATAGCAAGGCACCATCTCAAACGCCGAAGTTGCCTCGTCACTTCGTTCCTCACCTCCTTGGCTGGTTGGTTCGAGGTGTTGCGTCTGCATCCAAATGGATGTCTTTTTTTGTTTCTATCCTTGCAGGATTCAATCCAATATCCTGCGATTGACAGCCGTGTGCTCTGCCAACTGAGAGGCATAGTCTAACTGCGGCTGTTGTTTGCTTTTGTTTCCTGAATTACGTTCTGCATAACTCCATAGTTGGAACCATCTCAAACGCCGAAGTTTCCGCCTGCGGCTCCTCCTTGGCTTGCTCGTTCGAGGGGAGTTTCAGCAGCGATTTAATGTGAATAGGTCGCCTGTTCGAGCTGGGCAGGGCTTTCTATTTTAATTAAGAGCGTTCTTTTCGTTGTAGGCTTTACAGATGAGGTTCATAGCCTTGCAAAGCTTATGTAAATTGATAATAGGACCGATGACGATAAATGAGCCGAGAATGCCCCAAATCCAGAAATCTCTTCTTCCGAATTTGTAGTCTATACCGTAACGGGCAAGGCCCTCTTCGATGTGAACGGTGACTTGATAAAGCCAAATGTCAAGCACGATGGAGAAGGTGAAGAACGAGAGGATATACGCGGTGAGATAGTTCATCGTCTTTGTTCTGTCCTCTTTGGGTGCGGCCTTGTTCAAGTCAAAAGAAAGGGGCACGAAAAATATGATAGAGTAGATGCCGAGGGTGAGCACACTCAGGATCAAAAGCTTCCAAATGCTTCTGTTTGTCGCGAGCTTCGGGGGAATATACGGCTTTTCATCGTATTTGTCGTAGTTGTAGCTGTAGTTTGCCATGTCATTCTCCTTGTGATGTTCAAATCTGCAAATTGATTATAGCATGAATTAGGTGTTTGACTCAAAAAGTGGTAACGGCCCTCGCCGATGAAGGTGGAGACGTTGGTTTTCCCTTATCTTGCGTACATTTTGTTGAGCTTCTTATAATATTCGCGGTCGATGGAGTCAAGCTGTTCCTTGGTGATGCGGTAGGACCAGTTGCCGTCTGCCTTGCCGGGGACGTTGAGACGAGTGTCACGTCCGTAACCTAAAAGGTCCTGAATCGGGATCACAACAAGCCCTGCGTGAGAAGCGAGAACCGTGCGGATCACCGACTTCCAGCCAAGACCCCAGTCTCCCGTGTGACCTACGTACTCGAGCATTTTTGCTCTTGTGTCGTCGTCAAGCTCCCAAAGGTAGCCAAGGAGAGTGTTGTTGTCATGAGTTCCCGTATAAGCCACGCAGTTGTTGGGGTAGTTGTGCGGCAGGTGGGGGCTGTTGTCGTCCCCGAGAAAGCCGAACTGGAACACTCGCATTCCGGGGAGTCCGCTGTCCTTTACCATCTTATAAACCTCGGGGGTGATGTCGCCGAGATCCTCTGCGATGATGAGAGTGTCGCCCACAGCTTCTTTGATTGCCTTAACGAAGGGCATACCCGGTCCCTTCACCCAACGGCCCGCCTTGGCAGTTCTCGCTGAAGCCGGAATGGACCAGTAGGACTCGAATCCGCGGAAGTGGTCGATTCGAACTGCGTCGAACATACTCGCCATGTGGCGCATACGGTCTCGCCACCATCTGTAGCCGTCTTTCTTCATTTCGCCCCAGTTGTATAAGGGGTTGCCCCACATTTGGCCGTCCTCGCTGAAATAGTCGGGACTGCAGCCTGCGACGTGGGTGGGCTCTCCCTTGTCGTTCAGCTTGAAATATCCTCTGTTGCTCCACACGTCGGAGCTGTCAAGGGCCACGTAGATGGGAATGTCACCGATGAGTCCTACTCCGCGGCCGTTTGCGTAACGGCGGATCTCAGCCCACTGGGTGAAAAATTCGTATTCAATAAACTTCCACGCGAAGAGGGTATCCTCGTCGATCTCGTCGGTGGTCCACTCGCTCCAGGGAACGTCCCAGCCGCCGTTGGCTTCCTTCAGAGCCATGAAACGGCAGAAATCATCCAGATATTTGTTGCCCTTAATAAAGGCTTCGATCTCGGTCTTGTCGGAGACTCTGCTTGCCGCTTTTTCAAGGAGGGTAATCCTTTCCCGTCTCAGTCGGTCAAACTCGCAGGCGTAGGGGGCCTTCTGACGAGCTTCTTTCAACTCGGATTCCGTGAGAAGTCCCTTTTCGGCGAGAATTTCGATGTCAACGAAGAAGGGGTTTCCGCTGAATGCTGAGAAGGATTTATAGGGGGAGTTGTATTCGTCCGCCATGCAGAAGGGGAGAACCTGCCAATAGGAAAATCCGCTGTCTGCAAGGAAATCTATGAAGTATTTTGCCTCTTTGCCGAAGCTTCCTGCGGAGTAGTCTCCGAAGAGGGAAGAGATGTGCATGAGTACGCCGCTGCGACGCTGCATAAGTATCACCGTTCTTTCTGTGGTTGTAATTTGGTTGATGCTAACATTTTACCACCTGTGAGAAGTTTTGTCAATAGCGAATAATAAAACTTGATTTATATGTCCGTTTTTGGCAAAATCGACGAAACAAGGAGGCGGAGGTGTGACAAAAAGGCTGAAAGACGTAGGATAGGTGCTCTGTAGGACATTGTGTGATGATTTACCTGTGGATCTGCAAAAAAATGAAAAGGACAGAGAGCTTTCGCCTTCTCTGTCCTTGTTGGTTATAACAAAACTAACCGCTTGATGCACTATGATTAATCCAAATTCAAGTCCCAAACGAGGGTGTCGTTTCTCTCGGTGATGGGTACGAGAGTTATTCTCTGGTTTTCCGTGCCCCATGCATTGGGTGAATGGAGTACCACGTACATCTGTCCGTCTTTGTCTGTGAATACCATTCCGTGTCCGCCGTCGACGCCGTCCATATATTTTTCCATAAGGAACGGCTCGTCGTGGGTCCATTCGCCGTCAAGTTTACCCGAAGCGCTGCGGGATACTCCTTGGGTGTACTGCTCGCTTCCGTTGCCGGAGGACCACAGCATCAGCAACTCTCCATTTTTGGTGGTGTACATAAAGGGCCCGTCAGCTACTCCGTTGCTCCAAGGTGCGTCATCCGTGTCGAACACCAACGTAGGCTCGCTGACGAAACGGGTCAGATCCTCGGAAAGCTGTGCTTTGTAGAATCTGCCTGTGGACTTCGTGCTGATGTGCTCGTGGGAGAAGATCATCCACGGCGTGCCCTTGTCGTCTACATAAAAGGTTCCGTCTATGGCGGACCAGTTTTTGGGAGTGATGGTCCCGTTTGTGATCATACTGAAGGGGCCTGCGGGTGAGGTTGCTCTGAAGATAGCGCATCCTCTGGTCCCCGTACGCTCGGACTTGTAGGTGGTGAACATATAGTAGTAGCCGTTATACTTGTACACTTCCGGCGCCCATTTGTTGGTGTCGCAGTCGGAGGGAGTCTTTACGGCGTTCTTCACCTTGCTCCAGCTGCCCATGATACTTCCCGACGTGTTTTTGTAAACTAACCAGTCGGTGGTGTAGAGGTAGTAGGTTCCGTCCTCGTAGTACATGAAGGGGTCTCGGAGTCCCTTGGGCAGGGAGGTGACGGTGGTGAAGAAACTGTTTGCGGTGGCGGTGCCTATGACTTCAAGGTCAGCAGGGATCGTAACCGCGTTTTCAGTTGAATATTTGGTAAGTATGTACTCTATGGCGTAGGAACGGGTGAAGGCAGACTTGAACGCTATGAGAAGCTTGAAACATTCTCCGTCGCGGACCAACTTTAAGCCGAATTGATCTGCGCCGAGAGTGGCGTCGAAGGCTACCATGTCGGGATCCCCCGAACCGGATAGAATTATTTGCAGAGGGGTGTAGGATTTGGCGTCAGCATTCCAAAACGTTACACTCATAGTGGAGTCGTATTCGTAAGATAATCTGTCGGAAACGTAATCCGCGCCAAGGGAGGTCAGCTCATGGGTCAAGGGGTCGAAGAAAGGGGTGAAGATTGAGCAAGGGGAGGTTTCGCCTTTCTTGAGGATAGTGATGCCGTTTTCTGCGATGCCCGTTTCGATGGCTTCGGCAAGCTTCGTGGCGATGGTAGCCGCTTCTGCGCGGGTTGCGTTGCCGGATGGATTGAAATTACCCTTATTGTCACCCGAAATGATTCCTGCTTCGGCTACGAGGGTGAGCTCATTTTTGTACCATGAGGCGATTTTTGGGTCGTCGGTGAAGGTAACGCCTTCGTTTGTTTCAACAAGATCGAAATACATGGAGTTTATGTAGTTTCCAACCATTTTTACGATCTCGCAACGGGTGATCTTCTGTAGGGGACGTACGGTGTTGTCATCAAAGCCTGCAATAATGCCTCTTGCGTATGCCCAACCCATGGCGTCGGAATACCACTGATCAGCTTTGCCGTCCGCGAAGTGAAGAAGCTTTTCGCCGTAGCCTGAGGTGTCGGCTTTGGCTATTGTCGCCAGAATTCGGGATATCTCGGCACGGGTGATGGGGGCGAGTGGGTCGAAGGTGGTGTCGGTCTTGCCAACCATAAGCCCCGAATCATAGGCTTTTGCCACGTGAGAATGATACCACGCGGTCTGCGGCACGTCGGTAAAGGGCAGTGTGGTCGAATCTGCGGTGGCAAATAAAGAGAGGGCGCCGGCAAGAATTGTGGCTAACATAAATATGCAGAGACGTCTTTTCATGAAAGTCACCTCGAAGGTTTAAAATTTTATATATTATAATTGTAGCATAAATTTGCCTCAGAGAAAAGGGGCGGCGTGGATTTCGGCGTTGTGTACAGTTTGCCGGGGGCGGGTTTGTGAAAAATGCGGTTGGCAGCTTTATATTTGTTCGATTTCGGGAAAATGAGAGAAAAAGTGTACTTCTGTTTGAAATGCACTTTGCATGAACTTTTGAGCCTGCCGCGAAGCCTTATTCCGTAGGCTTCTTTCCTCTGATCCTCGACCAAAGCAGTATTATCGCCTGTCCGGGGATGCCAAGCACAAAGATCTGCCAGATGTTGAAGCCGAGAGGTATCAGCGTTAAGTAAAGGGAAATAAGCAGAGTCCAAGTGAGCAGGGAAATGATGAGGAAGTTGCGACGAGTGTTGAACCAGATGCTGTTGAAGATGAGCCACACGATCATTGAAACGGGGACGGCGTACACAAAAGCCAGCCAATGAGCGGAGGCGTCCATGTCTATGAGGTCGAACATGACGAAAACGAAGGTGGCAACGAAGAGCACCAGCAGTATGCTCATGTAGGTGATAGCTACGTGGTTGTTCATGCGGCGTTTTTCCACGGTGGGGGTTGGAGCTTCGCTCTTGTCGTGATCAGCGGTGAGAAGGTAGTCCACGGTGACGCCGAAGAGCTCTGCAATGGTCTTTAAGACTGCGACATCGGGGATCGACTCTCCTCTTTCCCACTTGGAAACGGCTTTGTCGGTGTAGTTGAGCTTTTCGGCAAGATCCGCTTGGGTAAGTTCTGAGCTTCGTCTGAGGGAAGCGATATTTTCAGCTATAATTTGCTTTAGTTCCATAGTTTTTCTTCTCCGTAGGGTGAAGTTTAGGATGGACGTGAAGTTTCACGCGTTCGGACGGGGAAAGGGGCTCTGTTGTGCCCTGATTTCCCTCCTGTAATATTATAACACATAAAAACCGCCATTTCAAGGGTGAATTTCGCCTGTTTCTACTGTGAGTAGAGTGGTAGAAAAGGACTCTACAGCCACGTTTTGCGACTGTTTACCTGCAGGAATGGGATATGTCTTGACTGACGGGGAAAAAAAGTGTATAATAATATAAGTATAATGAAATAATAATGTGCACTTGCGGGCATATTCCGTGAGGCGCACAGGTCAACCCGATAGAAATTTTCCGTTACGAAATACATTTTGCGACAGAAGGAGAACTATATGGCACAGTACACGTTTTTTGTTGATTCCTCATGCGACACTCCTGTTGAGTATCTGAACGACTGGGGCGTAAAATGCATTGACTTGACCTTCCGTTTCGTTGACTCCAGCGAAGAGCACAAGAACAGCGATATTGATATTACCGAATTTTACAACCACCTCAGAGCGGGTCGCGATGCTAAGACCTCAGCGGCAAACTCCGAGACCTTCAAGATGAACTTTGAATCTGAACTGAAAGAGGGACGAGACGTATTTTACCTTGCGTTCTCATCCGGTCTTTCCACCACCTGCAACTCTGCCCTTCTTGCGGCAAGAGAGCTTCAGGAGAACTACCCCGACCGCAAGATCATCGTTGTTGACTCCCTTTCCGCTTCCACCGGATACGGTATGCTTGTTTACCTCACCGTTCAGAAGCTGAAGGAGGGCGCAACCCTTGAGGAGGCGGCTGAGTACGCTGAGTCTATCCGACTGAATATGTCTCACTGGTTCACCGTTGACGACCTGAACTTCCTCAAGAGAGGCGGCAGAGTCAGCTCCGTTGCGGCTTTCGTTGGTACTGCCATCGGAATCAAGCCCGTGCTCCACGTTACCGACGAAGGTAAGCTTGTAAGCTGCTTCAACGTACGCGGAAGAAAGAAAGCAATCAAGGCTCTTGCTGACAAGTACGGCGAGACCGCTAAAAATATCGAAGAGGGCCCCATCTATATCTGCCACGGCGACTGCATTAACGACGCCAATGCTCTTGCAGACATAATCAGAGCGGACTACGGCAGAGAGGTTGAGATCATCGCCTATACCGGTCCCGTTATTGCATCCCATTCCGGTCCCGGCACCCTTGCACTCTTCTTCGTAGCAAACGAAAGATAAGAAACACAAAAAGTCGCGGCGAACACGCCTATCCGAATAATAAATACAGAGCCGATTTTGCGGCAGAATGGAAATTGAGTAATGAGTGAAGTTAATTATTTTGATAATCTGACACTTGACGGTCCTCTTTTTGCGAAGATGGTTATGGCGGGTGCCGCTAATCTCAGAGCAAACGCTGAGGAGGTCAACGACCTTAACGTTTTCCCTGTACCCGACGGTGACACCGGTGATAATATGAGCATGACTGCCGAGGGCGGTACTGCTGCTCTCAGCAAGATCGAGACGGAGAATCTGGCTGAGATCTCCGCTACCGCTGCAAGAGGTATGCTTCTCGGAGCGAGAGGTAACTCCGGCGTTATCCTTTCTCAGATGTTCGCAGGGATGGCCCGCGGCTTCGAGAACAGAGATTTTGCGGATCACGCTATCATCTGCGACGCCCTTGAGCTTGGCGTAAAGCAGGCTTATGCGGCTGTTATGAAGCCTGCCGAGGGTACTATTCTTACGGTCGTTCGTGAGGGCGTTGAGAGAACCGTTCCCACCGTCACTGAAGAACACACCATCGGTCAGATCTTTGAAAAACTTCTTGCGGAGATGAAAGTCTCTCTTGACAACACTCCCGAGCTTCTCCCCGTCCTCAAGGAGGCAGGAGTCGTGGACAGCGGCGGAGCAGGTGCTGTTTACATATTCGAGGGATTCCTCAAGGCTATCAAGGGCGAGAAGATAGAGGTTGCGGCTCCTGCGAAGGCGCCGAACGCAGACATCGACCTTTCCGCTTTCGGTCCCGACAGCGTTATGACCTACGGCTACTGCACTGAGCTTCTCCTGCAGCTCCAGAACTGCAAGGTCGATCCCGACAGCTTTGACGTAGACGTTATTACCGAATTCCTGAAGGAGATCGGCGACTCCATCGTTTCCTTCAAGACAGGTTCTGTGGTTAAGATCCACGTTCACACCAAGACTCCCGAGCAGGTGCTTGAGTTCTGCCGCAGATTCGGCGAATTCCTCACCGTGAAGATCGAGAATATGTCCGTTCAGCACAGCGAGACCGCTGAGAAGGATTCTTACGGCAAGGCTAAGGCTGAGGCTCCCGCTAAGAAGAAGGAGAGAAGCAAATTCGGCTTCGTTGCGGTTGCCAGCGGCGAGGGCATTGAGCGACTTTTCATGGATCTCGGCGCAGATTATGTGGTAGACGGCGGTCAGACCAAGAACCCCTCCACCGCGGACTTCCTTGAAGCTTTTGACGCGGCGAATGCGGACAACATTTTCGTGCTTCCCAACAACGGTAACATCATTCTCGCGGCTACACAGGCTTCCGAGATCTACCATGATTCTAAGATCTACGTAATCCCCAGCCGTGACATCGGTTCCGGTTACGTGGCGCTTTCTTCCCTTGACCCCTCCGTAGAAGATCCGGACGAGCTTGCTGAGCAGCTCACCGCGGCTATGGAGAACGTTACTACCGGTCTTGTATCCCCTGCGGTAAGAGACGCGGAGCTTAACGGCGTTGAGATCAAGAACGGCGAGTTCATCGGATTCATCGGCAAGCAGATGCTGGTGTCCAAGCCTGAGATGACAGACACGGCGTGTTCCCTCATTGACAAGATGTTTGAGGGTGACGAAAAGTTCATGCTGACCGTATTCTGCGGCGTTGACGCTACCGAGGCGGACTGCGCGGTGATCGAAAGCTACGCGGGCGAGAAGTATCCCGACGTTGAGGTTTACCTTGCAGAGGGCGGACAGGACGTATATCCCTTCATTTTCGTAGCCGAGGGCTGATTTCATACATAAAAATATCACCTGTGATAGAAATATCGCAGGTGATTTTTTTGCCTGGCGGAAGAGGGATTAAATCCCAACCGCAACGGGCGAAAAATGAATCGCCCCTACGGGGTTGGGGTGTTGTGCGGCGAAAATTGACGGAACGGTCGCACACGCGGGTGCGACTCTACAGAACTAAATTATGTTTCGTCAAACCCATGGGTTACCACATAGGGTAGCCCCTACGGAGAAAAGGTGAAACCTTTCATACACCTTTCTCCACCTGAGATATATCTCGGGGGTAGTCTCTACAGCGAATACCATCGTTCACCTGCTCAGGCGAAGCCTGTACACGGTAAAGCGAAACGATATGGCGACCCACGAAACGTTATCTATCGCCAATGCGGCACGATTTTCAAAATTGTGTGGTATGAGGTTTATATAGATTCGATGTCCTCATTGCAGGAGACGAAACACAGCAGTGCGTTCACGCCTGCGGATGGTTTAGGTGCCGCCACGGGTAAGCTTCTAGGGCGGAGCCCTTGAAGATTTTCTTAGTGAATTTTCTTTTATAAAAGAAAATTCGTATAAATGAATCACGTGCAACGATAAATCTAACATAACGGGCGAAAAATGAATCGCCCCTACGGTATGCCAATATCGTGCGGCGAAAAACCCCAACGAAACGGGAGGACAGGGGCCCCTCTCCTACGGGTTCTAACCCTTCCTCCGAACAAATTTTCTTCGATTTTATTGAAATAGAGACAAAAATATGATAGAATAATATGAAGACCAAAAATATTACTCGGAGGTTTTGCTGTGGGATTTTTGCCTGTTACCCGTGAAGAAGTGACCGCCCTCGGTCGTGACGTGCCTGACTTTGTCTACGTTTGCGGAGATGCTTACGTTGACCACCCCTCTTTTGGTGCGGCTATAATCACCCGTGTCCTTGAGGACGCAGGCTTTGTTTGTGCTGTTCTTGCTCAGCCCGACTGGAAGACCAAGGAGGATTTCAAGCGTTTCGGCAGACCGAGGCTCGGTTTCCTCGTCTCTTCGGGAAACATTGACTCTATGGTGGCTCACTATACCGCCGCAAAGCGTAAGAGAAACGACGACTACTATTCCCCCGGCGGAGAGGCAGGCCACCGTCCCGACAGAGCCCTGATCGTATACTGCAACAGAATTCGTGAGGCTTACGGCGACGTACCGATCCTCGTCGGCGGACTTGAAGCCTCCCTCAGACGATTCGCTCACTACGACTACTGGTCTGACTCCGTCAGACGCAGTATCCTTATAGATTCCCGTGCGGATATTCTCATGTACGGCATGGGGGAAAAAACTGTCCTTCGTCTTGCCGAGCTTCTTGACCGCGGCGTTCCCGTGAAGAAGATCCGCGACGTGAGAGGTACCGCCTATGTTTGCAAGTGCGAGGGCGGTGTGGAGACACATTTTGCCGTAGACGGAGCCACAGAGGAAAACAAAGCCCCCGGTTTCGATTACGACAGGCTGAAAACCGACAAAAAAGCCTACGCAGAGGCTTTCAGACGGCAGTATCGCAACAACGACGCTATTTCGGGAAAGGCTATAGTTGAGTATTACGGCGACCGTGCTGTGGTGGTGAATCCCCCTATGCCGCCGTTAGAGAGGGAAGAGCTTGACAGAGTTTACGCTCTGCCTTATATGAGAGACTATCACCCCATGTACGAGAGTCGGGGCGGTGTTCCTGCTATAAGAGAAGTGAAATTCTCCATCACCCACAACCGAGGGTGCTTCGGCGGTTGTAACTTCTGCGCTCTCGCCTTCCATCAGGGACGTGCGGTGCGCTCCAGAAGCATCGAGTCCGTGGTGGCGGAGGCTGAAAAAATCGCGGCGATGCCCGATTTTAAGGGATATATTCACGACGTAGGAGGACCTACCGCAAACTTCAGATACCCCGCATGCAGAAAGCAGCTGAAGGACGGAGTATGCCCCGACCGCAAGTGCCTTGCTCCAAAACCCTGCCGTAATCTTGAGGCGGATCAGAGTGAGTACACTGAGCTTCTTGAGAGAGTAGAGGCGGTGAAGGGCGTGAAAAAAGTCTTCGTCCGTTCGGGAATCCGATTCGACTATATGCTCTGCGACAAGAGCGACGATTTCTTCAGACGGCTGGTGTCAAAGCACGTCAGTGGACAGCTTAAAGTTGCGCCCGAGCATTGTTCTTCTGCGGTGCTTCGCAAGATGGGCAAGCCTGACGTGGAGGTATACGATGCATTCCGCGAAAAATTCTTCCGACTGTCGGAGGAATGTGGGCTTGAGCAGTATCTTGTGCCTTATCTTATGTCAAGTCACCCCGGAAGCACCATGGACGACGCGGCAGAGCTTGCTCTTTACACAAAACGAATCGGACTTGCCCCCGAGCAGGTGCAGGACTTTTATCCTACCCCCGGCACGGCGTCCACCGTTATGTTCTATACAGGGATCGACCCCTTTACGGGAAAAGAAGTATATACCCCCACGGATTATAGAGAAAAACAGCTTCAGAGAGCCCTGCTTCAATGGAGACGTCCCGAAAACCGCAAGCTGATTAAAGAAGCTGAAAAATACTGCACCCCCAAGGGAAAAGCTATGCTTGAGGAGCTTCTTTCCGGCTCCGCGGCAGTAAAAGAAGGAGCGAAAAAGGCTCACACCAGAGGAAAGACTGCAAATCAGGAGCAGAAAAACGCCGGCGGCAGGGGAAAGACCTCAAACAACGGCAAAGGCAAGCCCCAGAGTGGAAAAAACGGCAGAGGAGACAAGAATTTCGCTCCGAGAAACGCATCTAACGCCAAAAACGGAAAGAAGAACGGCGGCGGAGGAAAAACCTCTTCTAAGAAAAAACATTAAGAATACAAGGAGTCACGGATTTTGAACACCGAAAGAATTCCGAAAAGAATACTTGGCACGCTCCTTTCGTCAGTTTCGGCGGGAGTCGTTCCACGTTCAGGCGCGCCCTACATCGCCATCGGCAGGATCGACGAGATCGCCTCCCTGGCGGAGGATCTTAAGAGGGTCGAGGACGGCGAGGGTGCAACCCGTTTTATAATAGGAAGATACGGCTCGGGCAAGAGCTTTCTTATCCAGCTTATGCGTGGCTACGCTATGGACCGTGGCTTTGTCTGCGCGGACTGCGATCTGTCCCCCGAGAGACGGCTCAGCGGAGTTGGCGGACTTGCCACGTACCGCGAGCTTATCCGCAATCTCTCCTGCAAGGCGTCTCCCGACGGAGGTGCTTTGCCTACCATTATCGGAAAGTGGTACGCCATGATCTCCGATAGACTTGTGAGAGAGGGAATTTCCCCGACGGACCCAAGATTTCCCGAGAAGGTTACCGCCGCTATCATAAAAGACGCAAGGGACCTTGAGGCGGGGGTCGGCGGCTTCGATTTTGCCTTGGTGGTCAGCGAATACTGCCGTGCTTACGGCGAAGGCGATGACGAGAAGATGTCCGCCTGTCTCAGGTGGCTCAGAGGTGAGTACGGAACCAAGACCGAGGCAAGAGTCCAGACGGGGCTTCGCGCGGTTTCCGTTATCAGCGACGTGAACTGGTACGACCACATAAAGCTTATCTGTGCCCTTGTGAGAAAGGTAGGCTACGCGGGACTTTGCGTATTCATCGACGAGGGAGTAAACCTTTTCAAGATAGTGAACCGCGTTTCGAGAGAGTCCAACTACGAAAAGATACTCTCCATGTACAACGACACCATGCAGGGTAGAGCTGAGGGCATGATGCTGATCTTCGGCGGAACACCCCAGTTCCTTGAGGACACCCGTCGCGGACTTTTCAGCTACGAAGCGCTTCGCAGCAGACTTTGCGACAGCAGATTCCTCTCAAGTGAGACGGGAGCACCACTTAAAAGCATGATGGGGCCCGTTATCCGACTGAAGAGGCTGTCCGACGATGAGCTGCTTGCACTTATGATGCGTCTTACCACCCTTCACGGGCAGTATCATTCGTGGACGGCACGCATCACCGACGGAGAAATGAAGGAATTTCTCAAAAAATCCCTCGGCCGTGCTCTCGCAGAGGAGATGATAACTCCCCGTGAGATAATCAGAGACTATCTTTCACTCCTTGACCTGCTCTTGCAGAATCCCGACAAGTCATATTCCGACATTACGGGGGCGCAGTTCGGGGCAAAGGCGGAGGCTGCGGACGAAAAGACCGAGACGAAGACACTTGAGGCTCCGTCAGGAACAGCTCCCGCAAAAGAAGCGAGAAAAATAACTATCGACGATATAGTTTTCTAAGAAATATAACCTCCAAGGCTGTCACTACGTGCGGTCTTGGGGGATGACGAAAGAGGTGAAGTGGGCGGTATGACGAACGAACAAATTTTCTTTTCCTATTCTCCCTTTATAAGAGAATTCATTTATTCCCGTGGCTGGGAGAGCCTTCACGAGATGCAGCTTGAGGCGGCGAGAGTCATTTTTGAGACCGACGACCACCTGCTTATCTCCTCATCTACCGCGTCGGGCAAGACGGAGGCAGTGTTCTTCCCCATTCTGTCTCAGTTTTACGAGAGGGGGCCCCTGAGCTTCGGCGCGCTGTATATCGCCCCCTTAAAATCTCTCATAAACGACCAGTTTTCGAGAATTTCGGAGCTTTGCGATATGACGGGGATTCCCGTTTATCACTGGCACGGGGACGTTGCCGCTTCTCACAAGAAGGGTGCTCTCACCAACCCCGGCGGAATACTGCAGATAACTCCCGAGTCCCTTGAGGCGATGCTTATACGGAGACATAACGATCTGCCGAGGCTTTTTGCAGACCTCCGATATGTGATAATCGACGAGATACACACTCTCACGGGCACTGACCGCGGAAACCAGATAATCTGTCAGCTGGACAGGCTGAGAGAGGCCACGGGAGCTGACCCGAGACGAATTGCCCTTTCCGCAACGGTTGGGGATCTGCAGTCGGCGGCTGAGTGGCTTGCCGGCGGCACCAAGCGTAAGGTTACCGTGCCAACTCCGCCGAAAAGTCAGATAAGAATGAGGCTCGGTATGGAGCATTTCTTCATAAATAACGATGACGCGGATGCCGCCGTGGAGCAGAATTTTGCTTTAACTATGGGAGAGGCTGTGGCTGAGGAAAATCCCCCTGCGAAGACTGACACTTTCCACATTGACGCAGGATTTGAATACGTATACGACTGCGTGAGGGATAAGAAGGCTCTTGTTTTCTCCAACTCCCGAGAGGAGACGGAGTACGTCACCGCTACACTTAGGCAGATCGCGGAATATCGCGGGGAGAGGGACATTTTCCTCATCCACCACGGAAACCTTTCCGCTTCCCTCAGAGAAGAGGCGGAGATGAAGATGAAATCCGAGGAGCATCACGCGGTGACCTGCGCCACGGTAACTCTTGAGCTTGGTGTGGACATCGGTCGCCTTGAGAGGGTAGTGCAGATGGGTGCGCCCAACACGGTGTCATCCTTTTTGCAGAGGCTTGGACGCTCGGGACGACGTGGAGATCCGCCTGAGATGATGATGATCTTCCGAGAGGAGATGCCTCTACCTAACACTCCCTTGCCGAAGCTGATTCCGTGGGAGCTGCTTCAGGCAATAGCGGTGGTGCTTTTGTATGTGGAGGAGAGATTCATCGAGCCTCCCGCCCGCGTAAAATGCCCCTTTAGTCTCCTATTCCAGCAGACCCTTTCTACTCTTGCAGGCTCGGGTGCTATGACTCCCGCAAAACTTGCGTCAAAGGTGCTGACTATGCCGCCTTTCCGGCAGGTTGACAGGGAGGATTACAAGCGTCTGCTTTATTCCATGATCGAGGGGGACTATCTGGAGATGACCGACGAGGGCGAGCTTTTAGTTGGTCTGAGAGGCGAAAAACTGACGGATTCTTTCAAATTTTTCGCCGTGTTCAAGGACAGCGAGGACTTTACCGTGAGATGCGAGTCCGACGAGATCGGCACCATCACCACGGCTCCCCCTGCAGGCGACAGATTCGCACTCGCCGGACGGGTCTGGGAGGTTGAAGAAGTGGACCTTGCCCGACGGCTGGTATACGTTCACGCGGTGAAGGGCAAAATGGAAATATCCTGGCCCGGAGACTTCGGTGAGATACACACGAGGATCCTTGAGAAGATGCGTGACGTGCTGAGAAGCGACGAGGAGTATCCTTTCCTCAAGGAAGACGCCCTGAAGAGACTTCGCTCGGCGCGGGCGGTGGCACGTAACACAGGTATGACGGAACGTGATCTTATCCGCATCGGCGGCACCACCTACGTTTATCTGCCTTGGCTTGGCACCAGAAGCTTCCGCACTATGCGCCGATTCATTCAGAAGAACAGCGGAGCCTACGGACTATGTGATCTTGAGTTCGAGCGTTGTTATTACATCACCTTCAAGCTTGAGAGGGGTACGGGAGAGAGTTTGTTTTCTCATCTGGCACGCCTTGCCGAGAGGGGCATTGATCTTGAAGATCTCGTGGGGGCAAACGAAGCCCCTGCGGTGAACAAATACGACCCCTGCATCCCCGCTGAGCTGCTGAGAAAAGCCTTTATCGCGGACAGACTCCGCGCCGACGAGGTTGAGGCGAGACTCGGGCAGTTTAGGTGATGGGTGAGGGTATTATGAAAGGCGAAATAAGAAAGCAAATACGCTTGCGGGATTTTGACTACAGCAAAACAGGCGCATATTTTTTAACTATTTGCACAGCTGACAGACAAAAGCTTTTTTGGAATAAAGAAGCTGAACCGCAAATCACCTGGAACTATGTAGGGGCGAACTGTGTTCGCCCGTCAGGGATACCTTTGTCTCAGTCCGGGAAAATAGTTTGCGAAGAAATAGAACGTTGGCAGGAAACCTATTCGATGGTTTTGATAAGTGCATACGTAATAATGCCGGATCACGTTCATTTGATAGTTGTTATCGAGCCTGATGAAAACGGGCGAACACAGTTCGCCCCTACGATTAGCCGCATGGTGAAGCAATTCAAAGGAATCGTTACGAAAAGACTAAGGTATACGGTTTGGCAAAAGTCCTTTTACGATCACGTTATCCGTCATAAAAACGATTACAATAAATGTGTGAAGTACATCATGGAAAACCCATTAAAGGTTATCTATGCAAAAAAGCCGTGAGGTAATTCAACAAAGGAATTTTAAATATATGCAAAAAAATATTATCGTTCGTGGGGCGAGGGTGAACAACCTGAAAAACATCAGCGTCACCATCCCCCGAGACAAGCTTGTTATCCTCACGGGGCTGTCGGGCTGCGGAAAATCCTCCCTTGCCTTCGACACCCTTTACGCTGAGGGACACAGACGCTTCGTGGAGAGCCTTTCTTCTTACGCGAGAATGTTTCTCGGTCAGCTTGACAAGCCCGACGTGGACTCCATTGAGGGTCTCTCCCCCGCTATCTCCATCGACCAGAAGACCACCTCCAAAAACCCCCGTTCAACGGTGGGAACGGTAACTGAGATATACGACTATCTCCGACTTTTGTACGCGAGACTGGGCGTGCCTCACTGCCCCGTTTGCGGCAAGGAGATAAGGCAGGTGTCCCCCGACCAGATCATCGACAAGATAATGACTCTTCCCGAAGGGGAAAGATTTATGATACTTGCCCCCGTGGTGAGAGGCAAAAAAGGCCGTCACGAGAAGGTTATCGAGTCCGCCAGAAAGAGTGGTTTTGTCAGATTTCGTGTTGACGGGTCTATCTACGGCGACGGTGAGGAGATCGAGCTTGACAAGAATCTGAGGCACACCATCGAGATCGTGGTAGACCGTCTGGTGATGAAGGACAATATAAAAATGAGACTTGCCGACTCGGTGGAGTGTGCTCTCCGTGAGGCGGAGGGTCACGTTATTTGCGAAACGGTACCGAGAGGCGACGGTGAGCCTGTGAAGATGGAGTTCTCCACCAACTACGCCTGCGAGGAACACGGAATCAGCTTCGGCGAGCTGGAGCCCCGTATGTTCTCCTTCAACAATCCCTTCGGCGCTTGCCCTACCTGTGCCGGACTTGGAACGAGACGTACCATTTCTCACGAAAAGATAATCCCCGACACGACGCTCTCTCTTTCCGAGGGGGCTGTGGCGGTGAACGGGTTTAAGTCGCTGACGGAGGACTCTTGGAACGGACCTTTAGTGAAGGCTCTGATGGAGTCTTACGGCGTTGACCTTGAGACTCCCGTTGGAAAATTCCCTAAGGAGGCGCTCGATGCTCTTCTTTTCGGATGTGACCGAAGATTTGACGTAGTCCGTTACTTCGGAAAGGAGTCGACGAGGCAGCCTGCGGCAAAGTTTGACGGAGTTATCAACATTATCGAAGAACGGGCGAATTACGGCGGTGAGCAGAGCGAATATTACGACCAGTTCTACCTTGAAACGCCCTGTCCCGACTGTCACGGACACAGACTGAACCGCGATGCCCTTGCGGTAACGGTCGGGGGTGTGAATATCTCCGAATACTGCCAAAGATCCGTTGCGGACGCTCTTGATTTCACCGAAAATCTCGTTTTCGATGGCGGTGAGGCTGTTATTGCCGCGGAAATTGTGAAGGAGATCAAGAGCCGTCTCGGATTTCTCAAATCCGTTGGTCTTGAGTACCTGACTCTTTCCCGAAAGGCAGGTTCTCTCTCCGGCGGCGAGGCTCAGAGGATCCGCCTTGCAACGCAGATCGGTTCATCCCTTACGGGAGTTTTGTACATCCTCGACGAGCCCTCCATCGGACTGCATCAAAGGGACAACTCCAAGCTGATCGCTACCCTCAAAAATCTCCGAGATCTCGGGAACAGCGTTATTGTAGTTGAGCACGACGAGGAGACTATGATGGAGTCGGATTACATTGTGGACATCGGTCCCGGTGCGGGAGTCCACGGAGGTGAGATCGTTGCCGCGGGAACTCCGTCTCAGGTCTGCAAAAACAAAGACTCTATTACGGGTGCTTTCCTCTCCGGCAGACGGAAGATCACAGTTCCCGAAGAAAGACGCGCTGGCAACGGCAAGTGGCTGAAGATCTACGGTGCGGAGGAAAACAACCTGAAAAAGATCGACGTGGAGATTCCCCTTGGCTGCCTCGTGTGCGTTACGGGCGTGTCGGGAAGCGGAAAATCCTCCCTTGTAAACTCGATTTTGCTGAACAAGTTGGCGTCGGAGCTGAATCGGGCGGTGACTTACCCCGGCAAGCATAAGAAGATCGAGGGTATAGATCAGCTTGACAAAGTGATCGCCATCGACCAGAGTCCCATCGGAAGGACTCCCCGTTCCAATCCGGCTACCTACACGGGACTTTTCACCGACATTCGCGATCTTTTTGCGAAGACCCCCGGAGCCAAGCTAAGAGGATATAAGTCGGGACGCTTCAGCTTTAACGTTCGCGGAGGCAGATGCGAGGCCTGCGAGGGCGACGGTGTGAAGAAGATTGAGATGCATTTTCTCCCCGACGTTTACGTGACCTGCGTCGTTTGCCACGGAAAGAGGTACAATCGCGAGACCCTTGACGTGAAATTCAAGGACAAAAGCATATCTGACGTGCTGGAGATGACCTGCGAGGAGGGTGTTGAGTTCTTTTCTGACATCCCGAAGATTGCTTCAAGGCTCCGTATGCTCTGCGACGTGGGACTTGGATACATCAAGATCGGTCAGTCCTCTACCACTCTGTCGGGCGGCGAGGCGCAGCGAGTGAAGCTTGCTACGGAGCTGTCCAAGAGGCAGACGGGCAAGACGGTTTATATTCTCGACGAGCCCACCACGGGACTCCACAGTGCGGACGTTGAGCGACTTATCGGAGTTTTAAACCGTCTTATCGAAAGCGGAAACTCCGTTATCGTAATTGAGCACAACCTTGACGTTATCAAGACGGCGGACTATATAATCGACCTTGGACCCGAGGGAGGGGACGGCGGCGGAGAGATCGTTGCTACCGGCACCCCCGAAGAAGTGGCGAAGTGCGAAAAATCCTACACGGGACAGTATCTGAAGCGGGTGCTTGTAAAGTAAATATGAAAGAGGCGTTGTTTTCTTACGTGAACAACGCCTTTTTGTTATGGGGAATGCAAAATTACGGTACGATTTTCTGCGAAAATCGGATTTTAATAAAAAATCCTTCTGTAGCGCCCGTCCCGTGTGTGCGACTATAGGTAAACGTGGGGTTATCGCCTTTTTGTAGGGGACGACGTCACAGACGTCTCGAAACAAACGCTCCGCACCACGTGAAATTTCAATCGTTGAAACACCCTAAACACCTGTAGAAGCTGCCCTGTGTGGCTGCCCATGGGTGTAACGAACGATTTATGTCCCGCGAAATCGGTGACGTCGAAACGTTATCGATCTTGGTAGGGGAGGATTCCATATCCTCCCGCACCGTGTGTCTTTAACTCCACGAAGGCGGGCGATTAATAATCGCCCCTACAACATACCAATATCGTCTCGCGAAAATCCATCGTTAACGGGACGTCGAGGTGCCGTCCTCTGCCGAGGTTTGGTATCCTTTTTCAATAAAAACCGTTTTCGAAGAAAAACGCACCTCAATTTTCCATTTTCCGTTTTTCCATCAAAAAAGAAAGCCCCAAGGTCAAAGATGACCTTGGGGATATAAGCTTTTTCTGAAATAATCGCCCGAGGGCTAAAATTATCTCTTGGAGAACTGGCTTGCGCGACGAGCAGCCTTGAGTCCGTACTTCTTTCTTTCCTTCATTCTGGGGTCACGAGTCAGGAAGCCTGCCTTCTTGAGGGCGGGTCTGAATGTGTCGTCAGCGAGAAGGAGTGCGCGTGCGATACCGTGGCGGATTGCACCTGCCTGACCGGAAATACCGCCGCCGTTTACGTTTGCAACAACGTCGAACTTGCCAACAGTGTTTGTTACACCGAAGGGCTGGTTCATGATGAGCTTGAGGGTCTCGAGACCGAAGTAATCGTCTGCAGTGCGTCCGTTGATGGTGATGTTACCGGAACCGGGATAAAGACGAACACGTGCAACAGAGCTCTTTCTTCTGCCTGTGCCGTAGAAATAAGGTTTAGCGCTTGTATACATTGTTTATACCCGTTCCTTTCTTACATTTCCACTTCGTAGGGAACAGGCTGCTGAGCCTGCTGAGAGTGGTTTGCGCCTGCATATACCTTCAGACGTGTGAGAGATTTTGCACCGATAGTGTTCTTGGGGAGCATACCCTTAACGGCTTCCTTCATTGCAAACTCAGGTCTTGTAGCCATGAGCTTACGGTAGCTTGTCTCCTTGAGACCGCCGATGTAGCCGGAGTGTGTGCGATAGAACTTCTGATCGAGCTTGTTACCTGTGAGAGTTGCCTTTTCGCAGTTGATGATAACTACGAATTCACCGCAGTCAACGTTGGGTGTAAACTCGGGGCGGTGCTTGCCACGAAGAATGGAAGCAGCAGCTGCAGCTGTCTTACCGAGGGGCTTGCCAGCAGCATCGAGGATATACCAACCGCGCTGTACGGTTTCTTTCTTTGCCATGTAAGTTGACATTATGATTTCCTCCGAAATTTGAGATAGTTTTTTCACTAACGGAGATGATTATACCACAGCAGGGCAGGCGTGTCAATACCTTTTTTCAAAAAAATCCGAATATTTTGATTTAGATATATCAAATCTCTCGTTTTCTCTCGTTTTCTCACTTATTCACTATGTATTCATCCGCGCGAACTTAAAATTTTTTTGGCAAATTAAAGAAATCGGCGGAAAAAACGCTGCAAAACGCTTTTTTCTTGAAATTTTACGCCGTTTGTGCTATCATATATTATATATGTGCAGATAAGAAAGGGAGTGAGCGCGCCGTGACGGAAAAAGAACTGAAGGAGCATATAAAGGACCCTGTGGGAGGCTATCTTTTCTTCGGTGAAGAAGATTACCTTAAAGAATATTACACCGAGCAGATACGTAAGGCTGTTCTCGTGGACGAGTCTGTGGCTGAGTTCAACGAGTTCTCCTTTGACTCAGACTCCTTCAGCATCGCCGCCCTTGAGGATGCTCTTGCCTCCCCTCCCCTGATGTCGGAAAAGAAGCTTGTGAAGGTGAAGCTGGCGTCATATTCTTCTCTACCTGAGGCAGACAAAAAGGCTCTCCTTGAGACTGTGGCATCCCTTGTGGATCTTGACGACACGGTGCTGGTGCTCACCTTTGCTCCCGACGGCTTTGACGGTGGAACGGAGAAGGCGCCCTCCGCTACGCTGAAATCCTTCGCGAAACACATGAACTGCGTGAACTTTCCCTTCGGGCAGGAGGCAAAGCTCATCCGTTGGCTCTCCCGTCATTTTTCAAAGGATAATCTGGGGGCGGATGAGGCTGCTCTCAGGCTTATGATAAATCTCTGCGGTCGCGGTATGCACCGTCTTGCGGGGGAAGCGTCGAAAATCTCCGCCCGTGCGCTGAGTCTCGGTCTTCCCGGAGTGACCTCGGAGCTTGTTTCTGCCACGGTGAGCATAACCCCTGAGGAAGACGCGTTCCGACTTGCCAACGCTGTCCTTTCGGGGGACACAACTTCGGCTCTCGACTCTCTCGGCAGGGCGAAGCGAAGGGGTGAGAATCCCATCAAGCTGTTAGCGTCGGTTACTGCGGTGATATGCGACCTTGCCGCCATTGCTCAGCTTGCCTCGGAGGGCGCGGACAAGGGCACTATCGCCAAAGCCCTTGGCATCCGAAGCGAATACAAGGTGTCCCTTTATATGCGTGCGGCGAGCAGCGTAAGTCTCGCAAAACTTGCGGGTGCTGTGAGCCTTTGCGCTGAGGCGGACGCAAAAATGAAGTCAAGCTCCCTTGGTTATATCCCTCTTGAGAGGCTGATATGCTCCATCGGCGCTCAAAAACGCAGGTGAAGCGAAGATGGAAAAGCTGAAACTTTCGATTCCCGTGATCGTTGAGGGAAAATACGACAAAATTGCGCTGTCTGCGGTGATAGACGGCCAGATAATCACCACAGACGGATTCGGAATATTCAAAAACGCCGAAAAGAGAGCCCTTATAAAGAGACTGTCGGAGAGGGGAGTTATCGTCCTTTGCGACAGCGACTCCGCCGGTGGAGTTATCCGTGCCCACCTTTCGGGTTTGGTGAAAAAGGAGCTGATATATCCGCTTTACGTGCCTCAGATAAAGGGCAAAGAGAGGCGAAAGCAAAAGGCATCAGCCGAGGGATATCTGGGCGTTGAGGGAATGACTGTCGAGGTGCTTAGAGATACTATTGAATCCTTCATAAAGCTCCATCCCGAAGCGGCAAAGGGCGAAGGTTTTGTGGGAGACGTGATCACCAAGGCGGATTTTTACTCTCTCGGACTCAGCGGAGGCGAGGGCTCGGCGGCGAAGCGTGATGCTTTAGCGGCGGAATTCGCTCTTCCAGCGGGAATGACTGCCAACGCCTTGCTTTCTGCGCTGAACTTTTTGGTGACGAGGGAAGATTTCCTTCTGAGGTGTGGAAAAGGGTGATTATTAATCGAAACAGGTGAAATTTATGAAGTATAAAGAACATTTGTCGTGGATTCTTGATAAGGGCGACCATTATGACGAGGAAAAAGTCAAAGAGAACATAGACTTCGTTCATTCTCTCGGCAAAAAATGCGACAGTGTAGGTTGGAGCGAACTTGATATGGATGAGCCCGGTGCGGAAGAGGTTCTTGATAAAATTCAGGCATTCTGTAAAGAACGGGGCTTTTCCGCCCGCTGCTACTACGAACGATCGTATACCGGGGTTAAAAGCGATTGGTATGAATTGAAAGTTGACCCGTTCAAAGACAACACTGTACTTGAATATTGTCCTGTGGAAACACAGACCGGGGAAAGGCTTTCTCTCGGAACAATAAGTGCATACCATGAGATAAGCATTTCCCCAAAAGGATATATCTATGTTTGTGTACCTGACCGATTCAGAAAAGCTTGTATAAAAAGCGGTATTACGGATGTGGACTTCTGTTGGATGAAGGACAAGGGTAGATATGAAGCCGAACAGTATTTTTACTTTTTTCCGCATAAACAGATCCCTCACATTATATACGACAAGAATATAGATGGAAAACAGAAGTTGCGACTAAAGAAACTTGGTGGGAATCTGCCGAAGATTGCGTCTGTGTTTCATACTTTGCAATATATCGGACTTCAGGATTGTTACCTTAAAGAGGATATGCCCTCCGGCGGTATAGCTTGTGTTTACTGTCCACAAACTATGAATTTCTGCGGAAGATTTACGGTTTTGATACATAAAGACACGGCAGAAATGCTTATAAATGAAAAAGCTCTTTCATGGGCAAATCTTACTCCTGCCTGCGTTGTTGATGAATGTCCCGAAGGTTATGACATCGATGAAACGGAAGAAATACCGACGCCTTTAGAAGAATATATTGAAAAAGGCTATGAAGAATATGAAAAGCTGAAGGCAAAAGTCAGACCCAAATATATTGTAAAAGAAAAAGATGCTTTGAAGTTTTTGAGGAAAACAAAGAGCGAAAGAAAATTCGATTTCAATAAGAAAATGAGCAAAAAACAAGCTGAAGAAATATCGGATTCACTTTACGCTCTCTTACTGCCATATTATCAGGTTTGTGACGGCGGCATCCTTTCTGACGAATATACGTTTTTGTCTTATGCAGAGTCATTAAAAGCAACCAAAGGGCATTGTGTAGAACTCGAAAAAGAAGAACTGCTTGAAGCAAAGTATGAGGGAGTCGTTATTGCGACCTGTGCGGACGGTGATTCTGTGCTTCTTACCAAAGACGAAAAAGTAATTCGTTTCAGTCACGAAGCACCTGAGAATATCGGCGAGTGGCAGAGCATTGCAGCATTTTTTGTTGAAGCGATCAATGATGCTGAATAATTAACACTTTGATTTAAATTTTCATATAGGCGTACCTGTGTGTACGCCTTTTTTGTTTTCGACGGTTGGAATTTGGTTAGGAAAGAATAAATCCAGCATTTTTATCAAAAAAAGAGACGCATTTGCGTCTCTTTCGATTTTATTCGATTTTATCTGATTCCGTAGTTTTCGATTACGTAGTCCATATCCTTGTCGCCTCTGCCGGAGAGGTTGATAAGAATGGAGCCGTGGTCCATAGTCTTCGCCAGCTTCATACCGTATGCAACAGCGTGGGAGCTTTCGATAGCGGGGATGATACCCTCGAGGCGCGCCAGCTTGTAGAATGCGTCGATGGTCTCCTCGTCGTCGATAACGTCATACTTTACTCTGCCGATATCCTGAAGGAATGCATGCTCAGGACCGCTGGAGGGGTAGTCAAGGCCGGATGCAACAGAGTAAACGGGGGCGGGCTCGCCGTTTTCATCCTTCAGCATGATGCTGTTGAAGCCGTGCATGATGCCTTCTGTGCCGTACTTGAGA
>JAZULS010000067.1:0-10170 GCA_045603205.1 Eubacteriales bacterium | reverse complement strand
AGGTCGAGAAGCTTGCTGGGGGCGACGGAAGCGGCAGAGTTCAGAGATAAATATAAAATCAAAAGAGCTTCACAAGGGAAGCTCTTTTTCTGTGGTTGTTTGACATTAAAATTCGGTTGTGGTATAATACAGGGGTAATCCATTACTTCTAGAAAAGCGGACAAAAGGTAAATATATAAATGAACACATTCGAACTCACTTTTACCATTGACGATAAAAGATACGACCTTTTCGTTGATTCATCTAATGATGATTACAAACGTATAGTCATCAACAATAAAGAACTTGTCAACGAGAGATTCACATTATTATTTAATCCTCGATTACATAAGATTTATTATCCCATAAACATTTCGGGGAATTCCCTGGTCGTGTCCATTGACGATACATCGCTGTCACATGAATACAACATATATTTGAATAACGTTTCGCTTCTTGATAACACAGAGCTGGATGAAGAATATACCAAAGCAATCGAACAAACGAAAAATGGGTTGAAAAACTTCGTTAAAAATAATTGGTTGACAATTTTGAAAGATAACATACTTGCTATTTTTATTTCTTTTGCAGGTGTTTTTTGGCTTTGGTATCATTCCTTTAGAAAATTTATTATAATGTTTTTTGGCATTTTTATAATTATACTGTTGCTTCTTCCGGCGTTCATTTTAGGTGAATGGCTGCACTTAAAAGGTATAATCAAGAAACACCAAAACTGTTTTAGGGAAGAGAAAACTTTATAAAACCACATAGGGCTGGCTCCAATGCTAAGATCAGCATTAGAGTCAGCCCTAAATTTTATTTTAATCCAAACAACACCTTACTGCAATATATTCAAAAGAATACATATCCCTGCAAAAAAGGGTTAGATCATATTTCGTGTCGGCCAGCCAATCAGTCTCCGCTTTTTTTGATCTGTTAACGTCACAAACGGTGTACGTAAACTTTTTACCGGTCATATCAGTAACAGTAACGTGAGTCCCGTGTTCGATTTTGTTGCAGAAGTCAAATTGTCCGGGAAAGTCTGCCCCTCCGATCACCAAAGTACCGTCATTGGCATATCCGTAGAAACGGGAAGGGACATTGGGTAAAATACTACTTTTCCACTCGTTGGCTACAGGGAGAGCAACACTCATAGAAGGTATTTCAAGTAAAGCGGCATAATCAACCCCTTCAAGCTCTAAAACGGGCATAGACGGATCTAAGATAACTTCTGATGGATTTTCCGGCAAGACTGCCTTCAGTTTCAGGACGGTCTCCTCGAATTTCTTTGTTTTGTAATACATCTGATGGAAGAAAACTATCGTAATTAAAATACTTACCAGAACAAGTATAACGCCCAAAATGAAAATTATCGGTAACTTACGCTTTTGCATTTGTTCCTCCTGTTATAAAGTCCGAGAAGCAGAAGCATTATGCCTGACAAACTCATTATAAATACCCATAAGGGAAGGGCGAAAATGTCGCCTGTCTGCGGAGGAGTAGGTTCCTCTTCCTCAAAACTGTTAATAATGGTGAAAGTGTTGCCGTTTTGAGTAATTGTTACGTTGTACGGTTCAGTTATATTTTTTTCCGTTACGGTCCAAGTACCGATGTCATCACTTGATACGCTCCAGCAATAAGACCAATTGTTTTGTGAGTTTAGAATCTGCGTTTCTTTCAGAATTCCGTTACTAAAAATGTCAACTGTGACTTCATTGGGTCTTGTTTCGGGGGTTACGCCGTCCTGCCAAAGCTTTGTGACAGTGTATTCGGTTACCGGGATGAATTTCGTGCACTTAGGATTTGCAACTACCGAATAATCGTATGAGCTGTCAGGCTGAGGCGTTGGAAGATAAACAAAAAAACGGTTGAAAATATAGGTGCCTTTTGAGTTTTCGCCAACAGTCTCGCGGACAAGGTATAAACCGACTTCTAAGTTCTTAAATTCAACTATCCCATCTGAATTTGTATAAGCTTCCTTGTCGGGCGAAATTTCATTTGCTACGATATAAGCGTTTAGAGTGTCTGAGATAGTTGTCCAACAATCCTGACTCATAATATCGTGGATGTTTACGGGAAATGATGAAAAGGGCTCGATAAGCTCAAATATACCGTCTTCATGAGCTTCTGCCACACGGTAGATAGCGATCTCCATGTCAGCAAAAGCTTCACTGTCTTTTGTATAATTCAGCATTAAGCTTGCTTTTTTTGAAGTGTCTAACGGTGTCGCGGTGATGACCGAAACAGAAGAGAGCATTATAAGGCAAAGAACTATTGCTGAAATCAGAGTTATAATTCGCTTTGTCATAAAATATCCTCCTCTAAAGTTTCTTTTTTTACAGGTGCAACCATTACATAGACAAGCAAAACTGCAATAATAGGCAGGGCGACGAGGGGCATAACTATAAGTGGCTCGACACGGTAGGCTTCATTACCGATATATAGGTTTCTCGTCTGACTTGCATCAACTTGATGGCCGCGTACTAAAAGCCTTTGCGTGTTGATTCCGTAAGGCGTGCAAGTAAGCAGTGTACAGTAATCTTTTCCTTTAACTATTTGAATAAGGCTTGAGTCGTTCGGCTCAACAATACGAATTTCATCAACCTCATAGGTTAAAGTACGGTCAAGTATCGTGAAGGAAAAAGTGTCCCCGATTTCCATTCGATCAAGGTGTGTAAAAAGTACCGCAGTAGGAAGTCCTCGGTGTGCAGAGACAACGCAGTGGGTATCTGTGCCGCCGACAGGGAAACTTGAGCCTTCAAGATGGCCCACGGCAACGCTGAGAACGTTGTCTGATGTTCCGTGGTATATCGGTAGTTCTTGGCTGATTTTCGGAATCGAAATGTAACCGATCATTCCGGTTCCACTAATATTAAGTATATTGTCATATCCGGGGATACGATCGTATTCCAATGTGGAATACTCAAGGCTTGCTAACTCTTTGTTGTAGTTTTCCGCTTCTTCGAAAATCTCAGTATAATCTTCCGGAGTATATTGTGAAAGCATAGATTCGTAGTCAACGATAGCCTCACTTTGGGTTTTGGAGTTCCAAAAACTGCTGATAGTAGGGTATAACAGCACGGAGAGGCCAATGAAAAAGAATATAAGAAGAATTATTGTAGTTTTTCTGTTCTTCATAAAACTCTCCCTGTCGTTATTTTGGGTTTCCCCCGACAGAAGTTTTTGCTTCTGTCGGGGGATAATAAATTTAAGAAGTAATTAGTCTTCGATCTTGGACATTCTCTTCTTGGTTACGAGAACTACGCCTGTACCAAGAACTGCGAGAGTGCCTACAACTGTGAAAATGAGTGTGCCCATGCCACCGGTCTCGGGAAGCATAGAACCGGACTTGTTTACAACGTGAACACCGGAACCTGTTGAATAGATGCCGTCGTTGAAGATAGAGTCGAGGTTGCCGTCAGCAATAGTGAACTCCTTACGAGCAGTGAGCTTGTTGTAACCTGCGGGAGCAGATGTCTCTTCGAGATAGTAAACGCCGTTGTCAAATCCAACAACAGTAATCTTACCGTCTGTTACAACAATTTCAACACCTTCTTCGTCAGCTCTTGCGCGGCGGTATATAGGATTACCGTTGTCGTCGAGCTTAGGAGTTACGTTATCGTTTTCCATAAGGGGAACTACGTCGATCTCGTTGCCACCGACAGCAGCATCGTATACACGGAATTTTGCACCGTCGATGAGCTGGTTGGAGGAGTCAGTCTTTACGATATCAATAGAGAACGTGTAGGTGGATGTCTTATCGTGAGTTGTATACTTTTCTTCACCGTACTCAAGCCAAGATTCGTTGGTGTTTTCGGATGCAATAACTGCATTACGGTTGAGCATTGCGTTGTAGTAAACGATGATACGCTCGTTGGGCTTAAGAGTTGCAACGAATTCATCGGTAAATTCTACTTCGAAAGTACAATCGTCACCAAACTCGGAAGTCTTAACGGAATATTCAGTGCCGAGTGTCAGAGTTTCGTCGATACCCTGGTTGTTAATGTGATGGATCTCAGTAACACCTCTGTTTTCGTCAGCGTCCTGAACGAAGGTGAGACCATTTGCCATCTTATCGTGGAGGACATAGTTTTCTGCACCTGCTGCAACGTGGATGATGGACATAAAGTTTACGATCTGACCGATATCGGCGGTGTTAACGTCGCCCCACATGCCTGTAAGGTCTTCCTGAACCTGCTTGTCGATGGTAGGAGTGTGGTTCTTTGCATTGATGGATGCATCAGGGTCGGTTGTGGTAAGACCACAGAGAGCACCGGCAGAGGAATCTACAAGATACCAGCCGAGTTCAAGGTCGGAGAACTTGCCGACAGTGTCGGTAATGACCATGTCATCATTTTTTGTGGTCTTAACGGGAGCAATGCCGTTAGCCTTAGCAAAAGCAAGAACCTTCTGAGCAAAAGCAGCAATTGTGGCATCGTCATCGCCTGCTTTCCATGTTACATAACCGCCATCGTTTACATCGATGTATGCTTTAGCTTCATCGGTTGCGAAGTAAGCAGTCCAAGCAGGATCGATGGTGTAGGAGTATGCACCGGAAGTCTTGTCATAGCTTTCAAGAACGAGCAAACGGTAGATCTCGTATGTAGTGTCTTCGTTTACGCCGTTGATGGTGATGGAGCCTGTTGTAGGCGCTGCGAATACGCTGATTGTAAGTGAGAGAACCAGCATAATCATGAGGGAGAGGGAGATTAGTTTTTTCATAGTGTCTTTCCTTTCTTATGAAAAATTTTAAATTTATTTTTGTTTGAATTTATTCGGGATCGAATTCACGGCGCAGTTTTTAGCCGCGATAAGAAGGCTTATTTCATCCTCCTTTCCCGCTTACGCCTTGATACGATTCCGTATACCAGCGCACCAAGAATAATTCCTGATCCGCAGAGTACATAGATTAGTCGGGCTGCCGAGCCCGTAGAGGGAAGCTCAGGTCCACCCATATAATAGGTGTTCGTGAGTACCGTGGAATACTGCGGCGGAGAACCTTCACTTGAAGTGATCTCTCCGTACTTAGTCTGCCATTGAGGTTTGTCCCAAAGCTCTTCGACAGTGTATTTGATCACGTTTCCGCTTTCATCCTTGTAGGGAAGGCCGAGGAAGCTTCCTTGCCAACCGTTTTTGAGGTTGAGAGTTATGCTTCGTCCGGTATTTACCCCATTCGCAAGGAGTCTGACAGTTACCGTGAATTCCTGATATAGGGTCTGATTATAGCCTTCGGGGATGTTCCACTCCTTCTTGACCGTCATCGAAGTTTCATTATTTGCTTCCAGAGGTGTGTTTGTGATCTGATAAGCCCAGTCTTCAATCTCGTGTATATCAGTTTGGGTAATGCGACATATCGGAGTTATCAAAAGTGAACTGTACTGATTAGTGCTGTATCCGAACTTTTGCGAACTGTTCATACTTGCCGTAAGGTAATAGTTTGTACTGCCGTTACTGTAGTAGATCTGCAGGGCTCCGGAACGGTTACTGTAGTTGAATTCTTGCCTTGAATACTCATTTGGCGAATCAGACGTAGCGAAGAAGTCAGTAGGGCTTCCGTTTCCGTAATAGAACGTAATAGTCTGACCGATTCCGTTGGTGAACTTAACAAGAGAACCGTTGACGTGAGCTGTCCACAAAGCATTCGGTGATGACTTGGCAACATCTTCCGATACCCATTTGTAACCCGTATCAGCCCTGTTGTCAAGAGTTGACAGATAGCCGTTAGCGGATTGTAAAATGTAGGTTTGACCGTCTATAAAGGATAGCGATTCAGCCCACTGAGTCCTTGAAATTACGATTTCTGTAATCTGTCGTACCGTAGAATAGTATCCTGACTCGTAGGACTCCTCCACGCCGTACTGTATTTCGACTAAGTTCTCATAATCGTACTTGGGCAGATTTGTCCAGATATGCATCCAATTGTTTTCATCACTGAGAGTCACTTCGCGTATTCGGCGGATGCTTCCGTCGGGTTCGGTTATCGTGAGATATGCTTTGATATAGTCATCACTGTGATCATCATTGCCTTCCCACTTCTTTATCACCTGAACGGTAGTGGTTTCGATCACCGTTTCCGGTGCGTTTGTAACGGTCATATAGACTGTCTGAGTCTTTTCATTGATCTTTGCGTCGTGAACCGTAAATCCGTTTGAGGGTTCATTGCCATCAGCATCAGGAATAACGTCGATCAGGTAAGTTGACTGACCCTCTCGTTCGATCTTAACACGGATAACACCGCTTGACAGGCCGTAGCCTTCTTTGTTTGGTGGTCCGGTCTCCTTTATGTAATATGTGTTACCGGAGCCAAGACCCCACAATTTTGCAACACCGTTCTTTACGGTGAATGTGCTTTGACTCTGATCTATAATGTCATCTGCAACGTCTTCATTGTGAGCATCTTCGCTTGTCCAAAGGGATGCAGGCTTTGTACATTCGAAATCTTCGTAGACTGTGAACTGAGTTCCGTTGAGAAGTTCCTGAGTAAGAATATCTTCTTTCTTAAGTTCAAGCCCGAATCTGGGAGCCATGTTGAAGTAGATTGCACAGTTTGACATTGATGATCCACGCTCAAGGTAGAGAACCGTCATGGTGTGGTCTCCGGCTGTTATACCGAGGTCCATAAGACTTGACTGGGTTACGCCATTGACTACAACCTCACCGGTAGAGAAGTCGATGCTTCCTCCGACGATCTGGTGGATTCCGCCGATGTCAAGTGCTACCTGACCGTCAATGAGAACCCAAAGGTCGTCGTCTCCGCTGAACTGGAACTGCATGTCGTTTCCGTAAATATCCTTGTTGCCGCCGGTGCCGGGGTCATTGGGCAGGTAGAATTTGATGTCCATACGCATACCGTATGCGTAGTCGGTGGAAACGTTGTTTGAGGAGTTATAGTCTCCCGAATTGTACTTAGAGTCGTAACGGTAGTGGGACACTCCGGAGTACTCTCCGTTAACTCCGTCATATGTGTATCTTCCTACGGTTTTACCGTTGGTGTTAGTGTAAGGGGAGTTCAAAGGCAGGAAGTCTGAATAAGCTCCACCAATTGAATCAGAAGTAGCTGACAGATAATCGTAGACGTAGAATCTGCCGTTTTTCTGATTATAAGAGGCTGCGTTCCTCTTGGAGTCATAATAGTAATATCCGTAGTGTTCATCCGACGGATCATCCATGATCTGCAACAGATAGTCACCCGTTCCAAGATAGGTCTTACCTAAGATTCCTGTGCCTGTCGTCGGATCAAATCCGTTATCGGGGGAGAACAGAATCTCGCCGAGTTCGTCGGAATAAATTCCTGAAGTGACGGTAGTCGCGTCATGGTATTTGTTCCTGTTGCTTCGGTTACTTGGTATGTTAAGACTTCCTTCACCATCGTTGTCACTAAATATGAAGTCGTAGGTTGCCTGATTGTTGTGATCTACGTTACCTGAGGTTATCATCGACCATTTTTCGGAATGGCTGTTTGAACTTATGGTTACATCCGCGTCGGTGGAGTTGATATTAAACAGGTAGTTGTAGTCAAACATATGTGTCGTAATAAAGGAATTTGTGCTTACACTGTCGGTTACCTGAGCATTAAATACGCCTATGTCGTAAGTATTTGCGACCCAATCGGCATAGAGAACGGTATGTCCCGTTACCTCCATCTCAGCTCCTGCAGCGTAGTATCGGCTGTTTGTTACGTCGTACCAACCTCTAAGTTTGTAGCTGTACTTAGCAGGAGAGGTCCATGTTTCCGGTAGCTTGATAACACTTCCGCCTTGAACTGTTTGTACCGTGTTTGGAGAACCGGACAAATATCCGAGTCCACCGTCTGTTCCGTCAAACCAGACATAGTAGTCAACGGCTTGAGGAGCAGGGGCCAACATAATTATGGGTTCTTCCTCGGGAGTGATACCGAAACCAAAGATGGTGTCGTCGGTCACCTTATAAGTAACCTCGGATACCTTATTCTCGACGTCTCCCATTATTACAATGAATTCGGCTTCGGTTATCTCAGTGATGATTCCTACTGAACTTGCGGTGGTGGCGTCAGCGTCTTTTTTGAAGAAGATCAAGTCTCCGATCTCCGGCGTAGCTTTAGAAGCAGACTTGTAAAGTGAAGCGTCCATCCATTCGAGACGCATCGATTCGACCCCGGCGTTTGCAGGTGCGTCTTCGGCTCCCGCATAGTGTAAGCAGAAGGATACAAACATTGCAGACCAGTCGCCGTAAGGATTTCCATACCACTGACCGTAGCGGGTTATGCCTCTGCGTACACCTCCGCTGTCAACCTGGAAATTCAGTTCACTTTCTGTATATCCAAGTTGGGATTTTGCAAGCAGAACAACATTTTCTTTGGTGCTTGGGCCGCGTGTCAATTCACCAAAGGTCATTTCCCAGTCATCCACAGTCTCTATGTCTGCGGTTATGTCACTGTAGCAGCTTTCTATGTGGGTATGCTCCTCTAAAGAACAGGGTTCAGCGCCGTTCTGACACTCTTCGGTGTGGATATGCTCATCCATTCCGCAGAACGCCTCACCTGCAATACCGATACCTGTAAGCTTCAGACTCCAGAAGACCACAAAAATTACCGCAAGTGAAAGTAAAGGCGTGATCTGCCTGAGACTGCGACGGAGTTTATTGCTCTTATTCAGTTGTTCCAAACGCTTTTCTGTTTCCTCGGGCATGACCACACCTCCTTTCTCTTTTGGCTGATGTTATTTTACAAATTTAAATTCTGTGAGGGGCCAGATCTTACAGAAGATTTTTCCCACTATCTGATCCTCCGCAATACAGCCAATGACACTGCTGCGGCTATCGATAGAAGTTTCTCGTTTGTCGCCCATGACAAAGTAACTGTTTTCGGGAACCTGATAGGGGAACTCAACATCACATTCGCCTAAAGCTTTTTGTGCAACGTAAGGCTCGTCTAAAATTTCACCGTTGAGGTACACAGTACCGTCGGGCTCGATCCAGATGTAATCGCCGGGAACGGCAATGATTCGTTTGATTAGGATCTTGTTTGAGTAATAAAAGGCGCACAGGTCGCCACTTTTAAGATTGTCTGTCTTTACAAGCAGTACGATATCTCCGTCATTAAGGGTGGGTTCCATGCTGGTACCGGCAATTTGCAGGACAGGCAAGATCAGCGTTGCTACCAAGGCAGCAATTGCAGCAACAACTATCAATGCGTTTAAAGTGCTGCGAAGCATTCGTCTGAAACGCCGTTTGTAACGTTCGCGCTTCAGTTCTTTTTTCAGATCACCGACTTCGGGCCCTGACGAGTTGTTTTGTATATTGATTTCTTTTTCCATAAAGTGAATTATCTACCTTTGATGCGTTTTGCAAGACTGCGAGCTCTTGTGAGTATCGCCAAAGCTTTTTCTTCAGCTTCTTTTTCGATTTCACAGGCTTTTTTCTTCGCTGCCTCAACGTACATATCAGCCGCAGCTTGAGCAGACGAAAATACTCCACCGAGATCGAGAGACGCTTCAGCAATGGAACCGAGACTTGAAATTCTGAGTTCTTGTTCTTTTAACTGATTTTCCAAATCGTCAACACGGGACTGTAAGGAATCAGCTCGTTCGGTCTGTTCTATCAGTAACTCTAATAACTGATAACGATTTAATTTCTTAAGATCTTTTTCAGTCAAGATCGGCACCTCCTCTGATTTTTCGCTGATTTTCGAAATAAATTCTAAGTACTGACCCCCACCTCAGGGGGCATTTGCTTTATGATCAAAGATTATTTAAAGTTTCATGTAAATGTGTGAGTTATTTAATCATTTTAGCGGATAAAAAAACGGCTGAAATTCACGAAAACAGCTAAAATAATGCGTGCCTACACCTACTCCATGTTACTCTTTGTAATTATACCATTTTAAAAAGCGAATATTAACTAATAACAAAAATTGTAAATTAATTTAAAAATAATTTTACAAAAAAACTGGTAACAATCAACGTTAACAGTTTTTATTTCTAAATTTTCCACTTCATAATGGTTTTAAATTCATTATTTAAATCTTTTTCAAAAGCTTTATGAATATCATCGACTGTTTTTACTTCAATTTCATCTGAAATAATACTACTTAAATATGCAGACACATCGTCATTTTCTTCGATAAATTTAACGGATGCATCAAAATCTTCATAGCCGCTTCGACTATTTCCAATAATTGATAGTCCTTTTTCTAAAACTAGACGCGTATTAATA
>JAZULS010000066.1:0-5689 GCA_045603205.1 Eubacteriales bacterium | reverse complement strand
ATGCGTAGGGCTCGTCGGTCATGTTCTCGTCGAGGATAACAAGTCCGTCGCCGTCCTCAACCATCTGGATAGCGGTGAGGTTGTCAACTACCCAAGCGTAAACCTTGCCGGTAGCAAGAGCTGCCTTTGCGTCAGCGGTTGCTGCGAATGCGCTTACGTTGTAGCCTGCCTCGGTGCAGCCCTCGTCAGCAGTTGTACCTGTCTGAACAACTACCTTCTTGCCTTCGAGATCAGCCTTAGCCTTGATGTCGCTGCCTTCCTTAACTACGATAACCTGAGCGGCGTTGTAGTAGGGAGCTGTGAAGAGCATGTTGTTCTTACGCTCTTCGGTTACGGTGATACCGGACATACCGCAGTCGTACTTAGCGGACTGGATGCCGAGAAGAACGGAGTCGAAGTCCATCTGAACGATCTCCAGCTCAACGCCGAGCTTTTCGCAGATAAGCTTCATAATGTCAACTTCGATACCGACTACTTCGTTACCCTCAAGGCTCTCGAAGGGGGGGAAGTCGGGAGAGGTAGCTACAACGAGCTTGCCTGCAGCCTTAACGTCATCAAGGGACTTGCCCTTTGCGCCGCATGCTGTGAAGAGGCAAAGAAGAGTTGCCAGGCAGATGAGAATTGCAATAATCTTTTTCATTTTCTTAGTTTCCTTTCGTTTCTTTCAAGAAATCTTTAAAGTTTGTGATTTGTGTTTCCACTGATTTATATCCAGTAGCTCCTGCGGATATTCTCTTTGACACACAAGTGGAAAGAGAAATTTCTTCGTAAAGATCCTCCGCAAAAAGCTCAGAATATTTTTTGTATTCCTCGAGAGTCATATCCTCAAGGACGATGCCTCGTCGGATGCACTCCGACACGATGGATCCCGTCACCTTATAAGCGGAGCGGAAGGGCATACCGCGTTTGGTGAGATAGTCTGCAAGATCCGTAGCGTTGATAAATCCCTTTTGAGCGGCCAGATACATGTTCTCGCTCTTGACCTTCATGGTCTTTATCATGGGGACGAAGATCTCAAGGCACTTTTCAACGGTCTCGGTTGCGTCGAAGAGGGATTCTTTATCCTCTTGCATATCCTTGTTGTACGCAAGGGGTAGTCCCTTCAGCATGGTGAGAGTCCCCATAAGGTCGCCGTACACTCTGCCGCATTTGCCTCTTACCAGCTCCGCCATGTCGGAGTTCTTCTTCTGAGGCATAATGGATGATCCCGTTGTATATGCGTCGTCAAGCTCCACGTAGGAGAACTCCCAGCTGGACCAGAGGATTACTTCCTCGGAAAGTCTTGACAGGTGCATCATGATGATGGAGAAGACACTCAGCAGCTCCGCACAAAAATCTCTGTCGGATACGGCGTCGATGCTGTTGGCGGAGTATCCCGCAAATCCGAGAGCCTTTGAGGTCATTTCTCTTGAGATGGGGTATGTAGTACCCGCAAGAGCGCATGCTCCGAGAGGAGAATAGTTCATTCTCGCCTTCGCGTCAACCACTCTTGAAAGGTCTCTCTTGAACATCTCTGCGTAAGCCAAGAGATGGTGGGCAAATACGATGGGCTGAGCTCTCTGAAGGTGAGTGTAACCCGGCATAATATCGTATTTGTGTTCGGACGCCACCTCTACGATGGTGTCCATCAGGTCTATGAGAAGCTTTTCGATCTCCTCACATTTCCCTCTCATATAAAGTCTCATATCAACGGCAACCTGATCGTTTCGGCTTCGGGCCGTATGAAGCTTCTTGCCAAGGTCTCCGATACGCTCGGTCAGAACGGACTCAACGAACATGTGAATGTCCTCTGCCGTCATATCGATCTCAAGCTCACCGGTTTCAATGTCTTTAAGAATTCCCTCAAGGGCAGCGATTATCGAATCTGCTTCATCGGCGGTAAGAATACCCACCTCCGCAAGCATTGCCGAGTGTGCCATCGAGCCCCTGATGTCCTCCCGGTACATGCAGGAGTCTATATGTATGGAGGAGTTAAAATCATCTGCCATGGCAGACGTGTCACCGGCGGTGCGTCCCGCCCACATTTTAGCCATAGTTTTTCTCCGAAAAGTTTTTATTCTTTCATTATTTCCGAGTCGCGAAAGCCTGAATATTTATTCAGAGCCGCAAGACCTCAAAAAACGTCTTACTTCTTAGCCTTAGCCGCGTCAACCTGAGCCTGGACCTTGATGGGAAGACCGAAGAGGTTGATAAATCCTGTAGCGTCGGTCTGGTCGTAGTCGCTCTCTCCGAAGGTTGCAAGCTCTTCGCTGTAGAGGGAGTCTTCGCTCCACACACCTGCGTTGATCATGTTACCCTTGTAGAGCTTCAGTCTTACCTTACCGTTAACTCTTTCCTGAGTCTTGTCAACGAAAGCGGAGAGTGCCTCTCTGAGAGGAGTGAACCACTGACCGTTGTAAACAAGCTCTGCAAAGGTTACGGAAAGCTTCTGCTTCTCGTGCATGGTGTACTTGTCAAGGCAGATAGACTCAAGAACGGAGTGAGCCTTGTAAAGGATAGTTCCGCCGGGAGTCTCGTAAACGCCGCGGCACTTCATACCTACAAGACGGTTCTCAACGATGTCAAGGATACCGATGCCGTTTGCACCACCGATCTCGTTGAGCTTCAGAACGATGTTCTTTGCAGACATCTTTTCGCCGTTAAGAGCTACGGGAGTACCCTGCTCAAAGTCGATCTCAACGTATGTAGGAACGTCGGGAGCCTTGAGGGGGGAAATACCCATTTCAAGGAAGCCTGCCTTTTCGTACATAGGCTCGTTGCCTGTATCCTCAAGGTCAAGTCCCTCGTGGGAAAGGTGCCAGAGGTGCTTATCCTTGGAGTAGTTTGTTTCACGGTTTATCTTGAGCGGAATACCTCTTGCCTCAGCGTACTCGATCTCCTCTTCACGGGACTTGAGCCCCCACTCTCTCCAAGGAGCGATGATAGCCATATCGGGGCAGAAGTGCTTCAGAGTAAGCTCGAAACGAACCTGGTCGTTACCCTTACCCGTACAGCCGTGAGCGATTGCGTCAGCGCCTTCCTTGATAGCGATCTCTGCAAGACCCTTAGCGATGCAGGGACGTGCGTGGCTGGTTCCGAGAAGGTATTCCTCGTAGATGGCGCCTGCCTTCATTGTGGGGATGATGTACTCGTCAACGTACTCGTCGGTAAGGTCGAGAACGTAGCACTTGGAAGCGCCGGTCTTGATAGCCTTTTCTTCAAGACCCTCAAGCTCGTCAGCCTGACCAACGTTACCGGAAACCGCGATAACCTCACACTTGTCGTAGTTTTCCTTGAGCCACGGGATCATAATGGATGTATCAAGTCCGCCTGAATAGGCGAGAACGACTTTTTTTATGTTTTCTTTATTCATTTTTATACACCTCAGATGAATATTTATTCTGATTTTCGAAAAAGTATGCACCTATTATATCCGCCATAATTGTATTTGTCAAGCAGTTTTTGCGGATATTTATACAGTTTACAATTTGTTCACAATTCTCTTGTTCTCCCCTTCCGAAAGCACGCTTTCCGGCCGTCAAACGCCACGCTTTTCATAAAAAACCGATTGACTAAGCGGAAGTTATGGTTTATAATTGAAATAAGATAACATTTTTCACACGAAAGGACCGTTTTTTTATGAAGATCACACTTGTGAATGGACGTCCCGCCATACTGGCAGACGACGGAAAAGTTCTCCTTGGTGACATCACCTGCGGAATACGTTATTCCGAGGACGCACGAGGCGGAAACACTCATTTTACGGATAGTCAGTGGACTCTCACCGAGACGGACGGCGACACTGTTCTCACCTGCGGGGAAGCAGTCATAACGTTCCGTCCCGAAGGCAGAGGATACACCTTTTCCACCGAATATACTTATGACGGAGAGGACGTGGAGTTCACCGACAGCTTCGTTTTCCTTGCAGGTCAGCTCGTAAGCATGCCCAGAATGACGATCGGAAGCGAGGTTCGCGAATCTAACGGAAACAAGACCAACGAAATGCTGACCCACGCCTACACCTTTGATATGAAAACGGCGGGAATTCAGGAGTTCGGCGATTTTTGTGCTTTCCACGACGAAGAAGGCAGAAAGGTGCTGGCAGGATTTTTGACCTCAAACGAATACTTCGGCGGCATCTACCTGACTCCCGACGGGTATTTCGAATGTCGCGGTCTTACCGAGCGTCACGAGACACCCAAGGGCAAGACTCTGAAGAGTGACCTTTTCTACATCACCGAATGCGAGGACATCCCAAAGGAGCTTCCCGAATACTGCTCCCTTGCGGTAAAATATATCTGCGGCGAGCCCCGTCTTCGCTTCGATACCCCCACCGGCTACTGTTCCTGGTATTATTATCTGGCGGAGATCTCGGAAAAGGTCATTTCAAATGCACTGAAAGATTTAATGGACAACAAAGACTCACTCCCCGTAAAATATTTCCAGATCGACGACGGTTGGCAGATCTGCTACGGCAACTGGGAGCCTAACGAAAAGTTCCCGAATGGAATGAAGTCCGCAGCTGACCAGATCAAAGCGGCAGGATTTGTCCCCGGGATCTGGTTTGCTCCCCTTTGGGCAAGAATCGCGCCCGTTGCAAAGGAGCACCCCGAGTATTTCGCAAAGGACCGCAAGACCGGCGAGCAGACCGTGTGTTTCGACTATTCCGTTCCCGAAACCTGTGAATTTATTTCGGAGATCTTCAGACGCGCCACCTACGACTGGGGATACAAGTATCTGAAGCTTGACCTTATCACCACCTGTCTCGGCGCTTACCGCTACAGCGACCCCGAATTCAACTCTCTGAAGAACTACAAAAAGTGTCTTGAGGTAATCAGCGCCGCTGTTCCCGAGGACACGTTCATTCTTGGTTGTACAGCTCCCTTTATGCCCTCCGTGGGTCTTGTGGACGGCATGAGAATCAGCTGTGACATCGGTCACGACTGGGAAGCCGTCAAAGAGGTCATGAGCCGCGTTCACAAGAGATATTTTTATCACAAGAGATTCTTCATCAGCGACGCAGACTGCCTTATTATAAGAAAGAGCGAAAACGAGGACGAGGAGTGTCAGAGAAGATGCACGCGCAACGACGACGAGCTCCGCTCCTACATTTCTGCTACTGCGGCGGCAGGCGGCGTGCTTATGTTCTCCGACAAGCTGAGACTGCTGAGTGACGAACAGATGAAAACTCTCGCTTCTCTCTTCCCTGCCAACGATGATCCTGCTACGCCTCTCGACCTTATGGAAGAAAGCATCCCCTGCGTTCTGGACTGCGGAGTTCGAGGAAACGCCCGCACCGTAATGCTCATCAACTGGACTGACGAAGACAAGCTTTTGGGCGTTGATACCGGTGACTCTCACGTTTTCGAGTTCTGGACAAAATCCTACCGCGGAAGAGTAGGCGGCAGATACGAGACTACGCTTGCTCCTCACTGCTGTGAGGTTCTGTTCCTCACCGAAGGAGACGGCCCCGCAGTTGTGGGAACCGACAGCACCATCATTCCCCGTCTGACACAAAAACTTGACGCAGACACTTTGAAGGTCACCTTCACCAAGGCAGATGAGACTCTCTTCCTCCGTGCAGACAGCGTAAAGGGCGACGGATGCGAGATCACCTCTCTCGGCGACGGCATTTTTGCCCTCAGACAGACAGGCTCTCCCGACGTTGAACTTTATGTAAAATAAACATACATTAAACATCCCCAAAAGG
>JAZULS010000065.1:0-3890 GCA_045603205.1 Eubacteriales bacterium | reverse complement strand
GGCGAAATGCTTATAAATCTGTTCATGACAAAGGGCGAGCCGGAGGCGGCTACTATAGTCAGCGTCGGCGTAAAGATACTTATAATCCTTGCGGCAATAACCCCTGCGCAGATATCGCAGGTTATCTACAGCGGATGTGTCCGAGGCGCGGGGGATACTACTTATGCGGCGGTGGTCAGTCTTGTGTGTATTGCCGTCGTACGTCCGACGTTGACATATCTTATGTGCTATGTGTTTCCCTTTGGAGTTATCGGAGCGTGGCTCGCAATGTCGTTAGACCAGTATTTACGCCTTGCTTTCATGCTTGTACGGTTTTCAGGCGGAAAATGGGCAAAGGTAAAGGTTTGAATTTTAGGCGCTGTGTGCGTTTTGTCACACAACGCCTTTTTTGTAATATAGTTTAGTTAAGAAGGAGATACGGTCGCTTTTTGAAAAAAGCGACCGCACCTCCTTGTCGAAAACAACCATTCCCCTTATTAACTAAAATCAAATTTACCACTTAATAATACCGTAGTATTCTTTTTGTCAATAGTGCCTTATTTTTTGCATTTGCGATAAGAATTATTATCTGCGAATTTTTGAAAAAACCTCTTGACAAACCTAATACGATAGTGTATAATATTGTATGTTGATTGAGCGAAAGCTTATTATGTACCCGTAGCTCAGGTGGATAGAGCAACTGCCTTCTAAGCAGTAGGTCGGGGGTTCGAGTCCCTCCGGGTACGCCAAATCCCGGATGCAAAAGCAGTTCGGGTTCAGATAACGGCAGTGCAAGCCAAAAAGCTTGTCTGCTTACAGATGGTGGATGTAGCTCAGTTGGTTAGAGCGCCAGGTTGTGGCCCTGGAGGTCGTGGGTTCGACTCCCATCATTCACCCTCTATCTAATCTGTAAATAGCCACAATATTTTGCAAGACGGATCCATGTCGCGTGACATGGATTTTTTGTTTTGTCTTTCCGCCATTTGCCCCCTTGTAAAAGAGACGGATATATGTTACAATATTAAGAGATAAACTAAACGGGCGCGGCAAGCCCCGGAGGAAAACAAATGAAAAGATACAAGATCGGATTTATTTCCCTCGGCTGTTCAAAGAACCTTTGTGACACCGAGGTTATGCTTCACCACATCGCCACCGCAGGATACGAGATCGTGGCAGAGGAGCATGAGGCAGATATAATCATCATTAACACCTGTGCTTTCATCGAAAGCGCAAAAAAAGAGTCCATCGACAACATTCTTGACGTTGCCTGGTTCAAGGAGAACAGAAAGCTTCTCGGAATCATCGTCACAGGATGTATGGCTGAAAGATACCGCGAATCTCTGGCGGAGGAGCTTCCCGAGATCGACGCCCTTCTCGGCGTGGGCAGTCTTCACCGCGTAACGGAGGCTATCGAGCATATTATCGCAAACAAGGGCAAAAAGAATGCGGCAAAATTCGCTTGTTTTGACGACAAGGAGACGTGTACGCTTGGCGGAGACCGCGTTATCACCACCGGCGAGACCATGGCTTACATGAAGATAGCTGAGGGTTGCTCCAACCGCTGTACATATTGCGCTATTCCCCTTATCCGTGGCGGCATGAGAAGCCGCACCATAGAGGATCTCGTAGCCGAAGCGAAGGATCTCGACAAAATGGGCATCAAGGAGCTGAACATCATCGCTCAGGACACCAGTGCCTACGGAATCGACCTCTACGGAGAGTACAAGCTCCCCGAGCTGATCCGCAAGATCACCGAGGAAACGAAGATCCCGTGGATCAGGCTTCTGTACTGCTACCCCGACAAGATCACCGACGAGCTTATCCGCGAGATCGCAGAAAACGATCGGGTGGTGAAATACATAGACGTGCCTATGCAGCACATCAGCGACTCCGTTCTGAAGAGAATGAACCGTCACGGCGGCGCTGAGGCCGTAAAAAGTGCCGTAAAGAGACTCCGCGAGGGTGTACCTGGTATCGTTCTTCGCTCCACCGCTATCGTTGGCTTCCCCGGCGAGACTGAAGAAGACTTCCGTGAGCTTTGTGAGTTCATCAAAGAAGCAAAGTTCGAGCGTTTCGGTGCTTTCACCTACTCGAGGGAGGAAGACACCCCTGCTTACGATTTCGAGGATATGGTCGACGAGCAGGTAGCTCAGGACCGATACGATATTCTGATGAAAACCCAGCTCCGTGTCAGCGAAGAGTATAACAAGTCCCGCCTTGGCAAGACTCTCCACGTGCTCTGCGAGGGATTCGATCCAGTATCCGAGGCTTACGTTGGCAGAAGCTACGCAGAAGCCGCTGACATCGACGGTAAGATCTGGTTCACTTCCCCCCGCCCCGTCACAGAGGGCGAAATGGTGGACGTAAAGATCACCGAAGCACTTGACTACGACCTTGTCGGCGAAGTGCTGATCTGACCATACAAAAATCTTCATTATATATAAAGGAAAATTTCGTCATGGCTAAATCTAAAATGAATTTGCCCAACAAGCTTTCGCTTTTCCGCATTTTTATGGTGCCCGTTTTCCTCGTATGCTTCGCAGTTCCCCTGCCCCTCTCCGAGACAGTAATGCGAATCATCACCGCGGTGATTTTCGCCATCACATCTCTCACAGACATGATCGACGGAAAAATAGCGAGAAAATATAACCTCATCACCGACTTCGGCAAGTTTATCGACCCGCTGGCGGACAAGTTTCTGGTGTTCTCCGCCATGCTCGGTATTCTGACGAACGGTTATTTCGAGGACCTTCGCGGCGTGTTCATCTGGGCGGCGGCAATCGTGATCTTCCGTGAGCTGGCAGTAACCTCCATTAGACTGGTGGCGGCAGGCAAGAGCGGTCTCGTTATCGCGGCAAGCTGGCTTGGCAAGATCAAGACCGTGACACAGATGACATGCATCGTCACCGTACTTCTTGAGCCTGTAGTTCTGCCCTTCGCAGTTTTCAGAGACTATCACGTTCTCTCCTACGTCACCATCGCGGCTATGACGGTGATGACCCTTTGGAGCGGAATCGATTATCTCAAGACATATTGGTCACATCTTGACCCCGAGAAGTAAAATAAACAGTACCGCACCTCGCAGACGACAAAATCTGCGAGGTGTTTTTAGAAGGAGGACTTCATTATTTAAAGAGAGAGCCAAGGAGGAGCCGCAGGCGGAAACTTCGGCGTCTGAGATGGTTCCCTTCGAGGGAATATTACTGCACAAAATCAAAAGAACTCCGCCATAATCCCCCGCCAAAAAACGTCGGCACCTCAAAAGAGGTGCCGAATTTTATTTATTTCGCCTTGGTAGCGATCTCGGTGAGAAGCTTTGCCTTGAACTCATCAAGGGTCATAACGCCGCCCTGACCGTTTGCTCTTGCTCTGACGGAAACGGACCCCGTGTTCATCTCGTTTTCGCCCACGATCACGATGTAAGGTGTCTTTTCAAGCTGAGCTTCACGGATCTTGTACTTCATTGTGTCAGTGCCAAGCTCTGCTTCCACGCGAACACCGATAGCGGCAAGCTCATTCTTAACTTCCTCAGCATAGTCGTTGAAGGCTGTGGAAACGGGGATGACAGTTACCTGATTCGGGGACAGCCACAGAGGAAGAGCGCCTGCGTACTTCTCAAGGAGAAGTGCGAGAGTTCTCTCGTAGCATCCCATGGATGTTCTGTGGATGATGTAGGGTGTGGTCATGCTGTTGTCGCTGTCAACGTATTCCATACCGAACTTCTTAGCGAGAAGCATGTCGATCTGAATAGTAACGATGGTGTCTTCCTTGCCGAATACGTTCTTGCACTGGATGTCAAGCTTAGGACCGTAGAAAGCAGCCTCGTCGATACCGATCTGGTAGTTTTCGCGGCCGAGGTTCTCGTCAAGAAGCTCGCCCATGATGCGCTGAGCCTCCTCCCACTGCTCGGG
>JAZULS010000064.1:0-2243 GCA_045603205.1 Eubacteriales bacterium | reverse complement strand
CTTTGCCTTATACTGACGAACGACCATAAGTGTTGCCGCGGGAGCAGTAGCAGAAGCGATAGCTCCGAGAGTGATCGCGGCGGGAAGGGAGAGCACGTCAGGTGCTATGAAGTGGAACGCGATGAGGGCAGCGTCCACAAGCAGGGTAGCCGCAACAGCCTGAATTATACCGATAACGGTAGCATTTTTACCGTTTTGCTTCAGCTGTGAAAGACGGAACTCGTTACCGATTGCAAAAGCGATGAAGCCCATGGCAACGTCGGAGATAATACCGAGGCTTGAGACCTGCTCAAGTGTGTTGAAGCCAAGGCCCGGAACGCCGAGTTTGCCGAGGCAGAAAGGACCAATAAGGATACCTGCGATAAGATACGCGGTAACTGCGGGGAGCCCTAACTTTTTTACGACACGGGACATAAGAAGTCCCGATAGAAGAGCAACGGACAGAATGAATAATGTTTCCAAGTAGAAAACGCCTTCTCTCTATAATATGAAGTTGAAATATTATCCTCAGATCTTTGTATCGGGACATTCTGCAAGTGCCGCACCGATAACGGGACCGAAACGTGAATATTCGGGGATCATGAAATTCATGTCGAACATTCTACTAAGGGTTGAGAATATTTCGCCTGCTCTATCAACGCTGGACAGGTTACCCGTCAGAATGATATCGCGGATTCCGCAACCTCGGGCTGCAAAAATGGAGATCATACCGATGGTCTCGAAAACCATGTTGATGATACCGAGGGCAATATCGTGCTTGTTTGCAAGATCGCTGACGTTGCCGAAATTGGAAGCCGTGGTGGTGTCGGTAAAGCCGGGGATATTGTTGTTGTTGATGATATCTCCGATTCGCAGGTCGATCTTGTCAAGGGAACCGGTTCTTGCAACCTCTTCGATGTGCTCAACGGTGTCCATGCCAAGCATTTGCTTTGACAGACCGATAAGAGTACCTCCTCCAACACCCGTACCGCCGAGATAACGAGGCTCCTTGCCGCTTTCCGCGTAAACGAGAGCGGTTCCTGTGCCGAGACTGGCAACGAGGGCCTTATCAAGACGGGAAAGATAGAGTCCACCAAGGCCGATAGCCTTAAATTCCTCGATCTTGTGACAGGGGAGTCCGTACAGGGGTCTTGTAATGTGGGAAGAACCTGCACCGGTTATCATAACTCGCTCGATATCTTCAAGTGAGAGATCGTTCACGTCAAGAAACTTACCGAAAGCACCGAATGTGGAGGTTATGGGATCCGTGGCGCGTACGAAAAGAGGCTCGATCAGCTCACGCTTTTCGGACTTCATATTGAAGCCCACTATCTTCGTAGTACTGCCGCCAACATCGATTCCGATGATAATATTTTTCATAATTTTACTCCAATCCTTCCTCAAAATCAAGTATCTGAGTCAAAGTTTTACGCGAAACCGTTGTGGAAAATAACGGTTTCACGTACCCTTGATTTGTATATTTTTACCCAATAGTGTAGGTGGTGCCTTCCTTGGTGTCTTTCAGAGTTACACCCTTAGCGGAAAGCTCAGCGCGGATCTCGTCGGCTCTTGCGTAGTTCTTTTCACGCTTAGCGGCAGCTCTTTCTTCGATCATTGCTTCGATCCAGGATGCAAGCTCTGCGTCAACTGCAGGAGCAGCAGCCTCTGCCTCAGCAGCCTTAGTGCTTCTGAGTGCTTCAGCCTTTTCAATAAGAGAGAGGGAGAGAACACGGTCAAAGTCAGCGATGAGGGCAAGCTTTGTAGCACCGTTTGTTTTAGCCTTCAGCACGTCGTAGAGAGCAGTGATGGCAAGGGAAGTGTTGAGGTCATTGTCGAGTGCCTCGGTGAATCGTGCCTTCAGAGCGGCGAAATCAGCCTCGATCACTTCACCTGAACCGTCAACGGAAGCGATTCTTTCAATAAGCTTCTTAAAGGAAACTGCCGCGTTGTCGAGACCCTCATAGGAGAACACGAGAGACTTTCTGTAGTGGGACAGCAGGCAGAAGAAGCGGTAAACTATAGGATCATATCCCTTGGACTCAAGAAGAGATACGGTAAGGAACTCGCCTGTTGACTTACTCATCTTGCCGGAATTGGTGTTCAGGTGGAGAATGTGGAACCAATGAGGGCACCACTTGTGGCCTATGTAAGCCTCACTCTGTGCAATTTCATTGGTGTGGTGGGGGAACGCGTTGTCGATACCGCCGCAGTGGAGGTCAAGGTATTCTCCGTGATGCTTTAAGCTGATAGCGGAACACTCAATA
>JAZULS010000063.1:0-2150 GCA_045603205.1 Eubacteriales bacterium | reverse complement strand
CGTCACGTCATACCCCACAATTTTGAAAATCGTGCCGCATTGGCGATAGATAACGTTTGTTTTTTCTGCCCCTCGTTTCACCTTACCGTGGGCAGGCTTCGCCTGAGCAGGTGAACAAACGCAAACCCTGTAGAGGTGTATCTGCGTGTACGTCCCGCCTCGTTTGGTTATTTGCGCTTTAAAGTCAAGCCTAAAGCAATCTGCACAGCGGAGATAACCACGGACAGACATATAAGTATAAGACCCCAAAGCATTCCGTTGACTACAAGGATGACTCCCCAGAAGACCAGACCTAAAACCAAAACAAGAACGGTGACGGCAATTATCTTCGCGGCGGTACGATGTTTTTTTGTTACCGCCTTTTTTTGGGGAGCTACGTAAAGCATCAATTCCATGTAAACCGTAAGAAAAAGCTCAGCGAAAAACTCTAATACAAACTCCATATATTACCCCTCATCCGCCGAAGACGAACATTTTCACAAAGGACAGATATTCTCTCACCCAAACAGTGATGAGGAATATGGGGTTCGGCGTGGGTGACTTCACGTACTCCGCTTCAAGTCCAGCTTCGGCGCACATAATGCGAATTCGCGGAATATGGGTGTCCGAGGAGATGCAGATAACGCGCCTTTCCGCAAGCCCCTCTTTCTCAATGATCTCCATTGAATATTTTATATTCTCTCTCGTGTTGGAGGCGCGCTCCTCAAGGATTATTCTCTCCCCGTCGATGCCACGCTCCACCAGATACCGTTTCATACAAGCCGCTTCCGTCTCGGGCTCGTTTTCTCCCTGACCGCCCGTGACGATGCAGACGGCGTTTTCGTTTTCCTCAAGCATTTTCGCGGCGGTGTTCAGCCTTTCGCGAAGGGTCTTGGTGGGTCCGTCCTCCTTCACCCTTGCGCCGAATACGATGTACACGTCTCCCGCTTCGGGGGCGGCAGAGGGGTCGGCGACAGGTGACAGGTAGATATATCCCACAAGGAAAATAAAGCTTGCCGCGAAGAACGCCAGCCCCAGACACATCACAGCCTTCAGGGGAACGTAGCAGCCTTTTAAAATTTTTCTCAGCTTTTTCCTGAAAATGAAGGGAATGCACACGGCAGACAGCACGCCCACGGTGACAGCCCAGCCTAAAATTCCCTCGGGAGATTTTATAAGTTTTATAAAAAAGGAGCCGAAGCACACGATCGCAAAGGCACCGAGAATTCTGTATATTTTAGATAAAGCAGAGTCAAGTCGAGTCATTTTGTTCCCTCCGTTTGATTTTTTACAATATTATTTTATCACAATACAGAAAAAGTTGCAAGTCACAGCATCGGACTTTTGCGCGTCGGGTGAATTATCTCCACCGCAAGTGTAAATAATAATGCAGACGACCCTGAAAAATTGTTAAATGCCGTGTTTACGGCAGAACGGAGATTTTTTATGAAACGTAAGTTTTTATCACTTGTTTTGACTGGGGCTGTGCTACTGTCAGCCTGCCTCAGTCTCGCCTCCTGCGGATGTCAGGCACAGAATACTACCGCAGACGTCCACGTTTTCTACTTCACCTACAGCGACCCCTACATTTCCAGCGTTCGCAGTGCGGTATCGGAAAAGCTTGGCGCCGCAGGCATATCCTATCAGGAATACGATAGTAACAACAGCCAGACCACTCAGACCGAGCAGGTGCAGACAGCCATCACCAAAGGGGCAAAGATCATCGCCGTGAATATCGTCACCACGGGATCTGACGACGCGGCAAACGGCATCGTGTCTCTGGCATCCTCTGCGGGAATCCCCGTTATCTTCTTCAACAGAGAAGTCTCTGACGCGGTGGTGAACAGCTACGATAAGTGCGTCTTCATCGGCACCGACGCCGCGGAAGCCGGATACCTGCAGGGGGATATGATCGGCGAATATTTGACGGAAAATTTCGACAAAGCAGACTTAAACGGCGACGGGGAGATCTCCTACGTTATGTTCATGGGCGAAAAGGGCAACAACGAGGCTATCTACCGTACCAAATATTCCGTGGAGAACGCGGACAAGCTTCTTGAAAAAGCGGACAGAAAGCCCCTGAAGTTCTACGACCCCTCAAACAATGACAAATTTCTCCTTGACCGAGACGGAAAATGGTCGGCTCAGGCGGCAAACGAGTATATGACCAC
>JAZULS010000062.1:0-2742 GCA_045603205.1 Eubacteriales bacterium | reverse complement strand
TGTGAGCATTGGAACGGTAAACAGCGAGACGGGGACGCTCGGTTGTTCCGGAGATCTTTGCGCGAACACGAATGTGTCTCTTAACACGCTGAATATTCTTATCCTTCTTTGAAACCATGTCAAACGTCTCCTTTCATTATTTACCGGCTTTTCCGGCTTTACGGCGAATACGCTCGCCCTCGTACTTAACACCCTTACCGTGGTACGGCTCAGGGGGTCTCTTAGAGCGAATCTCTGCTGCGATCTGACCGCAGAGCTGCTTGTCAATGCTCTTAACGATGATGGTGTTTGAATCGGGAACATCGAATGTTACGAGATCAGACTCATCAACGAAGATGGGGTGAGAGTGACCGAGCTCGAGCTTGAGCTGCTTGCCGGTCTTAGATACTCTGTAACCAACGCCTACGATCTCAAGCTTCTTAGCGTAGCCTGCGGATACACCGATGATCATATTGTTTATCAGAGTTCTGGTGAGACCGTGGAGAGCACGGTTCTCCTTTGCGTCGTTAGGACGAGTTACGTTAACTGTGTTACCCTCAACAGCTACTGTGATAACAGCGGGAGCTGCGTGTGTAAGAGTACCCTTGGGGCCCTTAACGGTAACTACGTTGTTTTCTGCTACATCAACCGTAACACCTGCGGGTACGGCAATGGGAGCTCTACCAATTCTTGACATCTTAATTCTCCCTCCTTACCATACGAATGCGAGGATCTCGCCGCCAACGTTTGCCTTGCGAGCTGCCTTGTCGGTCATGATTCCCTTAGATGTGGATACGATTGCGATGCCGAGGCCGTTCATAACCTTAGGCATATCTTCGCAGTTGGAGTAGATACGGAGACCGGGCTTGGAAACGCGGCGAAGACCGTGGATGACCTTCTGCTTGCCTGCCTCATACTTCAGAGTAACTCTGATGATGCCCTGCTTTCCGTCCTCAATAACCTGCACGCCCTTGATGTAACCCTCAGCGAGAAGAATGTCAGCGATGGACTTCTTCATGTTGGAAGCGGGAATATCAACGGTCTCGTGCTTTGCGTTATTAGCGTTTCTGATTCTTGTCAGCATATCTGCAATAACGTCTGAAATCTGCATTGTTGTTTTCCTCCTGTCATGCAAGTAAAAATTCTTGCTGCCGCCTGCGTAGTGTTGTAGTGAAGTCAGACGGCCGCTCATCAACGGTTAAACTGCACTTTTGGGTTATTGGCACAGTTTCCTTTTGATGCGGACCTTCGTTCCTGCGGCTGTTGAAAGTGAATGCCACAGGACGAAAGTGGATATTTGCAAACCCGAATTATTTCGGGGTGTGCACGGTTTAACTTACCAAGAAGCCTTTCTTACGCCGGGAATCTCACCCTTGTAAGCAAGCTCTCTGAAGCAGATACGGCAAATGCCGTACTTGCGGAGGTAAGCGTGGGGTCTGCCGCAGATCTTGCAACGGTTGTATTCTCTTGTGGAGAACTTCTGCTCTCTCTGCTGCTTGTTGATCATTGCTTTCTTTGCCATCTTTATTTCCTCCCGTGATTATTTCGCAAAGGGAGCGCCCATAAGTGTGAGGAGCTCTTTTGCTTCTTCGTCGGTGGTAGCTGTGGTTACGAAGCAGATGTCCATACCACGGATCTTGTCTACCTTCTCATAATCGATTTCGGGGAAAATCAGCTGTTCCTTAAGGCCGAGAGCGTAGTTGCCGCGACCGTCGAAAGCGTCGGGTTTGATACCCTTGAAGTCACGTACTCTGGGAAGAGCGAAGTTGAAGAGCTTGTCAACAAACTCATACATTCTCTCGCCGCGGAGAGTAACCTTTGCGCCGATCTTCATGCCCTGACGGAGCTTGAAGTTAGCAACGGACTTCTTTGCGAAGGTAGGAACTGCCTTCTGACCGGAGATCTGAGAAAGATCTGCGATGATAGCGTCGATCACCTTTGTGTTTTCCTTTGCATCACCTGCGCCCACGTTGATAACAACCTTGTCGAGCTTAGGGATCTGCATGCTGCTCTTGTACTCAAACTTCTTCATGAGAGCAGGAGCAACTTCAGTCTTATACATTTCTGTAAGTCTTGCCATTTTACCTTGCCTCCCAATTAAAGTTCTGCACCGCACTTCGCGCAAACGCGAGTCTTAGTGCCGTTTTCGATCTTGTGAGCTGCTCTTGTGTGGCCGCTCTTGCCTGCCTTAGCACAAGCTTCGCAATAAAGCTGTACCTTGGAAGCATACATAGCTGCGGGAACCTCTACGATACCGCCGTTTTCCTTGGGCGGACGGGGCTTCACGTGCTTCTTTACAATGTTGATGCCCTCAACAATGACCTTTCCCTCCTTGGGGGAAACCTCAAGAACCTTACCGGTCTTGCCCTTGTCATCGCCGGAGCTAACGATTACGACGTCACCCGTCTTAACATGAAGTTTCTTCATTTCGTCTACCTCCGATTACAGAACTTCCGGTGCAAGGGAGAGAATCTTGGTGTAGTCGTGCTCACGAAGCTCACGAGCTACAGGTCCAAAAATACGAGTTCCCTTGGGGTTCTTGTCTTCGTTAATAATTACTGCTGCATTCTCGTCGAACTTGATGTAGGAACCGCCCGCACGGCGGAGACCCTTAACACTTCTTACGATAACAGCTTTTACAACGTCGCCTTTCTTAACAACGCCGCCCGGTGCTGCCTTCTTGACAGCGCAGACTACAATATCACCGATATTGCCGTAACGTCTGCCGGTGCCGCCGAGGACGCGGATGCACATAAGCTCCTT
>JAZULS010000061.1:0-23421 GCA_045603205.1 Eubacteriales bacterium | reverse complement strand
CATCATCCCCGACATCGGCAAGATACCGCTGAACAAACTGACGCAGAACGACCTGCAACAGTTCTACGCACGGCTGAAGCGAAACGGACGAAAGCAGTACGTTGAGAAATACGGCCCCGGACTGTCCGACCGCATGGTGCGAGCCTGCCACGCAAGCTGTCGTATGGCATTGGAAAAAGCGGTGGCCGAAGGGCTGATACGGGTCAACCCTGCCATCGGCTGTAAATTGCCGCCGAAAAAGGCGCGGGAGATGCAGGTGCTGACCAAGGACGAGCTACAGCGATTCCTTGCCCAGGCCAAAGAGGACGGATACTACGAGCTGTTCCTGCTGGAACTCGGCACGGGAATGCGCCGAGGGGAGCTGATGGGACTGCAATGGGATGACCTCAACTTCCGCACGGGCGAGCTACACATCATCCGCCAGGCGTGTGCGGTGAACGGCAAAATTGAGATATCCATACCAAAAACAAAAAGCTCCATCCGCACGGTGGTACTGCCGCCGTCGCTGGTGGAGGTGCTGAGAAAATATAAGGAGACAATCAACTCGCGCTGGATGTTCCCGTCGCCGCAAAATCCAGATGTGCCGAGGTATCCCACGTCCGTTGGTGACATTCTGTCGATACTCTTAAAACGAGCGGGATGCAAGCACGTGCGGTTCCACGACCTGCGTCACACCTTCGCAACCATGGCACTGGAAAACGGCATGGACGTAAAAACCTTGTCGGCAACCATCGGGCACGTATCGGCCGCAACGACGCTTGATATCTACAGTCATATGACCGATACCATGCAGATGCAGGCGGCGGTGAGCATTGACCGCAAAATCGGCGGTACAAACGCGCAAATGCCTGCGGTAGAGCAAACACCCGAGGGGACGGCGAAACCGCCCGTAAACGCTCCGTGTGCGCCCACAGAGCCGCATCCCGAACCTGTCCCGAGAAAGATACGAAAATCGGGAACGGGATGCCTGTATCAGATAAACGACAACCTCTGGGAAGGCAGCTTCTTCCCGAGATTGCCGAACGGTAAACGCAAGAAATTCAACGTCTACGCAGAAACAAAAGAGCAGTGCGAAATCAAACTCGCCGAGATGATAGAAAAAGTCAAAGCGGAGATCGCGGAAGAAAAAGCAAAACTAAAAGAGGGCGCCGAATAACGGCACCCTCAAAATTTGGTTTGCAGTAAACAAAGAAAACTATTTCGCTTTTTGCCATTGACAATTTGCGAAATCCTTATTAGGATCATCTGAAAGTGTTGAAGGAGAAATAAGTCCTTGAACAGCCCACATATCTTCAATTCTATGTTTCAATGATTCCACACTTACTTCAAAATGATCAGCAATTTCTTGAGAAGTTGCAACCATCGATATACAAATAAATCTAAATATTTCATGTTGTGATGGGATGGATTGTGAAGGATAGTCCGAGGCGTTTCCACCATCCAGTATAACTTCACCTTCCGTAAAAGCTTTTAGCAACGGTTCATACTTTCTCTTAAATTCGTTTAGTTCTTGTAGTGTAGCTAAGTTAGAAGAACTCACTTTGTCTTCACTTGCACTAAGTTTCTTTTCGAAAATTATAAGTGCAAACGGGACAACAAGGCCGCATATCCATGTGCCAATAGCAGCAATTGCCTCCCAATCATTAGCTAATTCAGGAGCATAAGTGATTTTGAAGCCTAATGCATACAAAATCACCACAACTATTATTTCAACAATAGCAATAACAGCCCATAGAGGCAATTTGAATTTTTTCTTCATTTTCTTTCCTCCTAGAAATGAATTGCCGCAAAGTATTCCTACTTTGCGGCTTTCGTATGCGGACGAATCCGCAAATTTGGTCGGAGTGACAGGGTTCGAACCTGCGGCCTCAACATCCCAAATGTCGCGCGCTCCCAACTGCGCCACACCCCGATAACAAAGTATATTTTACAGTAAAACTTGCCAAAAGTCAACCCTTCCGGCGAAAATGACAAGGCTCTGAATTAATCTTTATTCAGAGCCTTGTCATTTTCTTTTGCCACGACGCTAATTTCACCTTGCATAAGAAATAACACCACTACATTAATGCACGTCATAATTCCGATAGTCAAATCAGCCCACGGCCAGATCAAGTCTACGTTAATCACTGATCCGATGTATGCAGATACGGCAGAGAAAATAATGAAAAGCCAAAGTGCACTTTTGCGTTTTGTAAAATATCCTGTTGCCACATCGCCATAGTATATCTGGGCAATAACCGTAGCGACGGCGAAAAGAACTATCGAAATACTTATGAGATTAGCCGCGAATGGGCTTAAAAGATCGGAAATTGCTTTCAGTGTCAGTGGGACTCCATCAAGACTTCCGAGAGTCTGTGGGTATCTTTCTTTTCCAATAAGAATCACAAAAGCCGTCATACTGCAGAGCACCAAAGTGTCGGCAATAACCTCAAATATTCCGAAACACCCTTGATGATGGGGGCTCTTTGTGTTGGCAGACGCGTGAGCTGTAGGGGAAGTACCGCATCCTGCCTCGTTTGAAAATATTCCTCTTGTAATACCATATCGAACAGCTTCCTTGATCGTAAATCCTGCTCCACCTCCTGCTAAAGCGGAAAAGGAAAAAGCATTTTTCACGATATCAGCAAGTATCGTGGGTAGTAGGGAGGCGTTCATTATGATAATCACACTCGTGATGATCATATAAGCTATGGAAAGTGGTATTATCAAAAGAAAGGTGTATGACGTTATCTTTGACGTGCCGAAAATCGCTACGACAATGATGAGTGTCCCGAAGGAAATGCCTATAACTTCCGCAGGAACTCCATCAAGGGCGGCGGCAGCGGAATTGGACTGTATCACGTTTCCCATAATGAGGGAATTTATAATACAAAGCAGAGCAAATATACCACCGAGGAATTTTGCACCTCGGCTGCCAAGTTTTTTGCGAAGCCCGTCCCTTATAGTATACATAGCTCCGCCAAAGAAGCCTCTTTCATTTGAAAAATGTCTGTATTTTACCGCCAGAACGACCTCTCCGTACTTAACGCTCATGGAGAACAAAGCACCCATCCACATCCAGAACACCGCACCGGGTCCGCCGGCACTGATAGCTGTGGCGACTCCCGCGATATTACCGACACCGAGTGTACCTGCTAAGGCAGTGCTCATGGCTTTAAAAGGGGAAACCCCTTTTTTTGTTTCAGCGTCAGTGAGCGTCGAAAAGAAGTGACGTGGTGAGAGTATCTTAAAAAGTCTTATACGATACGCCAGTACCGCTCCGCAAAGTATCAGCATTACGGGCATTATGTAACTATCGAGTAATTTGATAAAGACCTCCAAGGCAAACACCACCCCCGTAACTATCAAAAAAACGAGAGCGCCAACAGACGCTCTCGAATAACGGTCTCCGCATAAAATTATACGAATAATTCTTTCAAAATATTCATTTTACTTTGTCATCTTACGGAAGATCTCCCAACCGCCGTCTTCTGAGAAGGCAACGATGATACCGCTGGAAACGGAGGATATATAGTCGTAAGCGAAGGGAAGGATGATGTTTCCTTCGGTGTCGATCATTCCGAAGCGTCCGTCGGCTGTTTTAAGCACCGCCAGACCCTCGGAAAAAGCTTCTGCGTATGAGTAGGCGGGCTCAGCAATCCACGCGCCTGTGTGATCCATAAAGCCGTACTTTGAATCTTTCTCAAGAAGAATCATTCCATCGGAATAGGCTTTCACCTCATAACCGTAGGGAAGAGGGAATCTCTCACCTCGGGTGTTTAAGAGGACTTCTTCGCTGGAGTATACCTGAATCACGTTGTTTTCTTTGTAATTCCAGTAGTCGATAGTTTCAAAACGTGCTCTTACAAGACCGTGGTCATAGTAGAAGTATCCGATACTTTCGGGGCCATTTGAGATGGGACCCAGATAGTTCTCGATGATATATCTGTCAGACTTCTTGTTGTGATACTGTTTGAGAGTATTGAATGCCCGGTTGCCAAGGGAATTTATGAAATACATTCCGCCGTCTTTGTAATATTCTTCAGTGACTACACAAGCAAGTCCCTGAGAGAAGTTATAGGCGCTTTCAAGCATATCTTCAAGCAAGTCTTCGCCATACTTCTTGTAGTTCCACTTAACTTTGTGCTCTATCGTGATATTTCCCTCGAGATCCTTAACGTACTTGTCGTACTTTTCGGCGTAAAGCTTCATGCCGATCTCATCTGATAAGCCATAGTACTCGGGATAATCGAAAGCTACACCGCGGGATTCGGTAGAATCGTCAAACTCAGCAGGAACGAAATAGTTTCCTGCGTAGGAGAGAGTGTAATACTGACGTACTTTTTCCGTTACGGGGTTGCCCTTGCCTTCGTTTTTGAGCTCACCCTCTGCAAGAGCGGAGTCGTCCTTGCCATGGGGGTCGCGTTCAAAGTTGGGCTTCTTTTTATCCTTGTTCTTTTCGTCTAAGGCTTCTTTGTTTTCGTCGGTCAGAACAATATCTTCGCCATCAAGGAGTCCGCTTTCGACTTCCACTTCTCTGTAGAAGAGTGGGTTACCAAGGGCATCTCTTTCATAGGCAGGGATATATTCGCCGTCGTTGAAGGTCATAAGATACCCGCCGAGGGAATTATAGATGTCGATTGTAGAGCCGTTGTCCACCAAGAGATATCCCATGTAAAGTTCTACCGCGGGACGGTCCACTTCAACTTGAGTATATTCCGCGGTGAAACGGCTGTAGTCGGAGAGCTGTTTGTGCTCCACCACGTTTTTGAGTTTTGTACGAAGGCTGAACACTTCGGGAAGAGTACCTGTGGGAGTAGTTTTAGCGATAACGAAGGAGTCTTTTACAAAAGAGTAATCGGATGTGTAGTAACCTTCTTGAGAAAGTTTTCCGGCACCCTGAATTTTTACTTTATTCTTCGACAGCTTTGTAGTATCGGACACACCTACAACGGTGCCTTTTTTAGGCTTTGATGCGATACCGGTCAGCTCGTCAACATTAAGAGAGCTTGTCTTGTCGCTGTCGATGAAAATGCTGTCGGGTGAGTCTATCTCTTCTTTGGGCTTTGAGTGATCGGTGATCTGTATGATTCCGCCTTCCTCTCTGCCTATGAATAACAGCAGTAGGGGAGACGCAAGACATAGCGCAAGGAAAAGAAATATGCTGACTATACGAACAGCTTCAAATTTGATCTTGTTTATCATAATCAAAATCTTCCTTAAGACTACTTGTGATATTTCCCGCCGGCTGAGATCTCTTTCGCACGGTAAACAGCTTCAAAAAGCATAACTCGGGCAAGCTTGTGGGGAAAAGTCATTTTTGACATGGACAGTTTTAAATCTGACATATTTTTCACTCTGTCGGATAGACCGTGAGATGAACCGATAATAAAAGTAATGGCAGACTTGCCCTGAAGAGATGCGTTTTCAAGAATCGCGGCAAATTCCGTGGAAGAATACTGCTTACCTTCGATACACATGGTCACAACGAAGGATCTTTTCGGAATAGCGGCAATGATCCTGTCAGCTTCAGACTCAAGGGCAGCCTTGATCTGGGATTCATTTGGACCCTCAGGCAGTTTTTCTTCTTTGATCTCGATCTCGGAAACTCTTGAGGGACCGCCAAGCCTCTTTTTGTACTCGTCAGCAGCGTCACGGAAATACTTTTCCTTCAGCTGACCCACAGCGATTATAGTAACAGATAACATCCTCTGCCTCACTTAATAAGGTTGCCGATAATATCAGAGAAAACAAGTTCTCCGTAGCTTAAAACAACGGACAAAATCATCGGCACGATAATTTTTAACAGCTTTCCGGCAACGGCTTTGGAACGGCTCAGTTTTTCAAGCTTTTCTAAGTCTTCCGCCTCGGAGCCAAGACCGAGATCTTCAGCCGAGACTTCCTTTCTCGAAAATGTGAAGCCGTTTTTGATGTAGAACAGAAAAACAAGCAGAGCTATAACGGAGATGTAAGCGGTCACACCAACGTAGTAGAACATAGTATGTACCTGCTCACCAAGTTCTATAAACAGCCTGTACACCGAAAAGGCAATAATAAAGCTTATGAGAAAGGAAACTACTTTTTTTAAGGGTGCCGCTTTAGTTTTGTTAAAACTCTTCATAACAAGCGGGATCAGAGGCTAAGCTCGATAGCACCTGCGCGGCGGATAGAGAGAATATGACAAGCACCGTTTCCAAATACGCTGTCCATAAGGGCTCTGTAGTCTTCTGTGTCAGCGGAAGGGATGAATGCCTGAATAGTACCTGCAAATCCACCACCGTGTACACGACAAACCGCACGGCGATTCTTTATGAAATTTTCAGTTACACAAAGAGCGAGAGACAGACCCTGCTCAGCAACGTTCTTTGTTGTATATACGTTCTGGAGGAACTTGAAGCTGGAGTTTCCGCTTCCTGTTACACCTGTGAAGAATGCGTCAAGATCGCCCGCCTTCAGCGCCTTAACCTGAGCGTCAACTCTGTCGTTTTCATTTACAAAGTGGAAAGCACGGAGAAGGGCACGGTCGCCGCACTTTTCGCGAATAACAGCAGCGCTCGCGATAAGCTCATCCACAGTTACGCCGCGGAGAACCTCTTTGCTGAGAACCTTTGCAACTGACTTCATTTCAGCGGGAACGGAAGCATAGTCCTCGTTGAGGTCAGCGTGATTTCCGCCGGTGTTTACGATACAGAGGGAATAACCTTCTTTAGTAAGGTCGAAATCAAGGCTTTCGATAACGGGAGACTTAGGATCCTCAAAATCAATGGTGATGAATCCGCCGACAGCACAAGCGGTCTGGTCCATAAGTCCGCAGGGCTTGCCAAAATATACGTTTTCAGCGTACTGAGCCATCTTGGCGATCTCAACGTTGGAAACCTTACCGTCGTTGTAGAGGTAGTTGAGGATGTTACCAACCATTACCTCGAAAGCAGCGGAGGAAGAGATTCCCGACCCCTTCAGAACGTTGGATGTGGTGTAAGCGTTAAAGCCGCCGATCTTGTATCCAGCGTTGAGGAATGCCTTCTGCATACCTGCGATGATGGAAGCAGAGGTGAAGAACAGGGACTCGTCGGGAGTCTCGCACTTGCCTGCGTCAACTACGTCCTCGGGGAAGCCTTCGCTCTTGATTCTTACAACACCGTCGTCGGTGGGAGAAACAACTGCAAGAATGTCAAGGTTTACGGAAGCGGCGATAACTCGGCCAAGGTTGTGGTCGGTGTGGTTGCCGGAAACTTCGGTTCTTCCGCCAACGGAGAAGAGACGGATGCTGTCAGAGTCACCATAGATCTCAGCAAAGCGGTCAGCAGCGTCGCAGTATCTGGTTCTTTCTGTGGGAATACGGCTTTCGGAAACTGAGCAGAGGGATACAAGGGAAGCATCCAACGCACCGCCTGAGATCTTTGTCTTGATGTCACAAATATTCATAACTAAAACTCCTGTCTGCCGAGTAATCGACAAATATGAAAATAAAATTTATTAATTTGTTTAGAAAAATACTTAACAAGGTTATTATACTATTTTTTTTATAATTCTACAATAAGATTATGTAAATTTTAATATTTTCAACTTAAAAAACGCTACATAAAAGCATCTGATGTTGCAAGTAAAGCATATTTTGTGCTATACTAAAGAAAATTTAAGCTTTATTTACAGAAGGAGGCGGACAATATGAGGATAACAGCGGGACTTGCTCCTATGGCGGGCTTTACGGATATGCCTTTTCGTGTTATATGCAGTGAACTTGGCGCATCTTACAGCGTAAGCGAAATGATATCCGCCGCCGCGGTGTGCTATAACGATAAAAAGACTTTCGAACTTGCCCGTATTTCTCCTGCTGAAGCCCCCTGTGCTCTTCAGATATTCGGTCATGACCCTGTGCAGATGGCAGAGGCAGCTGAAAGACTTATTCAAGATGCCGCTCCCTACGCCAAACCTTGTGCCATCGACATCAATATGGGGTGTCCCGTAAGAAAAATAGTTACCTCTGGAGACGGCTCCGCACTTATGAGATCTCCCGAAATTGCGGCGAAGGTTACAAGAGCAGTCAGCGACGTGACCCGTCGCCTCGGTCTTCCTCTATGGGTGAAAATTCGTGCAGGCTGGGACGCTTCAAGTATAAACGCCCCATACTTCGCCGCTTTAATGGCGGACAGCGGTGCAGAGCGTATCACAGTCCACGGCAGAACGAGAGAGCAGATGTACGCTCCCTCTTCCGATAACCGCGTAATAAAGGCAGTTCGCGCTGAGGTTGATAAATCCGTGGAGATCATAGGTAACGGTGATATAAACTGCTACGCCGACGCTCTCCGTATGCTTGAGGAAACTTGCTGTGACGGAGTTGCTGTCGGACGTGCCGCTTGCGGAAATCCTTGGATCTTCGGTGAAATACTTGCCGCCGCTGAGGGAAAGCCTGTCCACGAGATAACGATAAACGATCGCATCGAATGTGCACTCAGACTTACCCGTGACGTGATAGCCATCAAGGGAGAAGTAACTGGTGTCAGAGAATCCCGTGGCAGAGCCGCCCACTTTATAAGGGGACTCAAAGGCTCAGCAGCCATTAGGGACGCCATGAACCACGCTACTACGTATGAAGAATTTGAAAAGGTCCTTTTGAGACTGAAGACGGAGGAATCACTATGAAAGCATATAGCGAATCAAAGGGTACGGGTATTCCCGTATTCCCCGAAAACTCAAGAGTTTGCTTCCTCGGTGACAGCCTTACCTGCGGTGGTATCTGGGTACAGATGATCTTTGACTTTTACCTCAAAAAATTCCCCAGGGCTAATATAAGAATACACGACTGCGGAATCGGACAGGGAACAGCCAGGTATGGTATCGAGACAATGGATGATGATCTTCTCACCTTTGATCCTACCCACGTTGTTATAATGTACGGAGAGAATGACGTAAAGGGAGCGAATGGCTCAGTCGAAGAACGTTTCAACTCCTTCTACAGGGACATGAAGGAGCTGACCGAAATTCTTCTTGCCAAGGGGATCACCGTTTACTATATGAGCGAACCTGCCAGCGAAAAAGATCATGGACTTGACATGAATATTCGCGAGATTGCTTCAATGGTTATGGGCAAACTTGCCGCGGAATATAACACCGCTTTCTGCGACCTTTACAGCACCTTCAGCCCCATCCTCACGGAAAAGATGGTTGACGGTGACCAGATTCACCTTACGGAGTACGGCGGAACCGTTTTGGCAAGAGTGTTTCTGCATCTTCAGGGCTTTGACGGATTCACCCCTGAGGACGAGGGATTTTTTGACTCATTCGCCTCGTCCTACGACCTTGAGCACAGAAGAATATTTAACGACAAGATAAGACGCGTCTGGGTGGCAAGACGGGCGATCTCTACCATTGGTGACACAACAGAAGCAAAGATAAAAAGACTCTACAGCAGACTTGAAACGAGGGCAGACGGTGCTTGGGATGATTTTTGCTACTATCGCGCCGTTGATTTCATCGAACTTTATCCTCACGTGGCTTTCTACAGAGAAGAACTTGACAGAACCACGGAACGAATGATTAAAAATGCAATGTTAGCTTAAAGTTGACCGGATTTTGTGCTGTTTTTGAGGTTTTGCGGTGTATTTATTCAGCATGAATGAAAAAAATTACTAAAAAAAACGCTTAGACTCTTGACAAACGGCAAGGATAGAGTTATACTTAGTTCAAACTTACGGAGGCGTATTATGAAGACTACAGTTCAGTTCTCTGCATATTATTTTTACTATTACTTTTATTATTTTAAGTAATAGTAATTTGTGCTGCAAACTGAAGGATATTCCTTAATACGTACCGAATTTAAAAAGTATGTTTCGCACAGATTACGGGTCTGTGCGAATTTTATTTTTACACTGCTCGTGTCTGCGCGTGATAAATTATCTCAGAAAAGAGGAAACAACATGATCACAGTAATTAAGAACAGCGCGACCGTTAAGCAGAGAGAGCATCTCATCACATGGCTGAATTCCCAGGGAATTGAAGTACACGTTTCGGAGGGACACGAATATACAGTTCTTGGACTTATCGGAGATACCAGCAGAATTGATATGGACCTTATCGCGAGTCTCGAGATAGTTGAGTCCGTCAAGAGAGTTGCAGAGCCCTTTAAGCAGTGTAGCAGAAAATTCCATCCGGAAGACAGCGTTATTAACGTCGGCGGGGTAAAGATCGGCGGTGGCAATTTTGCGATGATCGCAGGGCCTTGCTCGGTAGAATCCCGTGAGCAGATCATAAAGGTTGCCGAAAGTGTTCATGCTTCGGGTGCAACTTTTCTCAGAGGAGGTGCCTTCAAGCCCAGAACCTCCCCCTACGACTTCCAAGGGTTGAAGGCTGACGGCATTGAACTGCTTTTGGAGGCGAAAAATGCAACGGGAATGCCTATCGTCACGGAGATAATGAACGCAAGTCACCTTCCGCTTTTCGAAGACGTGGATCTCATTCAGGTAGGCGCGCGAAATATGCAGAATTTTGAGCTTCTCAAAGAGCTTGGCAGAACGAAAAAGCCTATCCTTCTCAAAAGAGGCCTTGCCAACACCATAAAGGAACTTCTAATGAGTGCAGAATACATTATGGCAGGCGGAAACTCCAATATTATCCTCTGTGAGAGAGGTATCCGTACCTTTGAGACCCACACGAGAAACACACTCGATCTGTCTGCAGTTCCCGTACTTCACGAGCTGACTCACTTGCCTGTAGTAATTGATCCCAGCCACGCAACGGGACAGTCAAGACTTGTGGAGCCTATGGCGATGGCGGCTGCAGCTTGCGGTGCTGACGGACTTATGATAGAGGTCCACAATGATCCTCTGTCTGCCCTTTGCGACGGGGCACAGTCACTTACTCCCGAGCAGTTCGACGCGCTGACCAAAAAAGTAATGAAAGTAAGAGATGCTATCTGATGAAAAAGACTGAATTTGGTAAAACAAAACTCACCGTCGGTATCGTAGGCCTTGGTCTGATCGGAGGGTCTATGGCAAAAGCGTACAAGGCGGCGGGACATACCGTGTTTGGTACCGACGTATCAGATACCGCTACAGAGTTCGCTCTCCTTGCAGGAATACTCGACGAAAAATTAGTGAGGACAAACTTCTCACTTTGTGATATAATACTTATAGCAGTATATCCCGACGCTACGGTTGACTATATAAAAGAGAACGCGGAATATTTCCCGAAAAACACACTTATCATGGATCTTTGCGGCACGAAAAAGGAAGTCTGCACGATCGGCTTTGCAGAGGCTGAAAAGTACGGATTTACTTTTGTCGGGGGACATCCAATGGCAGGAACTCATAACTCCGGACTTAAATTTTCGAGAGATGATATGTTTAAGGGCGCACCTATGGTCATCGTTCCTCCTGTATTTGACGATATTATGCTCCTTGACAGAGTGAAACAGATCCTTGAGCCGGCAGGTTTCGGTTCCTTCTCAGTTACCACACCTGAGGATCACGACAGAATGATAGCTTTTACATCTCAGCTCGCTCACGTAGTGTCAAGTGCATATATCAAGAGTCCCACAGCAATGGAGCATCGCGGATTTTCCGCGGGAAGCTATAAAGACATGACGAGAGTAGCCTGGCTTAACCCCGATATGTGGAGTCAGCTCTTCCTTGAAAACAGAGAACACCTTTTATTTGAACTTGATACAATAATCGCAAATCTTACAGATTACAGAAACGCTATAGAAAATAAAGACGCAGATTACCTAAAGAAACTGCTTGATGATGGCAGAAAAAGAAAAGAGGAAGTGGACGGAAATGGCAAAAATTAGAGTTGAGGTCTCAAAGCCTTACGACGTTATCGTTGAAAGAGGTGTGCTTGACCGCGCAGCTGAACTTATCTCCGGCGTAACAAAGTCGAAAAAGATTGCCGTTATAACTGATGATACCGTCGACTCTCTTTACGGCGAAAGACTTATAAACAATCTGAATCAGGGTGGTTTTGATACATCAAAGTTTGTCTTCCCCCACGGAGAACAGAATAAAAACGCAGGAACTTACGTAGAAATTCTGAACTTTTTAGCGGACAGAGAGCTTACGAGAAGTGATACCGTGTTGGCTCTCGGCGGAGGCGTGGTTGGTGACATGGCAGGCTTTGCCGCGGCAACTTACCTCAGAGGAATAAGATATATTCAAATGCCTACAACGCTACTTTCGGCAGTTGACTCTTCGGTGGGCGGAAAGTGTGCAATTGATCTTGACAGAGGCAAAAATCTCGCAGGAGCCTTCCATCAGCCCTCTCTTGTACTGTGCGACCCCGATGCCTTGACAACTCTCCCGAGAGACATTCTTATGGACGGCTGCGGCGAGGTGTTAAAATACGGTATTTTAGCTGATCCTGAGCTGCTTTCACATATTACCGAAAATGGAGAGGATTTTGACGCTGAGTACGTGATCTCACGTTGTGTAAAACTTAAAGCTGAGATAGTATCTGAGGACGAGTTCGACCACGGACGCCGTGCATTTCTCAATCTCGGACATACTACCGCCCACGCCATAGAAAAGCTCAGTAAATACAGTGTTTCCCATGGTTCTGCAGTAGCTACGGGATGCGCCATTACTGCGAGAATCTCGGAGACAAACGGTTTTTGCAGTAAAGAATGTGCCGTTAAAATTGAAAAAGCAGTAAAATCTCTCGGCCATAGCGCAAAAACCTCCTATACAGCAGAAGAGATTTGTGATATAATGTTGTCAGACAAGAAACGACACGGCGATTTTATTGATTTTATAACCGTTCGGGATATAGGCAAGTGCAGTATAGAGACTGTTTCGACAAATGAATTACTTGGTTTTGTCCAAAACGGCATTTAGGATATTTTAAGTCATGAAAGTTTTAATAAAACAGGCAAACCTCCGCGGCGATGTAACGGTGCCTTGCTCGAAATCCGAGGCGCACAGAATAATAATTTGCGCGGCATTTGCAGATAAACCCACCGTTGTGCGGCTAAGCGGAATATCTGACGATATTTCGGCAACTGCAGATTGCGTTTCTGCTCTCGGTGCTCACGTTGAAAGAACGGACTGCGGTTTTATCGTCACCCCGATAGCTGAGATAAACCCTCAACCGACTCTCTTATGCCGTGAAAGCGGTTCCACACTCCGTTTTCTACTGCCCGTAGCCGCAGCTCTTGGTTCTGATGCTACTTTTGTCCTTGAAGGCAGACTTCCCAGTCGTCCCCTCAGCCCACTTGATAATGAGATGCTTCGCCACGGAACTTCCATCGTTAAAGACGGTAACACCCTTGAATTGTCAGGAAAAATGACCGGGAACAGCTTTGAGCTTGAAGCAGGCGTTTCCTCGCAGTTCATCAGCGGAATACTTATGGCGCTTCCTCTCATGGGCGGCGGCCGCCTGAAACTCCTCGGTAAAAAAGAGTCTGCAGGCTATATTGATATGACCCTTGACGCTATGCGTGAATTTGGTGTAAACGCATATTTTGAAGGTGACTCTATCGTTGTTCCTGATGAAAATTATAAAAGCCCGGGCGAACTTGCGGTAGGGGGCGACTGGTCCTCTGCGGCGTTTTGGGTGAGTGCAGGTGCCTTGTCTGACGAGGGTATAACTTGCCACGGTGTTGATTTTGATTCTCTTCAAGGCGACCGTGCAATCGTAGACATCGTTTCAGCCTTCGGCGCGGACCTGACAAAGGGTGAAAACTGCGTTACCGTAAAAAAATCCCCCCTTCGGGGAATAACTTTAGACGCACACGACGTGCCCGACCTTGTTCCTGTAGTTTCAGCACTTTCCGCAGGTGCCGCAGAGGAAACTAACATAAAAGGTGCCGCAAGACTGAGACTTAAAGAAAGCGACAGACTTTCGGCTATGCATCACGTACTTTCTTCTCTCGGCGCAAACGTCTGCGAAATGGAAGACGGACTTCGTATAATCGGCGGAAATCCTCTCCATGGAGGAATAGTTGACTCCCACGGCGACCACAGAATCGCTATGAGTGCTGCAGTTGCGGCTATGCTTTGTAATGGAGAAGTAATTATAAACGGTGCGGAATGTGTGTCCAAATCCTACGTGTCTTTCTGGGAGGATTATAAGTCCCTCGGAGGCAAAATTGAAATTTTGAACGAAAAGTAATCAGGAGATGCCATGAGCAGTAATTTCGGAAATAAGCTGAAAATATCAATATTCGGTCAGTCTCACGGTAAGGCGATAGGCGTTGTCATTGACGGTTTTCCTGCAGGATATAAGATCGACTTTGACGCGCTTGCAACGTTTATGGAGCGACGTGCACCCGGCAGAAATTCTCAGTCTACCCCTCGCAGAGAGGCAGACAGACCGGATTTTGTGTCAGGCGTAGTTGGCGGTGTTACTTGCGGTGCTCCCATCGCTGCGCTTATATACAATACCAACACCAAAAGCTCTGATTACAGTACTATCGGAAGAGTCCCCCGTCCCTCACATGCTGACTTTACCTCACTTATGAGATACGGCGAAAGCACGGATTTTGCCGGAGGCGGACACTTCTCGGGAAGACTGACGGCACCCCTTTGCATAGCGGGAGCCCTTGCCAAGGGTCTTCTTGAAAATAACGGAATTACTGTTGCTGCGGAAGCTGTTGAAATTGGCGGCGTCAGCGGAACCCGTGAACAAATGAACGCTGTTATCGACGAGGCAAGAATGAAGGGTGATTCAGTAGGCGGTATTGTTCGCTGCAGGGTAAGCGGTTTCCCGGCTGGAATTGGTGACCCTATGTTCGACGGACTTGAAAACAGACTCGCCCGCATCATTTTCGGTATTCCTGCCGTCCGCGGACTTGAGTTCGGTGCAGGTTTTGAAGCCGCTCGGATGAAGGGTAGCGAGCATAATGACCCCTTCTGTATCGTAGACGGGGAAGTTAAGACTAAGACTAACAACCACGGCGGAATCCTCGGCGGGATCTCTTCCGGTATGCCCATAGATTTTCGCGTAGCCTTTAAACCCACACCGTCCATTTCCATAGAGCAGGATAGCATTGACCTTGAGACCATGACTGAGACTAAGCTTTCTATCCACGGTCGACACGACCCCTGTATCGTCCTCCGTGGGGTTCCTTGCGTCGAAGCGGCTTGTGCTGTAGCTCTCCTTGACGCTTTGCTTGAATCGGGATACGATCTTAAATTAAACTGAAACTCTGTTTTCACCGAATTTCGGTGGGAGGAAACTAAAATGAACCTTGATGAACTTCGCCTGAGGATCGACGAGATCGACAGACAGATAGTAGACGCATTCACTGAGCGAATGAAGATCGCAGGTGATATTGCCAGATATAAAAAAGAAAACGGTAAGCCCATACTCGACTCTAAAAGAGAAAGAGAGAAGCTTTTTGCGGTTTCCGAGATGGCTGGCGACGATATGAAAGCATACGTGAGGGTCCTTTATTCTCTCATGTTTGAGCTTAGCAGATCTCATCAGTCATCAATAAACGATCCTGCACCCAAGCTCTTCGAAGACATCACAAGCGCCATAGAAAACACACCGAAGCTTTTCCCCGAAAGTTGCAGTGTGGCTTGTCAGGGTGTCGAGGGAGCTAACTCCACAAGAGCCTGCGAGAAACTGTTCAAGTCCCCCTCGATCATGTACCTTTCCGATTTTGAAGGGGTATTCAATGCCGTTGAAAAGGGACTTTGCAGATACGGTGTGATCCCCATCGAAAACAGCACGGCAGGTTCGGTAAACAGCATATACGATCTGATGATCTCGAAAAAATTCAAGATTGTCAGAAGCACACGAATCAAAATTGATCACAATTTGCTTGTGAATCAAGGGGTAAAGCTGTCTGAGGTTCGAGAGATTTTCTCCCACGAGCAGGCGATAAAGCAGTCCTCAAAATTCCTTGCGACTCTTGATAACGTGAAGATCACCCCCTGCGAAAACACAGCCGTTGCCGCTGAAATGGTGGCAAAATCGGGCAGACGGGACGCCGCCGCTATATCTTCCTTTGCCTGTGCTGAGCTTTACGGACTTGAGTGCGTGTCCCGTAGTATTCAGGATAACGACAACAATCACACAAGATTCATCTGTATTTCCCGTGATTTGGAGATATACCCGGGAGCTGACCGTACAAGCCTTATGGTGGTGCTTCCTCATAAGCCCGGATCACTTTATAAAACTTTAGCGAGACTCTACGCGCTGGGCATAAACCTGCGTAAGCTTGAAAGCCGCCCCATCCCCCAGCGTGACTTCGAATTTATGTTCTACTTCGACCTTGAAACGTCCATATATTCCTCCGAATTTGTAAGACTCATTTGTGAGCTTGACAACATCAGTGAGGAATTCAGATACCTTGGCAGCTACTCCGAAATTCTCTGAAAAAACAGCCACAACGGCGGAATGGAGATTTGTATGAAAATTCTTGTTATCAACGGACCGAACCTTAATATGCTTGGCATTCGTGAACCCGCCATCTACGGCAGCGATACCTATGAGGACCTTGTAAGACAGATCACTGATTCTGCTGTAAGCCTTGGCGTGGAGGTTGAGATATATCAGTCCAATTACGAAGGCGCTATTGTTGAGGCTATCCAAAAAGCATACGGAGAGTTTGACGGCATTGTCATAAATCCCGCGGCGTACACACATACAAGCATCGCTATTCTTGACGCACTCAAAGCGGTAGGACTTCCTGCAGTTGAGGTGCACATTTCGGATGTAAACGAGAGGGAAGAGTTCAGAAAAGTTTCCTACGCGGGACTTGCCTGCATCAAGACCTTTGCCGGATACGGTTTTGACGGTTATTCAATGGCTATTGAACACCTTGCTGAACACTTAAAATAAGAAAAATGCGTACACTGTGATGAGTCGGTGTACGCTTTTTTTGACTGTTTATGACATATCCTACAATAGTGTTAAAAAGTCTTGAAAAATCCTTCCCAAAACTTGACCGAAAGTAAGATTTGTAGTATAATAATAAAAGCGAAATTTTGCGCAAATTATGACGGAGGATGTTTTTAGGCAGATATGGTTGAGATTACCGCTGTTCTCCCCGATTCCCGAGCCGATTCGGCAGGGCTTATGGCGGGAGACGTGTTACTTGATATAAACGGCAACGAAATAGCCGATGTGCTTGATTACCGTTTCCATTTGGCGGCCTCCGACATTGAACTCAGAGTTCACCGAGGTGCAGATATTCTGACTTTTAAGATCAAAAAATCCACCTACGACGACATAGGACTTGATTTTGAGACTCCGCTTATGGATAAGAAGCACAGATGTGAAAACGGATGTATCTTTTGCTTCATAGATCAGAATCCGAAGGGAATGCGGGAGAGCATATATTTTAAGGACGATGACTCAAGGCTTTCTTTCCTTCACGGAAACTATATAACTCTCACAAATCTAAGAAAAGCGGACATTGACAGAATTATCGCTATGCGAATTTCTCCCGTAAACGTGTCCGTGCATACAACGAACCCCGAACTCCGCGTTAAGATGATGAAAAACAAGCGTGCAGGTCAGGTGCTCGAATATCTGAGACTGCTTGCGGATGCAGGCATCAAGCTGAGAGGGCAGATAGTCCTTTGCCGAGGCGTCAACGACGGCTTGGAGCTTGACAGATCAATGAGAGATCTGGTTTCTTATTATCCCGCCCTTGACAGCGTTTCCGTTGTTCCTGCAGGACTTACGGGATACCGCGACGGACTTTATCCTCTCGAAAGTTTCACCCCCGAAGAGTGTGCTGAGGTTATAAAGCAGGTGACAGACTTCGGAGATAAGTGTCAGCGTGAGCTTGGCGAGCGTATTTTTTACGCTTCCGATGAGTTTTACGTTACAAGCGGCACACCTCTTCCCGATTTTGACTTTTGGGGAGAGTTCACACAGATAGAAAACGGCGTCGGTATGCTGTCTTCCTTCTCTCACGAGTTCCGCCTGATGGCTGATACTCTCACGGACGAAGAAAAGAGCATTTCGAGAAAAGTTTCAGTTGCAACGGGAGAAGCGTCCTTCGAGATGTTTGAAAAACTCCTTGGTGAGCTGAAAACTACTGCACCAAACCTTGAAGTAACCCTTCATAAGGTTAAAAACGGTTTCTTCGGAGGGGCTGTAACCGTAGCAGGACTCCTTACGGGACGTGATTTGGTAAATTCCCTGAAGGGAGCCTGTCTCGGAGAAGAACTGTACCTTTCAAGAACCATGCTTCGCGCGGAAGGTGACCTGTTCCTTTGCGGAATGGCTCCCTGCGAGGTAGAAGAAGCACTTGGTGTCAAAATAACTTTTGTAGAAAACGACGGCGGGGAGTTCCTTTTGAAACTTCTCGGTATAGAATAAAAAATTGAGGTGACGTAATTATGGCAAAACCCGTACTTGCAATAGTGGGCAGACCTAACGTAGGTAAGAGCACACTTTTTAATAAGCTTATCGGTGAGCGTCGTGCCATCGTCGAAGATATTCCCGGTATTACCCGTGACAGAATCTACGGTGAGACTGAGTGGAGAGGCAAGAAGTTTATCGTTATCGACACCGGCGGAATCGAGCCCAAGACCGATGACCTGATCCTCTCAAAAATGCGTGAACAGGCACAGATCGCTATCGACACCGCAGACGTAATCCTTTTCGTATGCGATATCCGCACCGGACTCCTGGCTGACGACATGGATATCGCTCTTATGCTCAAGAAGAGCGGTAAGCCGGTTATTCCTTGCATCAACAAGTCCGATAAGGTCGGAAACGTGGCTCCCGAGTTCTACGACTTCTATTCCTTCGGCTTTGATATGGATCCCATTCCTCTTTCCGCACTCCACGGAAGCGGTAGCGGAGACGTGCTTGACGCAGCTATGGAATGTCTTCCCGATTTTGAGAACGAGGAGACAGACGATGACGTTATAAACGTTGCTGTTATCGGAAAACCTAACGCAGGAAAATCCTCTCTCATCAACAAGATCCTCGGCGACGAGCGTCTTATCGTTTCCAATATCGCCGGTACTACAAGAGACGCAATCGACACCTACGTTGAGAACGAATATGGTAAGTATAACTTCATTGATACCGCAGGAATCAGACGTCAGAGCAGAGTTGATGACAGAGTAGAAAAATACAGCGTTCTCAGAGCGAAAATGGCTATCGAGAGAGCAGACGTCTGCATCATTATGATCGACGCAAACGAAGGCTGTACCGAGCAGGACGAAAAGATCGCAGGTCTTGCACACGAGGCAGGAAAAGCGTCCATCATTTGCGTAAATAAATGGGACACAATCGACAAGGACAACTCCACCACAAACAGCTTCACAAAGCAGGTCTACGATTCACTTTCCTATATGACCTATGCGCCTCTCCTATTTATCTCCGCTAAGACGGGACAGAGAGTAGACAAGCTTTACGAACACATCAACTACGTTCGTAACCAGTCCACAATGCGTGTGTCTACAGGTATGCTCAACGACGTTCTTGCTGATGCTACAGCTCGCGTTCAGCCTCCGTCCGACAAGGGAAGAAGACTCAAGATCTACTACATGACTCAGAACTCTATAACTCCTCCTACCTTCGTTATGTTCTGTAACAGAGCGGATCTCTTCCACTTCTCCTACCAGAGATATATCGAAAACTGCCTCAGAACCACATTCGGATTCAAGGGCACGCCCATCAGACTTGTTATCCGTCAGAAGGGCGAAGATGAGAAGAATCAGTAAAGGTATATAAAAATTTTAAGGGGATTTTCAAATGAATTTTTCTGAAATTTGGGGCACCGGTCTTTTAAATTACTACTTTGGTCACAGCGAAACGTCAACGGGTCTCGGCTTTGTCTTAACTATCCTTGGCGTTATCATCTGCATAGTCTCCGGTTACCTTCTTGGAAGTATTAACCTTTCTATCGAGATTTCCGCAAGACGCTATAAGGACGATATAAGACGTCACGGAAGCGGAAACGCAGGAATGACCAACGTAATGCGTACCTATGGCAAACGTATGGCGGGACTTACCTTTGCGGGAGATTTCCTCAAAGCAGTTATCGCTTCACTTGTGGGCAGACTCGTGTTCGGTTACTACGGCGCAATGCTCGCGGGACTCTTCTGCTTCATCGGTCACATTTTCCCCATTTACTATAAGTTTAAGGGTGGAAAGGGCGTAGTTACCGCTTGTGCTATGGTAATGATGACCAATCCCGATGTTTGCCTCATCCTTCTTGCTATATTTATTCTTCTTGTTCTTGTTACCAAGTACGTGTCTCTCGGATCTGTTGTAGCGCTCCTCTTTTATCCCATCGTTCTTGAGCGTACCCACGGTGCAGGAATTCCCGTTATTATCGCTCTCGTTATGGGGCTTATGTGTGCTTTCGCTCACAGAGAAAATATCAAGCGTATTTATAACGGAAACGAGAACAAACTTACGTTCAAGAAAAAATCTGCTGATACCGAAGAAGAAAGTGAATAAAAATGAAGGACACCATAGCAAAATTTGCTGAAATTTGCGAGACTTCGGTTTCCGTTGGCTCTTTTCAAAACCTTGTTTTCCATTCACCCGCAAAAAAATCCTCCGACCGACTGAAGGTTAAGGGTACTCTTCGCAAGATCGGTGACGAAACCGTGCTTCAGCTTGAGTCTCACCTCACCGAAGGCAGACTTACCCACGAAAACTTATCTGTCGCAAAAGTTTCACAGAACGTCGAATCGCTTCTTGAAGAATTCAGACGTGCAGATCTTGTAACCGACGGCGGAAACGCTTCAGTTATGATCAACAAAAAGGGAGATAAAGCTTCCTTTGTTAAGCACGGTGACTTGAATATTGCAAAAGAGAAGAAGAACGGCGAGGCAGAAGGGAACAACCGCCGAAAAAACAGGATTCTCAAGGGGGACGAGCCTTTCCTTTATCAGCTTGCCGTGTCCGACAACACAGGCAGAGTCAAAGATAAGATGCAGGCGAAATTCCGTCAGATCAACCGTTTTTGCGAGTATATCGCAGAGGCTATGACGAAGCTCGGCGGAGAGGGAAGAGTGTGCGTTGCTGACCTTTGCTGCGGCAAGAGCTACCTCAGCTTTGCGGCTTATCACACAGTAACAAGCGTTTTCGGCAGAGAATGCGTAATGTACTGCGTGGATCTCAAACAGAGCGTAATCGACTACTGTGCCGATATTGCAGGTAAATGCGGCTTTGACGGAATGAAGTTCTACTGCGAGGATATTTCAAAGTTTACGCCGGAGATTTCTCCCGATATGGTCATTTCTCTCCATGCTTGTGACGTGGCAACGGACATAGTACTTGACACAGCCATAAGATGCGGTGCCAAAGTGATCCTTTCCACACCTTGCTGTCACCACGAGTTAAATGAGAAGATGAACTCACCGAGTCTTGATTTTATCGGTAAGAGGCCTCTCCTTCGTCAAAAGCTTTGTTCCGCCGCAACGGATGCTCTCAGACTTATGAGGCTTGAGGCGGCAGGCTACGAAACTGACGCTACGGAGCTGATCGACCCTGAGAATACTCCCAAAAACATAATGCTCAGAGGTTATCTCCGTCGCAGAAGAGACACGGAAAAGCTTAAGCGTGCCTTTGATGAGTACGCCGAAGCTTACCGCTTCATGTACGGTTGTGACCCAAAGCCTCTGCCCCTTAATAACGCTCAAAATTAATTTTATATACATAATTTTACGACAAACAGGAGATAAAACGATGGAAAAACTTCTTAACCAGATTTCCCGTACAGATATTTCCGCTGAGGAAAGACTTGATGCTCTCCGCGCGCTGGTGCCCTACATTAAGTCCGGCGAGATAAAAAGAGAAGGCGACGGATCTTGGGTAAACAACCACATCCACACATGCTACTCTTTCTCACCCTACACACCTACATCTGCAATTTTCTACGCATGGAAGGCAGGACTTGGTACTGCGGGTATTATGGACCATGACAGCGTCGGCGGTATTAACGAGTTCATCGAGGCAGGCGCCATTATGGAAATGCCCGTTACCTGCGGCTTTGAGTGCCGTGTAAACGTTGCAGGAACTGCTCTCGAAGGCAAGCGAATCAACAATCCCGACCAGAACTCCTGTGCATACCTTGCAATGCACGGAATCCCTCATCAGAGTGTTGCAGAGGCGGCAGCTGTCCTTGAGGGTATCAGAGAGAAGAGAAATGAACGTAACCGTAAGATGTGCGAAAAGATCACAGAGATCGTTTCTCCCTACGGCATTACTCTTGACTTTGATGCTGACGTTTACCCTATCTCTATGGCTCACGAAGGCGGTAGCATCACAGAGCGCCATATTCTCTTCGCTCTCACCAAGAAGATCACCGCAAGATACCCCGACAGAAACGACGCTTGTGATTTCATCGAAAAGATGACAGCACCTCTCGGAAAGAACCGCGAAAAGCTTATCACAGCGCCTGACAACTTCTACGAATACGACATTCTTGGTATTCTCAAGAGTCACATGGTAGAGAAGTTCTATATTCCCGGAACTGACGAGCTTATGCACATCTCCGAGTTCACAGCCCTTGCAAAGAAGCTTGGTGCAATCTCCGCTTACGCCTACCTTGGTGACGTTGGAGAAAGCCCCACAGGCGACAAGAAGGCTCAAAAATTCGAGGACGACTACCTTCCCACTCTCTTCGAGACTCTCAAGGAGCAGAATTTCACCGCAGTAACCTATATGCCTTCAAGAAATACAGCTGAACAGCTTGCTGAGATCATGCGCCGCTGTGACGAGATGGAATTTTTCCAGATCAGCGGTGAGGACATCAACTCTCCCCGTCAGTCCTTCATCTGCAAGGCTTTGGCAGACCCCAAGTACGCTCACCTGAACGTTGCAACCTACGCTCTCATCGGCCACGAGACTGCAGCAACAGAGAACATCGAAAATTCGATCTTCTCCGATAAATCAAAGACTGAGATCGGCTCTCTTGACGCACGTGTGAAGCATTTTGCAAAGCTCGGCGGACTCAACTAAAGCGAAACGAAACTGAAAATCATACCAGAACGGAGAAAATAAAATGACTAATCTTGAAACACTCGTAAGCTTTTCCCGCAGATACGGTGCTGACGAAGCATTCGTACTTGCAGGCGGCGGAAACACCTCCTACAAGGATGCAGATCACCTCTACATAAAGGGAAGCGGCACATCACTTGCACAGATGACCGAGGATAAGTTCGTTAAGATGGACAGAGCGGCTCTCGCTTCTATCTGGAACAAGACCTACTCCTCCGAAACAGACAAGCGTGAGGCTGAGGTCCTCGCTGATCTGATGGCGGCAAGATGTGTAGGCGAGGAGGCAAAGCGCCCCTCCGTTGAGACTCTTCTTCACGACCTCTTTGCACAGAAGTTCGTACTCCACGTTCATCCCGCATCCGTAAACGGCATCACCTGCTCCGTAAAGGCAAAGGAAGCGGCTCTTGAGCTGTTCCCCGAAGCAGTTTGGGTTGACGAGTCTGAGCCCGGTTACGTTCTTGCTGCTCTCTGCCGAGGTGAGCTTTCCGCTTACGCAGAAAAGATGGGTAAGGCGGCAAA
>JAZULS010000060.1:0-2664 GCA_045603205.1 Eubacteriales bacterium | reverse complement strand
GTAACTTAGACAAACCTCAAAGATAACCTTTCGCAGATATTTGTTGCCGCGTTTCGTAATATGGCGTTCCGTAGCATTATACGATCCGGATTGGTAAGGCGGTGCGTCAATACCTGCATAGGCAATAAGAGAGTGCTTGTTATGAAATCTTCTGATGTCACCTATCTCTGCGATGATCCTCGGTGTTAACCCCTCGCCTATACACTTCATCTCGGAAATTAAAGAATATTCAGGAAGGGTCTTGCCAAGCTCGTTCATTTGTGCTAAAATAATGTCACGGGAGTTTTCAAGCTCGTTAACTCTCCGTAAAGCTTCCAAAACAACAATTTTTGTAGTTGGTGTGTGAGGAAGGACAGGGATGCCGTTTTGAACAAGGGAGAAGATCTTCTTTGCCTGACGTTCGTGATCTACACGGTATCCCTGTTTTTGTGACCATTTGCAGAAATCCCGAACAAAGCGAGTTTCACCCATAGAGTCTATCTGCTGAAAATGCACATACTTCTTTACGAATTCTGTTAATTTAGAGCCTCGATCATCTTTGATAACTGAAGTAATACCCGGCATGACCTGATCGAGCAGATTTCCGAAATTGAGCTTTGCCTTGATCAGAAGATTTATTACGTTGTGGTATTGTCTGGATAACAGAAGCAATTCTCTGTAGGTGTCCTCACTGCTTTGTATGGGAATAAGCTCATGCCAATAGGTAAGACCGTAGGATGCGATATGTATGGCATCTATGCGGTCGTTTTTTACTTTTCTGATGTTTTGGGAGCAGAATTTCTTCATTTTCAGAGGATTGACTGCCGAAACAAAAACACCACGTTCAACAAGAAGTTTCACCACAGGCCAATGGTAATAACCTGTGTTCTCAAGAACCACGCGCACCTCCTCTTCATAAGAATTAATTCGGTCGGCGAGCTGCCCTAGTTCATCTTTTATGTGAGCGACCTCAAATGGTGTTACCAACACCTCACCGCCCGGTTTGAAAAAGCACACGGTGCTTTTTTCTTTTGATACATCGATTCCAACACTAATCATAAAATGTCCTTTCTTTTTGTTTTTCGTAACGTTTCCACCAAGCTTATTACGACTCATCTTTGGCTCGTGACACGGACGCGATTTTTTGCTGGTTGGGGTACCCCAACCAGCAAAAAACGGAACAACCTGCTTAATCGAATCTCTATAACAAGGAGGTGGGTGACTGTTTAATGCCCGAACGCGTAGTTCATCAAAGAACCGTCAGCCCGTTACCTCCTTATTATAACAAAAATAAGCATAGCTGACTATACCAATTTACACGGTATAGGGCTACACTTATATTGTACCAGTCAAAGAATACGCAGGCGAGGAATCATACGTAATATTCACGAATAATTTATTGAAGTCTTTGCTAAAACATGGTATAATATAGTAACACCACATCAAAATGCTTCGAGGTTGATATGAAAAACTACGCAACCGAAGCTTGCGAGCGTTGGGGCGACACCGATGCATACCGCGAGCACGAGCAAAAGACAAAGAACTACACAAAAGAAAAATGGGCAGAGGCAAATGACGGCTTGATGGCAATCTTTGCCGAGTTTGCTCCGTGCAAGAGTAGCGGTGCAACTGCCGATTCTGCTGAAACACAAGCACTTGTCACCAAGCTTCAGGCATACATCACCGCCAACTACTACACCTGCACCGATGATATTCTCGCAGGACTTGGCAAGATGTACGTTACCGACGAGCGGTTCAAGAAGAACATCGACAAGTATGGCGAGGGAACGGCGGAGTTTGCGGCTGATGCGATTGCCGCTTACACCAAGAAAATATGAATCCATATCTCAAAAACCTAAACAAAATCGAATTCGTCGTGACCTACGCCTGCACGGGGCGGTGCAAGCACTGCTCCGAGGGCGAACACACGTCTTGCGGCGAGTGTATCGATCCCGGGATTGCCGCAGATGCGGTGCGTAAGATCGCGGCGAAGTATGGGATCAAAACCGTCATGACCTTCGGTGGTGAGCCGCTTTTGTATACGGACGCGGTCTATGCGATCATGACTATCGCAAAGGAACTGAACATCCCCAAACGTCAGGTCATTACCAACGGCTATTTTTCAAAGAATGCAGAAAAGATCCAAGAGGTCGCTGAGCGACTTGCCGCGTGCGGCGTGAACGATCTGCTTTTGTCGGTGGATGCGTTCCATCAGGAAACCATACCGCTTGCCGTGGTTAAGTTGTTTGCCGCGGAAGCAAAGAAATGTGGCATACCGATTCGCCTTCAGCCCGCGTGGCTCAGGAGTGCTGTGGATGACAATCCGTACAACAGAAAAACGCGAGAGATTCTCGACAGCTTTGCCGATATGGAGATACGCGAGAACGAGGGGAACGTGATTTTCCCCGAAGGAAACGCGCTGAAATATCTTGCAGAGTATTTCACGGGAGAGATTCCCGAGAATCCCTATGCGGAGGATTCGCGTGACATTTGCTGCGTGTCTTTCTCGCCGAATGGCGATGTTCTCGGCGGGAATGTGTACGAGCACGATATTATGAAAATCATATAGGATTATGCTCCGTAAAGATATGAAAAGGATTATAGTAATCGGCTGTCCCGGCTCTGGAAAAACGACCTTTGCGGATAAGCTTCGAGATAAAACAGGGCTCCCGCTTTATTACCTCG
>JAZULS010000059.1:0-3126 GCA_045603205.1 Eubacteriales bacterium | reverse complement strand
TCGTATGAAAACTTGCCGTATTCTTGTTAATACTCCATCTTCACACGGTGGTATCGGTGACCTTTACAATTTCAAATTAGCACCATCACTCACACTCGGTTGTGGCTCATGGGGAGGTAACTCTGTATCAGACAACGTTGGTGTAAAACATCTTTTAAATATTAAAACAGTAGCTGAGAGAAGGGAAAATATGCTTTGGTTCAGAACACCCCAGAAGGTTTATATTAAGAAGGGTTGCCTCCCCGTAGCTCTCGACGAGCTCAGAACCGTAAGAGGCGCAAAGAAGGCGTTCGTCGTAACCGACAGCTTCCTTTATCAGAACGGCTATACGGGGCCGATCACAGACAAGCTAGACGAGATGGGCATTCAGCACACCACATTCTTTAACGTTCAGCCCGATCCTACGCTCGCTAACGCAACCGAGGGAGCAGCTCTTATGAGAGCATTCCAGCCCGATACCATCATCGCACTCGGCGGCGGTTCCGCAATGGACGCTGCAAAGATCATGTGGGTCCTCTACGAGCATCCCGAAGCAGACTTTATGGATATGGCAATGAGATTTATCGATATCCGCAAGAGAATTTATACCTTCCCCAAGATGGGTGAGAAGGCTTACTTTATCGCGATTCCTACCTCCGCAGGTACAGGATCTGAGGTTACTCCTTTTGCGGTTATTACCGATGAAAAGACCGGTGTGAAGTATCCTCTTGCTGACTACGAGCTTCTTCCCAACATGGCAATCATCGACACCGACTTCCATATGTCCGCACCCAAGGGACTCACTGCTGCTTCGGGTATCGACGCTGTAACTCACGCAGTTGAGGCTTATGCCGCAATGCTCGCAACCGACTACACCGACGGTCTTGCACTCCGCGCTCTCAAGGTGATCTTTGAGTATCTCCCGAGAGCTTATGACAACGGTCAGACCGACGTTGAGGCTCGCGAGAAGATGGCAAACGCCGCTACAATGGCAGGTATGGCATTCGCAAACGCATTCCTCGGTGTCTGCCACTCCATGGCACACAAGCTCGGTGCTTTCCACCACCTCCCCCACGGTGTTGCAAACGCGCTGATGATCGAAGAGGTTCTCCGCTTCAATGCATCTGAAGCTCCCGCGAAGATGGGTACCTTCTCTCAGTACGATCATCCTCACACCCTCGCTCGTTACGCAGAAATCGCCGACTACCTCGGCATCAAGGGCAACAACGATACGGAGAAGCTTGAGGGACTCATCAAGGCAATCAACGACCTCAAGGCTCGCGTAGGCATCAAGGAGACTATCAAGGACTACGGCATTGACGAAGCTGACTTCCTTGCACGTCTTGATGATATGGTCGAGCAGGCGTCCGACGACCAGTGCACAGGCGCTAACCCCCGTTATCCTCTTATGAGCGAGATCAAGCAGATGTACCTCAATGCTTACTACGGCAAGCACTTTGTTGAGCAGGATATGCCCGCTCGTGATCTCGATGAGGCAAAGGTCGATCCCATCAAGGCTCCCTATCGCAAGGGCAAAAAGGCGTAATTTAAGGAGGAAAAACACATGAAACTTGATAGAGTAATTGCAGTAAGAAATAATAAGACGATCTACCGTGACGGCGACAGAGCCATCAAGGTTTTTGGTGCAGAGTATTCCAAGGCTGACGTGCTTAATGAGGCACTGAATCAGGCGAGAATCGAAGAGACCGGATTGAATATTCCCAAGGTACTTGAGGTTACTATGATCGACGGTAAGTGGGCGATCGTTTCCGAGTTCATCAAGGGCAAAACGCTTTCACAGCTTATGGAAGAAAATCCCGAGAATAAGGCTGAATACATCGAGCTTCTCGTTGATCTTCAGATGAGTGTTCATGCAAAGACTTCTCCTCTCCTTAACAAGTTGAAGGATAAGATGAGCCGCAAGATCGCAGCAACCGAGCTTGACGCCACTACCCGTTACGATCTTCACACTCGCCTTGAAGGCATGCCTAAGCATAACAAGGTGTGCCACGGAGACTTCAATCCCTCCAACATCATCATTGCAGAGGATGGAACTCCCTACATCCTTGACTGGTCTCACGCAACGCAGGGCAACGCTTCCGCTGATGTTGCACGCACCTATCTTCTGTTCTGGTTGAACGGTGATATTTCCGGTGCGGAGCTTTACCTTGACACCTTCTGCAAAAAGAGCGATACCGCAAAGCAGTATGTTCAGAAGTGGATGCCTATCGTAGCCGCTTCTCAGTCGGTTAAGGGCAACGAAAAGGAGCGCGAGTTCCTTATGAGCTGGGTCGGCGTTGTCGATTACCAATAATTCAATTTCCAAATTAACTGTTAACGCTTGATGCGGCAAGTCCGCATCAAGCTCCCATATTTACGAATTAAGAGAGGAAAAATAATATGATTAAAATTCCAGTTTGTATCGGAAGCTCCTGCCACATCAAGGGTTCTCGTCAGGTAGTAGAGCAGCTTCAGTATTTGATCGCTGAAAACAATCTCGGTGATAAGGTAGAGCTTGGCGGCACCTTCTGCATGGGTAAGTGTCAACAGGGCGTATGCGTAACGGTCAATGATTCCTTCCATTCTGTTACTCCCGAGAGCGTAGGGGAGTTCTTCGCTAAAGAAGTTCTCGCAAAGGTATAAGTATATGTTGTTCGTTCAGGTTTGTGTTGGCTCGTCTTGCCATCTCAAGGGCTCGCAGGATATTGTAGAGCTTTTTGAAAAAGCCATAGAGGAACATCATATTGAGGATGAGGTTGTGCTTTCCGGTAGCTTTTGTATCGGAAAGTGCAACCGTATCGGTGTTACCGTGCAGGTAAACGATGACGTTCACGTAGGCGTGACGAGAGAAAATTTCAGGGAATTTTTCAAAAAGAATATACTTGATGTGATAGAAAACGAAAGGAAGTGACGGAAATGGCAAATTGCTTGACACTAAAAAAATCCAACTGCAAAAACTGCTATAAGTGTATCCGTCACTGTCCGGTAAAGGCAATTCGCTTTTCGGGAAATCAAGCACATATCATTGGCAATGAGTGCATTTTGTGCGGTCATTGTTTTGTTGTTTGTCCTCAAAATGCTAAGGAGATCGTTGACGGCACCGAGAAGGCGAGAGTTCTGCTTCAGAGCGGAGAGCCCGTCGTTGTC
>JAZULS010000058.1:0-1654 GCA_045603205.1 Eubacteriales bacterium | reverse complement strand
ACATGGCTACGATCCGACTTCGAGAAAGGCGTATACGTCCTCAGCGGCAGGCTGACAGACCACTCCGTTGGGCATCTGAATATAGCACAGAGACGGATCTGTTGACATATAATAATGATACTCATCATCCTTGCTGACAGTGCTGAGAATGATCCTGTAATACTTACCTGACGCAACGGCATCGGGAAGCGCAGGAATCTTATTACCCTTTGCAGAGCTGTTGATATCACAGATAAGTCGGATCATCTGATCCGCTTCATCCCCGTCTGCCTTACGCTCAATAATATGAGGAACGCCGGAAAGATCGGTAATGATTATACGTGTGGTATTCTTTTCATTGGCAGGCTGATTTTTTGTGCTCGTATAGTTAGCGAATGCGACTATGGTAGGGACCACCAGAATCACAGCAACCAAAAGAGCGATGATCTTGTTCTTCATATGGAATATCCTTCCGTAGAATGCTGAATTAGGGTAGCTTTACACAAAAGCTAATATTATTCCAATCATATTTTATCACAAATCGGGGTAAAAAGTCAATAGTTATATACACATTCGCACACCTTGGACGAACGGAGAGTGCATTTCGGCGCCCCTCCGAACTTACAACCGGCCTTCTCCTGCTCTCTCGAGCAAAAAGCGTGCCACACCGTCGTCTTCTGCCGATTCGATCACGGCAGTTGCGACCTTCTTCAGATCATCGTGAGCATTTCTCACTGCATAGGACTCATCTGCGATCTGAAACATCGAAATATCGTTGACTCCATCTCCGAAGCACACCAGTCTGTCACATCCGAGGATGCGTTTCAGCTCAAGTACTGCTGCTGCCTTTGATACTCCCTTTGGAAGTATTTCAAGCCACCTTTCCCCGCTGTATATGTCAATGTGAGAAATACAACAAAACCGCTCCTTCAACAGATCGTATACCGGAAGGAGCTTTTTCTCCTCATCGATGCATGTGAAATAAAAAATATCACCGTCAAAAAGAGCCTTGGGCGAGTCCACCGTTCGTTCTCGAACATCTCCGCGCCTGGTTTCACCGAACTTCTTCATAGCAGGGCTTTCAAGAGCAGGCACATAAGAGAACCGCTCCGCATTATCAATGTGCGAATACACGATCGGATATATCTCCCGAGAGAGAAGCAACTCAAGTATCTCCGCGGCATCATTCCCTCTGAAAAGATTAGCGTAAAGGTGGCGTCCTGACTCTTTTTCCATAATAAACGAACCGTTATATACAACTATAGGGATATCGTAACGTATCTCACCGGTCACCTTACGGGCAGTTATGCGGCTTCTTGCTGTCGCAAAGGAAAAGAGATTTCCGTTTTCGACAAAGCTGTTAATTACATCACAGGTAAAAGCAGACAGTGTTTCATCGCGTCTGAGAAGGGTTCCGTCAAGATCACTGACGTACAAGGTTCGTTTTTCTTTCATATTAACTCCATTCAGCCTACGGCTGCACAAAAAATTATGAAACAAACACGTGTCTGCGTAGCAGACAAAAATCGGACTTTTGATTTTTAGTGTTTGTTTGCGCGTGAAAAAAGCAAAACATAATGCGATAGTTTTTCGTCCCTTTCACGCTAAACACGTGTCTGCGAAGCAGACAAAAATCGGACTATTGATTTTTAGTGTTTGTTTGCGCGTGAAATCG
>JAZULS010000057.1:0-12458 GCA_045603205.1 Eubacteriales bacterium | reverse complement strand
ACGGAGAAAATCCGCCGCAAGCCCTATTCCGTGGTGCTGCTGGATGAAATAGAAAAGGCTCACCCCGACGTGATGAACATTCTTCTGCAGATCCTCGACGACGGCAGGATCACCGACGCTCACGGTAAGGAAGTCAGCTTCGAGAACGCGGTTATCGTTATGACTACAAACGCGGGAAGCAGTAATTTCACCTCACCCGTTGGTTTTGCAGGCTCTGGCGAATCACAGAGCAAGGAGAGGACAATGAAGGCACTGTCCGAGTTCCTTCGTCCCGAATTCCTCAACCGTGTTGACGAGATCATCACCTTCCGCGCCCTGACTCCCGAAAACTTCGTGTCTATCGCGAAAATTATGCTCGGAGACCTCAAAAAGCTTCTCTCCGACAAGGGAATCGTATTTGAGGCAACTGCCGAAGTAGAAAAATATATCGCTGAAAAGGCGTATTCCGTCAAGTACGGCGCGAGAAACATGCGAAGATTCATCCAGACGGAAATTGAAGACAAGATCGCGGAGGCTATCATTGCAAGCCGCGGAGAGCTTACTGCTATATCCGCCGACGTTGCGGACGGAGAGCTCGTGATCAAGTCTGTCTGAGTTATAAAAGTTACTCTTATTTTATAAAAGGAGTTTCATAAATGGTTTACAGAAGCAACGAATGGCATCTTCGCGACCCCGAGGCTGCCGCATCCGTGCTTGATACCGATATATATTCGGGCCTGTCCCGTGCCGAAGTAAAAAAGCGTCGGCGCAGGGAGGGGAAGAATAAGATCTGGCATATTAAAAAGGTTTCCGCAACGGAATACGCCATGAACAGCCTTGGTGACCTTACCTCACTTGTTCTGGTTATCGCCGCCCTTACTGCCGCTATCTTTGAGCGGAGTACCATCGCGGTGTCTGTATGTGCAGTTTTGGTCATCGGAATTATAATGAGAGTGGCGACCTACGTTAAATCCCGTCGAGTCCTTGAGAGACTTGCTGACGAGAGTATCCCCAGCGCCACCGTTATAAGAGAAGGAGTCACCTACGTTGTCAGAGCGGATATGCTGGTTCCGGGAGACGTTATCGTTCTCGGACCCGGGGACGTCGTTCCCGCCGACGGACGAATCGTGTCGGGAGATGAGATCAGGGTCAGCGAGAGAGGTATAACTGAGAATCGCACCACCGTTATCAAGGGAGACACGGTTATTCTCACCGACACGGCCGGTAGCGAGATTCCTTGCGAATACAGAGTAAATATGCTGTTTGCCGGCTCAGCCATCCTCAGCGGTAACTGCAGAATAATCGCTACCGCCTGCGGAGATGATGCCCTCGTTTCCATGAGACGCGGAGGAATACTGATCCCCTCGGGTGAAGAGGTTCCGATAATGGACAAGCTTTCCGAGTGGTGTCGTAAATCCGTCGTTCTTATGCTTATTTGCGTACTTCTCATAAGTGCCGTTTCCGTGGGGCTTTGCCTTATCACAGGCAATGAGTTCAGCTTTGCGGAAGCCTTTATTGACGCTATGGCTCTTGCGGCGGCATCTGTGGGAAGCTATCTTATGATGGTTGGGTACATCACCCTCACCGTTCCCGTCAGTCGTCTTGCTTCCGGAAAGGGACGCCGCACCATACTAAAAGACGTGTCGGATATTGAAAAGGTGGCAGGGGTCACTTCGGTTATCGTCGCAGATTCATCCGCCTTTAAGTCGGGAGATGCGGTCCTCGGTTCGTGCTACGTTGACGGCGAGTTTAAAGACTATTCCAAGGGAGATGTGTCTTGCGGAAAGCTTCTGAGACACGCACTTAAAGTTGTGGCAGGCATAGACCGCGGCGGAAGCCTTGCCTCTTCGGAGGATGTGTCACGAACAGACACAGAAGTTCTCCTTCAGAGAATAGCTTCCTTCGCCGCTCCCGATACCGCAGAAAAATTCCCCGTTGACTACAGCGTTTCCGATTCCTCGGGCGGACAGCTACATAACGCAATTATGAAGAGTGAAACGGAGTTTGAGTTCCACGTTTGCGGAAACCTTAGAGACGTTCTTGCCTATTGCGAAAAGCAGACCATAGGCGGCAGACGTGCTCCCCTCACCGCAGAGGACCGAGAAAACATCCTCAGAGCGGCGGAAAGCGTGGAGATGCGAGGCGGAAAAGTCATCGCTGTGGCTCACAGAACGTCAATGTATACCACTCTCAAGCGCCTGTCAGCACTGCAGAGTGATATGTGCTTTGACGGATTCTTGTCCGTTGAGGAGTCGCCTGATAAAAACTTGACCGAACTTAGCCAAAGTATTAAAAACTCAGGTCTTTCTATAGTACTGTTGTCCTCCACGCCGAAGATCGACAAGGGCTACCTTGTGAAAGCGGGAGTTATCTCCGAGGACGCACCCATCGTGCCCTGCAGAGACGTGTTTGAAAGCGAGAGTTTGCCTGGCGGAAGCTTTATCGTTTCTGTTCCCTCGAGAAGTGAGAATAAAGAAAAGATCGACGCCGCGGCAAAGCTTAGAATGGGCACGGTACGCCGTCTCGTTGAACGGATAGAGAATTCCGCAGTGCTGACGGACGAGCCCTCCGAGTCGGGAATGATGACGGATGAGGCTGTTGGAGTTGCGATAAGCCGCTCCCTCCACAGACCAATTCCCCAGACTCTCAAGCGTAAGGCGGAGATTTCCGTATACCCCGAAAATGAAGCGGGATTCGGAGGCTTTGTGCAAACGGTGAAGATCATCACCGCCGCTGTGACGTCCCTTAGAAACCTGAGGCTGGCGGCGATGTATGCCGTTACCTCTCAGTGTGCCCGTCTTGCCTGTACTTTCCTTTCAATCTTCACGGAAAGAGCCCTCACCAACGCGGCAAGCATCCTGACTCTCGGCATGATATTCGATTTCCTTGCAGTTCTCGTAATTTCCTTTGCTCCCCAGAACAAAAACGTTCTTTGCGGCAAGGACGAGAAGCAGGAGATCCCGGGCCGCCAAGACGTATTACGTCAGTCGGTGATAGGCTTCCTTATAGGAGGCACTGTGTTTGCAGGTGTTGCCCTCGTATCAGCCTATACATCCGCTGCCTCGGGATATATCAGCGGAGCCACCCTTTCTTTGATTCTCGTACAGCTTGTGATCCTCAGCGAGTTCCTTCTTGACGGAGGGTTTCTTGCTGGGCAGGGAAAAGTGAACTTTGCATATTTGCTGTTTGCGGTGCTTTCACTTGCCACTGTTCTCTTTGTTATGTTTTCCTCCCGTTTTGCGGGATTCTTCGGAGATACGGTGCCGGGCTTCGTTCAAAGTACAGTGTCGGCGGCTATCGCTCCTGTGGTTCTTCTTATATGGGAGACGGTTAAGCTTGTGAGAGCAAAGCTTCTCTCTAAATAATAATTTTTATCGGCGGAAGTCTGCGGAATAAACGTAGATTTCCGCCTGATTTTTTTATTTATGCACACCAAAAACCATTTTGCTTCAAATTCCACAAAGAATTATAAAACTTTGCCTCAAAATAGTACATTTTGCAAAACAAAATTGCTCAAAGCCTTGTATTTTTGAATAATATATACTATAATATAAAGTGTGAAACTATAAAATACGGCTTCTTATGCGTATTTTAAGAGTTTCTTTGGTTTGACAGTTGAAAGGAAGTATGAAAAATGGCAGAAAACAAAGAATGTACCCACGACTGCTCCTCGTGCTCGGCAGATTGCTCGTCAAGAATCACACACGAGCCCCTGCACGCCGCAAGCAGCGTTAAACATGTTATCGGCATCGTAAGCGGCAAAGGCGGAGTCGGAAAGTCCATCGTAACCTCCATGCTTGCAGTGGCTATGCAGAGACGTGACGCTCACAGCGCAATTCTTGATGCAGACGTAACCGGTCCCTCCGTGCCTAAGGCATTCGGGGCAAGCGGAAACGTAGAGAGCACCGGAGACGCGCTTATCCCCCTCAAAACAAAGACCGGAATAGATATTATGTCCGTCAACCTCCTTCTCCCCGACGAGACCAGCCCCGTTGTTTGGCGCGGTCCCGTTATCGCAGGTGCTGTAAAGCAGTTCTGGAGCGAGGTCATCTGGCAGGACGTAGACTACATGTTCATCGATATGCCCCCGGGAACGGGAGACGTACCGCTGACCGTGTTCCAGTCTCTCCCCCTTGACGGTATCATCATCGTGGCAACTCCTCAGGAGCTTGTTTCCATGATCGTTGAGAAGGCTGTTAATATGGCGAACATGATGAACATTCCGATCATCGGCGTTGTCGAAAATATGTCTTACGTAAAGTGTCCCGATTGCGGAAAGAGAATCGACGTTTTCGGCAAGAGCGGAACCCGCAAGATGTGCGACGAGAAGGGACTTAAGTTCCTCGGCGAGATTCCCTTCGACCCCGCCCTTGCATCCCTTGTTGACCGCGGAATCATCGAGCTTTACGAGAACGATTACGTTGACGCGGCGGCAGACGAGATCGAAAGCTTCATTGCAAAAAAATCATCGAAATAACGGCATGCCGAGAAAATCGGCACCGCTCTAAAAATAATTTTATTCAGGAGGAAATCACCAATGAAAAAGACCATGACGACAGTGCCCTTCACGGATACCCCCGAGCAGAGCGCCAAGCTTGATGCAATCATCGAAAAGTACCGTGGAGACGCAGGCGCCATGATGCCCGTTCTTCAGGAGGCACAGGACGTTTACGGTTACTTGCCCAAGGAGGTTCAGCGTAAGATAGCCATCGGACTTGACGTTCCCGTTTCCGAGGTTTACGGAGTTGCAACATTCTACTCACAGTTTCTTCTTAATCCCAAGGGTTCACACCCCGTAAGCGTATGTCTCGGAACTGCCTGCTACGTTAAAGGCTCCGGTCTCCTTATGGAAAAGCTTGAACAGCTTCTCGGAATCAAGAACGGTGAGATCACAAGCGACCTTAGATTCAGCCTTGATGCAACAAGATGCATCGGTGCTTGCGGACTTGCTCCCGTTCTCACCATCGGCGAGGACGTTTACGGCAGACTTGAGCCAAATCAGCTTCCCGAGATTCTTGCAAAATACAGATAAACCCTAAACAGCTTGCCCAAAATCTAAAATAAGGCAGGAAAAACTATGAAAATATCTCAGATCAAAGATATGCTTAACGCTGAGCTTCTCTGCGGAGAGGAACACCTTGACGGAGAAGTATTTTCAGCATGCTGCAGCGATATGATGAGCGATGTGCTTGCGTACGTTAAGGATCAGGGAGTGCTTCTCACGGGGCTCGTAAACTCTCAGGTCATCAGAACTGCAAGCATGATGGATATGGTGTGCGTGGTTTTCGTAAGAAGTAAGACTCCCACTGAGGAAATGCTGAATATCGCCCGTGAATGCGGCATAGTTGTTATGCGTAGCTCCTACAGGGCATTCGAGGCGGCAGGAATACTTTATTCCGGCGGACTTAACGGAAGCACTGCGGAGGCAAGTCATGTCTGCTAACGTAACATTTCACTTCGACGTGCACGGAGATGATTTTTCCTCTGCCGGCGAAGCGTCGGTGGTAGTGAAGAAGAAGCTCCGTCAGCTTGGCTTTTCCCCTGAGGTGATTCGCAGGGTTGCCATCGCCATGTACGAGGGAGAGATCAATATGGTCATCCACGCGGCAGGCGGAACGGCAGACGTTACGGTAACGGACGAGGAGATCGTCATCGTCCTCGCTGACCGCGGCCCCGGAATACCTAACGTGGAGCTTGCGATGCAGGAAGGCTACAGTACGGCAAGAGATAATATCAGAGCGCTTGGCTTCGGCGCGGGAATGGGACTTCCCAATATGAAGAAGTACACGGATAAAATGGAGATCGAGACGGAGCTTGGCGTTGGAACCACCATTACCATGAGCGTCAGACACAAATAATATCCGTTAAGTAAGATTGAGAGGTGCGAAATGCAAAACTATAAGCATTCGGTTTCTCTTGACAGCAGTAAATGCACGGGCTGTACGGCTTGTCTTAAAAGGTGTCCTACAGAGGCTATCAGAGTCAGAGACGGACACGCTATAATCAACTCCGCGAGATGTATAGACTGCGGAGAGTGCATCAGAGTCTGTACCCATAAGGCAAAACGGGCAATTCACGACTCCCTTGAGGAGATGAATAAATTCAAGGTGACGGTGGCACTTCCCGCACCTGCACTTTACGGTCAGTTTGACAATATGACCAGCATCGACTACATAATCGACGGACTTTATAAAATGGGCTTTGATTACGTGTTCGAGGTGGCGTGTGCGGCGGAAATGGTGTCGGCATATACGAGAATGTACCTGAACAGACAGGACATCAGACGACCCGTGATCAGCTCCGCCTGCCCTGTGATAACCCGAATTATCAATATGAATTTCCCTTTCCTCAGCGATCAGATCATGCCGATCCTTCCTCCCATAGAGGTGGCGGCGAAGCTGGCGCGTGATCACGCAATGAAGGAACACCCGGATCTTTCAAGTGAAGACATCGGTATATTCTTCATCTCTCCCTGTCCTGCAAAGGTCAGCTACGTGAAGAACGGATTTGCGGGAGATAAGAACAACGTGGACCGCGTGGTGTCGGTTAGAGACGTGTATTTTAAGCTTATCGACATAATGAAGAGCGATATTGAGCCTGCGGAGGGATCCAAAGCGGGAATGATCGGTATCGGCTGGGCGGCTACGGGAGGAGAATCCTCATCGGTATTCAATGAGAGATATCTGGCGGCGGACGGCATCGAAAACTGTATCAGAGTTCTTGAGCAGATCGACAACGAAGACTTCACCGACCTTGATTTTATTGAACTTAACGCTTGCAGCGGCGGATGCGTGGGAGGTGCCATGACGGTGGCTAACGCGTACATCGCACAGGCAAGACTGCAGTCGCTCAAAAGATACTTGCCCGTGTCTCCCAACAGACCGAGAGACAGCGAGATTCCAACGGAATACTTTATCGATGAAAAAGTTGTTTACGACGCGGGGATCACGCTTTCCGACGACAGGGAAGAGGCGATGCGGATGATGAGCGACATCGAAAGCATTACAAGAAGCCTTCCGGGAATCGACTGCGGTTCCTGCGGAGCACCGACTTGTATGGCTTTTGCGGAGGATATAGTCAAAAACGAGACCAACGCCAACGAGTGTACTATCATAATGCGAGAACTTTTCCACGAATGTCTGGACAGACGCCGTGCAAAGGAGCTTTCGGATAAGATCGTGCCTCACAGAGACAGCGATAACAAATAAGAGGAGCGATAATTTATGAAGACCCACGTCGTTTTAGATGAACTTGGACTTCGGGTTGCGGCAGGTGAGGTTCCCGAGGAGTTTTCGGGGGTCTACGCGGGAGATTTTCTCAGCCGTGCCATGAGCCGCGTGACAGAGGGGGATCTGTGGATCACCATTATGAATAACGTGAACGTTATTGCGGTGGCAAGTCTTGCTGAAGCGGCGGCTGTAGTGCTGGCGGAAGGAGTTACAATGGATGACTCCGTTCTTGCGGCGGCAGAGCAGAAGGGTGTTACGGTCCTTCTGTCGGAGAGAACAGTCTTCGAGCTTTGTGCTATGATCGCTGACATTATGAAGCGATGAAATTTACATACGATCTTCACATTCATTCCTGTCTGTCTCCCTGTGCGGATGACGATATGACCCCCGGCAACATCGCGGGTATGGCGTATCTTCAGGGGCTGAAGTTAGTGGCACTGACGGATCATAACTCTTCGGCCAACTGTCCTGCCTTCTTCGCTTTGGCGAGAAAATTAGGCATTATCCCCATAGCGGGAATGGAGCTGACTACGGCGGAGGATATCCACGTGGTGTGCCTCTTTCCGAGCCTTGACGGTGCCATGGAGTTCGACAAGATCGTGTCGGAAAAGCTGTTTTTCGTACAAAACAGACCCGATATTTTCGGTCATCAGCTGATCATGGACGAAAATGATGAGATAACGGGAGAAATCGACCCTCTTCTCATCAATGCAACGAGCCTTGACTTGAAGAGTGCCTTTGAAACGGTACGTGACCTTGGCGGAGTTTGTTATCCCGCCCACGTGGACCGTGATTCCAGCGGAATAATAGCAGTTCTCGGTGATATTCCCGAGGACGTAGCCTATTCAGCCTTTGAGATCCACAACAAAGATCTGCTTGAGAGCTTCAAGGAACGTTATCCAAGACTAAATGATATGAAAAACATTGTTTCTTCGGATTCACACAACCTTTTCAGCGTACCTGAGGCGGAAAACGAGATAGAGCTTGATGTTGACCCAGATAATGAAGACGAGGTCAGAAGAGGTCTTATCAGATACTTGAGAGGAGAACAGTAAAATATGGAAGAGTTTTCACTTTACGTTCTCGATATTACTATGAATTCCGTGAGAGCAGGGGCTGATGAGATCGGCATCCTTCTTGAAGAAAAGGACGGAATCCTAACCTTTACGGTAACGGATAACGGCTGCGGCATGATGCCCGAGCAGGTGGAACGGCTGACGGACCCATTCTTTACCACGAGAAAAACCAGAGCAGTGGGGCTTGGAGTTCCGTTCTTAAAAATGCTGTCGGAAATGACAGGCGGCACGGTGGAGATCACCTCAAAGCATCGGTCAACTCATCCGCAGGATCACGGAACGGTGCTGAGAGCAACCTTTGGACTAAACCACATCGACTTTATCCCGCTTGGGGACATAGTCGGTACGGTGGTAACGCTGATTCAGGGAAACCCGGAGATAAACTTCAAATTTACCCATATAAAAGAGGGTGGCACGGTAGAGCTCGAGTGTAGAAAGCTGCGTGAGATCCTCGGCGAGGAAGTATCTCTTGCAAGCTTTGAGGTACTTGAATGGATAAGAGGCTACCTTGAGGAAGCTTACGCGGAAATAAACTAAGAAAATAATAAAATTTATATAAGTACAGAGAAAGGAATTACCCATTATGAAATCTTTTGAGGAGCTTTTGGCTATCAAAGAAAAAATGAAGGATAAGGTAGCGCTTCGCAACGCATCCGATGACGTCCGTATTGTCGTCGGTATGGCAACCTGCGGTATTGCAGCAGGCGCAAGACCTGTTCTTAACACCTTCGTTGAAGCAGTGACTGAGGCAGGTCTTGCTGATAAGGTAACCGTAACTCAGACAGGATGTATCGGCATCTGCCAGTACGAGCCTGTTGTAGAGGTGTACAAGAAGGACGCCGAAAAGGTAACCTACGTTAAGATGACCGCTGAAAAGGCACTCGAGGTCGTTGAACGTCACATCAAGGGCGGAGCTGTGGTTGAAGAATATACCATCGGCAAAGCAAACGTATAATTTTAGGAGGATTTTTAAGCTATGTTTCGTATTCATGCGTTAATTTGCGGCGGTACAGGCTGTACCTCCTCAGGAAGTATCACGAACAAGGAAGCTCTTGAGCGTGAGATCAACGCTAAGGGTCTTACGGAAGAAGTAAAGGTAGTACAGACCGGTTGCTTCGGACTTTGTGCCCTCGGTCCCATTATGATCATCTATCCCGAAGGCACCTTCTACAGCATGGTAACTGTTGACGACGTGCCCGAGATCGTTGAGGAGCACTTCCTCAAGGGTCGTCCCGTTCAGCGTCTCGTGTATAACGAGCCTGCGACAGAGCATCCTGATACAAACGTATCTTCACTTAACGATACTGCTTTTTATAAGAAGCAGAAGAGAGTTGCTCTCCGTAACTGCGGTGTTATCAACCCCGAAATTATCGACGAGTATATCGCTATGGACGGCTACTTTGCACTTGCAAAGGTAGTTCGCGAGATGACTCCCGATGACGTTATTAAAACTATCCTTGACTCCGGCCTCAGAGGACGCGGAGGCGGCGGATTCCCCACAGGTAGAAAGTGGCAGTTCGCTAAAGCACGCGTTTCCGACAAGAAGTACGTTGTATGTAACGCGGACGAGGGTGACCCGGGCGCGTTCATGGACCGTTCCGTTCTTGAAGGCGACCCCCACGCAGTAATCGAGGCGATGGCTATCGCAGGATATGCTATCGGTGCTGACGAAGGTTGGGTATATGTCAGAGCAGAGTACCCCATCGCCGTAAGACGTCTCCAGATCGCTATCGATCAGGCAAGAGAGTACGGTATGCTTGGTAAGAACATTTTCGGTACAGACTTCAACTTCGACATTCACATCCGTCTGGGCGCAGGTGCCTTCGTTTGCGGTGAAGAGACAGCTCTTCTCACATCTATCGAGGGTAACAGAGGTGAGCCTCGTCCCCGTCCGCCCTTCCCGGCAGTTAAGGGTCTCTGGGGCAAGCCTACCATTATCAACAACGTTGAGACATACGCTAATATCGCTCAGATCATCCTGAACGGCCCCGAATGGTTTGCTTCTATGGGTACTGAGACCTCTAAGGGTACTAAGGTATTCGCTCTCGGCGGTAAGATCAAGAACACAGGTCTCGTTGAGATCCCCATGGGAACAACTCTCCGAGAGATCGTTGAAGAGATCGGTGGCGGCGTGCCTAACGGTAAGCACTTTAAGGCGGCTCAGACCGGCGGTCCCTCCGGCGGATGTATCCCCGCATCTCTTATTGACACTCCTATCGACTATGACAACCTGTTGAGGATCGGTTCCATGATGGGTTCCGGCGGACTTATCGTAATGGACGAAGACACCTGTATGGTTGACCTTGCAAAGTTCTTCCTTGAGTTCACCGTAGACGAGTCCTGCGGTAAGTGTGCGCCCTGCCGTATCGGTACAGTGCGTATGCTTGAGATCCTTAACAAGATCACAGACGGAAACGGCGAGATGGAAGACATTGACAAGCTTGAGGAGCTTGCAAACTATATTAAGAGCGCGTCTCTCTGCGGTCTCGGACAGACTGCACCTAACCCGATCCTCTCTACTCTCCGTTACTTCAGAGACGAGTATATCGCACACATCAGAGACAAAAAGTGTCCTGCAGGCGTCTGCAAGAAGCTTCTCTCCTACCATATCGAGGCTGACAAGTGTAAGGGATGTACTCTCTGCGCAAGACAGTGTCCCGCAGGCGCTATCATCGGTAAGGTCAAGGAAGTACATATCATTGACAACAACAAGTGCGTGAAGTGCGGCGCTTGTATCGAAAAGTGTAAGTTCGGCGCTATCGTAAAGAAGTAAGAAAGGAACCGGTTTGTAACTATGGATATGATCAATATTAAAATTAACGGTGCGGACTATCAGGTTCCCGCCGGCATTACAGTTCTCGAAGCCGCAAAGCACGTGGGCGTCGAGATCCCCACTCTTTGCTATCTCAAGGATATTAACGAGATCGGCGCTTGCCGTCTTTGCCTCGTTGAGGTCACAGGTGCCAGAGGACTTGTTACCTCCTGCGTATACCCCGTAGCTGACGGTATGGAGATCTTCACAAACACTGAGAAGGTCCGCCGCGCAAGAAAAATGAACATTGAGCTGGTTCTTTCCGCTCATAAGAAGAAGTGTCTCTCCTGCATCCGCTCCACTAACTGTGAGCTTCAGAAGTTCGCCCGCGACTTCGGTGCAGACGAAGATTACTTCAAGAGTGATGACAAGAGAGAGTATCCCATCGACACATCCTCTCCCTCCATCGTTCGTGATAACAATAAGTGTATTCTTTGCCGTCGTTGTGTTGCTGCCTGCAGTAAGCTTCAGGGCATCGGCGCGATCGGCGCTCTTAACCGCGGATACGACACAGAGATCGGCTCCCAGTTCGAGCTTCCTCTTGCAGAAACCTCCTGCATCAACTGCGGTCAGTGTATCGTAGCTTGTCCCGTAGGCGCTCTCTACGAAAAGGACGACACACAGAAGATCATGGAAGCTATAGGCGACCCCACAAAGCACGTTGCTATCTGCTGTGCTCCTTCCGTTCGTGCTACTATCGGCGAGTGCTTCGGCATGGCTCCCGGCACAGATGCAGAGGGTAAGATGGTTGCAGCTCTCAAGCGCCTCGGCTTCGACGGCGTATACGACATGAACTTCACCGCTGACCTCACCATTATGGAAGAGGCTACAGAGTTCCTCGGCAGAGTCAAGAACGGCGGAAAGTTACCCCTCATCACATCCTGCTCACCCGGATGGGTCAAGTACTGCGAGCATTACTTCCCCGAGATGACAGAGAACCTTTCTACGTGTAAGTCACCTCAGCAGATGTTCGGTGCAGTTTACAAGACTTACTTCGCAGAGAAGATGGGTCTTGATCCCAAGGACATCGTATTCGTTTCCGCAATTCCTTGTACCGCTAAGAAGTTCGAGGTTGGCAGAGACGGACAGAGCGTTGACGGCATGCCCGGCGTTGACATCGCAGTAACTACTCGCGAGCTTGGCAGAATGATCGACGCTGCAGGTATCGACTTCAAGGCTCTCGCAGACGAGAAGTTCGACACTCCCATCGACATCGGCTCCGGTGCAGGCGCTATCTTCGGTGCTACCGGCGGTGTTATGGACGCAGCTCTCCGTACCGCAGCAGAGGTAGTTCACGGCAAGCCTCTTGAGAAGCTTGAATTTGAGGACGTACGTGGTATCGAGGGCGTTAAGAAGGCTACC
>JAZULS010000056.1:0-5536 GCA_045603205.1 Eubacteriales bacterium | reverse complement strand
CTTGACGACTTACTTTCTTACGTTGCAGTCGGCGCCCGTTCCGTTGAAAATCAATATCACCGACTCACATCCAGCGGACTTGATATTCCCGTTGGTATGAAAAATCCCACCAGCGGCGACTTCTCTGTAATGATGAACTCCATTACTGCGGCTCAGCATTCCCACGCCTTCATTTACCGTGGCTGGGAGGTAAAAAGCGGCGGAAATCCCTACGCTCACGCAATCCTCAGAGGCTACGTTGACGAGAGAGGAAATTCCTACTCCAACTATCACTACGAGGATCTAAGCCGACTTGTAGAAGAATATGCGAAGCGTGACCTTGCAAATCCCGCTGTTATAATTGACACAAACCACGCAAACTCAGGCAAAAAGTATCTCGAGCAGATCCGTATTGCAAACGAGGTGCTTCACTGCTGCCGTCACAATAGCGGTATTAAAAAGATCGTGAAGGGTCTGATGATCGAAAGCTATATTGAAGACGGTTCACAGAAGATCGGTGACAACGTATACGGAAAGTCCATCACCGACCCCTGCCTCGGCTGGGAGAAAAGTGAAAAACTGATCTACACTCTGGCAGATCAGCTTTGAGTTGAGATTTATTTGAATATAAGTATTATTTACCTCATTAATAATACGATAGTCGTAGTGTGAAGCACCCACCGCACAGGAAGGTGCTTCATCTATAATCGTCAAACGGAGAGTACTGTAAATAATTTCGAAAGCATAGCGAGGTATTCTTATGAAAAAATCAAGATTTCTTTTGATTGCAATACCTATTTTAATCGCTGTTTGCCTTTTTGCGTATTTTATTGTTTATCCTGACTTGGATTCACATATAATACCAAGCGACTGGCAAGAGGTAGTTATGGAAGGCTTTGGTACTATAAAAGTTCCCAAAGAGTGGAGTTGTTCTGTTGAAGACGGATTTGTTTACCTTTTTGTGGATGATAACGGAAACAGAAAGGATGTTTTGGTACAGTACAACGGAGAAAATAATGTAAACAACTACTTTTCAGACATAGAAATCATACGAACTGTACAGGGCGGTATAGTATACTCAAACGGTCAAGGGTTTTCAAAAAAAGAAATACGTTATAAGGATGGTTCATGCCAAGAAGTTTTCGTTTTAGATTTTGTTCGGGATACCGATCTTAAACAAGTATATTTTTATTGCTTCGATAGTTCTATAACGAAATCCACGATAAGCAAAATAGCCCAATCATATAATAAGTATGATTAAGATCGGATCGTTTCATCTATCGACGAAGGGTAAAACAAAATAATACAGCGGATAAACCCAAAAAGTTTATCCGCTGAATTTTTATTTGTTTTCTAAGCCTGACATTTCTATATATTCGCTGGCAAGCTTCCGTCGCAGGTAACCAAGCAGGCTTTTTCGCGTAACGATGCCCACAAAGCAACCTCTCGCATCAACTATGGGAACGAAGTTCGAGTCCATCAATCTGTCCGACAGTTCTTCAAGGGAATCGTCGATCTTAAGTGGTGGGTTAAAATCCGCTCTGACGATCTCTTTTATACGCACAGATTCCAGATCTTTTCTTGTAATTCCATCAAAATCGGTTATGAATCTGAGAAAATCACCTTCGGTTACAGTTCCCATATAAAATCCGTCCTTGTCAAGCACGGGAAGTGCGGTGTAGCCGTAAAGTCTGAATCGCTCTATTCCCTGTCGGAGCGTAGACCCCCAGTCAATATAGGAAATGTTGATCTTCGGTGAAAGTAAAAACGGAATGTTCATTTAATTGCCTCCGTATAAACTGCGTTTTACTGATATAACTGTATCACACATCAATGAAGCAGGTAATAACACTTTTTGAACAATCTTAGTTTTTTTGTTTCGCCTTTGTAAATCTCTTGAGATATACCCATCCTCGGGGGCTAAGGGTGACGGACTCGCCGCACTTTTCACCCTCAAAGGTATAAGTTTCGTCGGACAAACGGTATTCAAGCTCATTATCCGTATTATTGAACACGGCGATGATGCTGTACCCTGTCACGCCATCATCTTCACGCCTCAGGGCAAAATACTCGGATGTCAGATCCTCGATCTCCAAATATCCGTCGGAGAGCAAATGCTCCTGAGATCTGTAGGAACCGAGTTTTTTATAAACCTCAAGAAGTTCCTCGTCCATTCTGCCCCATGGAAAAGGCTTTCTGCAGAAAGGATCTCTGTAGCCTTCAAGTCCCACTTCGTCCCCATAGAAAACGCAGGGGATTCCGGGAAGGGCACAAAGGATAGCGTAAGCCTCGACCAGTTTCGCCTTTGCAGACTCTCTCGCGTCGGGAGAAAGACTGCGTACGGCAAGCTCAGCGTTTGTAAGGCTGTCAAACTCGTCGTCGCCGAAGATAGTAATGGCTCTCTCTGTGTCGTGAGTACCAAGGAAGTTCATCAGAGTGTCCGACACGTGCTTCGGATAACGTCTATAGAGACCTTCCGTTGCGTGACGGAAATTTTCCACGTCTCCCCATTTAATGTAGGAGATTATGGCGCTTCGGAGGGGGTAGTTCATAACTGAAGACAACTCTCCCGCGGAGAAATAGTGTCTTCTATGACCATAGCTTACCTTATCGGAGGCGTCTTCCCACACTTCACCCACTATCTGTGAGTCGTGAGAGATACTATGTACTTTTTCAGCAAGTCGGGAGAGAAACACCTCGGAAAGCTCATCAGCAACGTCAAGTCTCCAATGGCGAACACCTGCGTCCATCCATTTGGGTACTACCTTGTCGCAGATGAAGCTTATGTAGTCTTCGTTTGAGCTGTTGACTCGGGGCAAAATTTTGACTCCCCACCAGCACTCGTACTCGTCGGGATAAGTCTTGAAGTTAAACCAATCGTAGTAAGGTGACTCCTTAGAGTTATAGGCTCCTACAGAGTCGTACTTCCCTTCTTTGTTGAAGTAAATGCTGTCACTTCCCGTATGGTTGAAAACTCCGTCAAGCATAACACCTATGCCGTACTTCTCTGCCTCTGCACAGAGCTGTCTTAAAGCCTCGTCGCCACCGAACATACTGTCAACGGTAAGATAGTCCGCCGTGTCGTATTTGTGGTTTGAGGCCGCATCAAACACGGGAGAAAGGTATATCACCGACGTGCCGAGAGAAGCAATATAGGGAAGTTTTTCGATGATGCCGTAAAGATCACCGCCGAAGAAAACGTTGTTTGACACCTCAGCACCCGGATACTCGCCGTACTGAGGAATACCGTCTTCCCAGTCGGGGTCAAGCACAGCACCACTCTTCACTCCGCACTTTCCGCTTTTATTAAAGCGATCCACGAAAATGTGATAGATTATACCATTGTGCCACGCTTTTGAAGAATCGGCATCCTCCGGGAATATGAGCAGCTGACGTTCGCCGTTTGTCCATGCGTCGGTAAGGACTTTCGGCTCTTCTCCGCCTAAATGAAGAGTTCCGCAGGCAATTTCAACGACATATTCATAGTAGAAAAGTCCGTGAGTCTCGCCTACAAGCTGAAGAGACAGCTTTTCCGTGTCGATCTCTGTGTAAAACCACTCTTCCCCTTCGGGAGAAGCAATTTTTTCAAGAGGAATCTCAACACGGCGCACTTCCCCCTCGTATCCGTCGGAGTGGATATTGAGTTTAACACTGAGAGGGGCTTTTTCTGTAGGAATATGAAGCTCTGCGCGCACGGTAATACCGCTGCGCAGAGCTCCGAACAGAGAAATATCTTTATTGTCGGGTAAGATGAATTTAAATTCTCTTATCTGATTTTGTTTATGTGCCATATCTTGTCAGCGTAATCCTTAATACTGCGGTCTGCAGCGAAATAACCCGCTTGGGCGATGTTTACAAGAGACTTACGGCTCCAGTTTTCAGCATCGGCGTAATCTACCATCATCTTGTCGAAGGTACTGCGATAAGAATCGAAGTCAGCAAGACACATATAGGGGTCGGAAACGCCGTGTGAGTAAAGCAGGTAGCTTACGATGTTCTTGAAATCTGCACCTGCAAGGGTCTTCTGGGATAGAATATCAATTGCCGCACGGAGTTTTTCGCTCTGCATATAATACTTGACAGACTCATAGCCGCGCTTCCAGAGGTCATCTACCTGACCGTCTGTAAGACCGAAGATATAGATATTGTCGTCGCCTACAGCTTCCTTCATCTCAACGTTAGCTCCGTCGAGAGTACCGAGAGTCAGAGCACCGTTGATCATGAACTTCATGCAGCCCGTACCGCTGGCTTCTTTACCTGCAAGGGAGATCTGCTCACTGATGTCGGTAGCAGGCATCAGTATCTCAGACTCAGTTACGTTATATTCTTCAATATAGATGACCTTCAGAATATCACGGGCAACGGGGTCCTTTGCGATCTCTTCGCCAAGGCTCCAGATCAGGCGGATGATGTTCTTAGCCATCTGATAACCGCTGGCAGCCTTACCGCCGAAGATAAAGGTGGTAGGTGTGATGTTGGCGTTGGGATTATTCTTCAGCTCAGCATACAAAGAGAGCACCTTCAGCACGTTGAGAAGCTGACGCTTGTATTCGTGGATCCTCTTTACCTGAGTGTCGAATACGGAATTCACATCAAGCGCAACGCCGGTCTTATTGAACCAATGCTTCGAGAAAGCAAGCTTGTTCTCAGCCTTGATAGCTCTGAGACGCTCAAGAACAGCAGGATCGTTTTCGTACTTTCTGAACTCTGCGAGAGTCTCGGGGTCTTTTCTGTAGGATGTTCCGATAGTTTCGTCAAGGAGAGAGGAAAGTCCCTTGTTGGAGTAGCACAGCCAACGTCTGTGTGCAATACCGTTGGTAACGTTTGTAAACTTGCCGGGGTATGCCTTGTAGAAGTCGTGGAATACGGTCTTCTTGAGGATATCGGAGTGAAGCTCGGACACGCCGTTGATGGTGTGGGATGCAGTTACGCTGAGGTTAGCCATACGGATCTGTGAGTACGCAAGAATTGACATACGAGAGATTCTGTCCCAGTCACCGGGATACATTTTCCAAAGGTCAGCACAGAGTCTGCGGTTGATCTCCTCAACGATCATATAGATTCTGGGGAGCTTCAAGCGGAACAGATCAACATTCCATGTTTCAAGTGCCTCGGGAAGAACTGTATGGTTGGTGTAAGAGATAACTCTTGTTACGGTACGCCAAGCGTCGTTCCATGAGTATGAGTAAACGTCGATGAGGATTCTCATAAGCTCGGGGACACAAAGTGCGGGGTGAGTGTCATTGATGTGAATAGCCACATAATCTGCGAGATCATGAAGACTGTCATGCTTTTTCAGATGCTCGGTAATAATGCTCTGCAGCGATGCGCTGACAAGCAGGTACTGCTGCTTAAGTCTGAGTCTCTTGCCCTCTATGTGGTTGTCAGCGGGATAGAGAACCTTGGAGATGACCTCTGCCATAGTGTTCTGTTCAAGGGAACGAAGATACTCTCCACGGGAGAAGGCTCCCATATCAAAGCTGGGTATCTTAGCGCTCCAAAGCACAAGCTTGTTTACAGCCTTACAATCATAGCCTGAAATATACATATCGTAGGG